>NZ_QYUP01000126.1 GCF_003590855.1 Massilia cavernae
CAAAACAGAAGAGATCAACCGGCGTTTGGCCGAAGCGCAGGCGGAATTGCCGAGCGCGATTGACAGCGCCAAGGAAGCGGAAGAAGATACGCACATGACCACGCCAACACGAGAAGAGATCGACGCCAAGCTTGAGAACATAGAACTCAGGATGGATGGTCGTGTCCGCTCCATAGAGGGGAAGATCGACGCCTTCATTGCAACGATAACCGGGCAGCAGCAGGCAGTGACTGCGACGCTTGCAGGTCATCAGCAAACGATGGCATCGCTTGCGGAACGTGCGGCCGCTGCAGCCGAAACCGCAGCAGCCGCAGCCGATCGCGCTGGCGGCCTCAAGCAGACTCTTTGGATCACGTCGCTTACGACCGTCCTTTCGGTCCTCGGCATCGCGCTCGCCGCATACCTCGGGACTCAGCAGTCTAATATGTCTATCGTGCAAACCACGCTTGGCGCCTTTGAGGCGGGCCGATCTGCAGCAGAAAAAGCACCGGCACCTGTTCCCGCTGAGCCTAGGGCAAAATAAGCAATGCGCCGGCAGTGACGTTAACATGCCGCCATTTCTAACTGCCAAGAACGTAAAACCCTTTTATTCTCAATCTAACCGTACAGAGATAACCTTTCTCGGCGGGCAGCACGTGGTCGCTGTCGCAAAGTCCAGCCGATACCTCACCGCCGCGGTCGCCGCCGTCCCGGTCGACTACCTCAGCTCGCGCACGAAGGAAGCGGCGCGGCGGCTGGTGCCGGCGGGCGTTGTTGCCGGCCTCGTGCTGGCCACGTCGGTGCTGCTGCTGGCGCGCATGCAGCTGTCGATTCCTTCGGCCATCAGGGCGGGCCTGAAGCGGCGCGAGTTCTTCCTGCTGTACCAGCCGATCGTCGACCTGCAGACCGGCGAAGTGGTAGGCGCCGAGGCGCTGATCCGCTGGCAGCGTTCGGAAGGCGAACTTGTCGGGCCGGAGATGTTCATCCCAATCGTGGAGAAAGACGAGCTGATCCTGGAGCTCACGCGGCGCGTGTTCGAACTGGTGGCTCACGATACGGGCGACTTCCTGAAACGCCACCCTGGCTTTCACATCGCCGTCAACCTGCCTGCCGCGGACCTGCATTCGCCCCAGCTTGCCGCCACGCTCGACCCCTGCTTGCAGAGACTGGCGCCGCGCCGGGCAACGTGGTCCTCGAAATGACCGAGCGCGGGCTGCTCGACCTCGGTGCCGCGCGCGAGGCAACGCGCGACATCCGTGCCAAGGGCTACCGGGTCGCCATCGACGACTTCGGCACCGGCTATTCCAGCCTGTCCTACCTCGAAACACTGGAGGTCGATTCCCTCAAGATCGACAAGAGCTTCATCGAAGCCATCGCCACCGAGGCGCCGACCAGCCATGTGGTCCAGCACATCATCGAGATGGCCAAGAGCCTGAAGCTGAACATGGTTGTGGAAGGCGTGGAGACCGAGGGGCAGGCGCAATTCCTGCGCCAGCGCGGCGTGCACTACGCGCAGGGATGGCTGTTCGGAAGGCCGATGCCCTTCGCCGACGTCGTGCAGCGGATGGCGGCGCCCATCGCCGCCAGTGAACACTGAACCGATTTAGGGCAGGGAGTGAAAGGAGTCGGACGCGTAGCGCCCGCAGCCGTCCAAGCAAAAAATGTGTTGAACCTTGTTGTTGGTTCACGGTCAAATTTTATAAGTGCCGCAGTAAGCGATTACGCGCTGGGGCATGGTTCACCAGTACCGCATTTTCCAAGCCGCAGTCGCCATCGGCGAGGTCGAAAGATATCCTGCGGATTGAATAAGAAGCTGGGCTCGTTTCAGCCGGCTTCCGTCTGGGGCATCAGACGCCAGCAGTGGGAATCCCCTTCCGTTCACGAAGGGGAGGATGTCAAGCAGGCCACCATCGTCACCGTGCGCGGCTGAGATCAGGCCGGCGCCGCGGCGCCGGCCGATTGCCTTCCCAGCACAAGGAAACCGAAAGCGGTCGCCAGCACGTACATGCTGACGGAATAGATCGCCGCCGGCAGCATCAGCTGGAAGTCGCCCAGCACCGACACCGCCACGAAAATTGCCAGCGTCGAGTTATGGATGCCGATTTCGTAGCCGATCGCAATCGCGTTCGGCTTGTCGAGGCCCATCATGCGCGGCACGTAGTAGCCCAGTCCCAGGCTGAAGGCGTTGAAGGCGATCACGGCCAGGCCGATGGAGGCGAACGAGGCGGTCAGCGCCGTCCATTCCTTGGCGATGGCGATGGTCGCCAGCGCGGCCAGCACCACCATCGAGAAGCGCTTCATCGGCTTGTCCATGCGCGCGGCAAACTGTGGCGCGCGGCTCTTCACGAACATGCCGATCACCACTGGAACGAGCACGATGCCGATCACCTCGACCACCTTCGCGGTCTGCATCGGCACCACTTGGCCGGTTCTGGCGAAGGTCTCGATGGCGAAGTTCGCGATCAGCGGCAGGCTGACGATGGAGAGCAGGGTATTGATGGCGGTGAGCGAAATATTCATCGCCACATTGCCGCCGAACAGGTGGCTGAACAGGTTGGCCGACACGCCGCCGGGCGAGGCCGCCAGCAGCATCAGGCCGACGGCGTAGATTGGCGCTACGCCGAGGCCGACGATCAGGCCGTAGCAGATAGCCGGCAGCACCAGGGTTTGCAGGACAAGCGCCAGCACGACAGCCTTGGGATGGCCGAGCAGGCGCCGGAAGTCGCCCAGCGTGAGCGACAGGCCAAGGCCGAACATGATCAGGGCGAGCGCGCCGATCAGCAGGGTGGGCAGCAGCGTAATGAAATTGCTCATTCAAGTCTCCTTATTTTTGGTTGGAATTTGAAGCGAATGCAATTTGTTCGAACTACCGGAAGCGTGGTCCCTGGCGCGCAGGAATTCGTCCACGGTCGGGTATAGCACCCGGAACGACTGGCCGTCAAGTTCGCGGAGGCGCATACTTCAGGTACGGACATGGCCCTCGTCGACAGGCTGACCAAGAGGAGCCACCTACCGGGTTGGACATTGCCCACTTGGAAGGAGATTGAAATGCCGAAATTTCTATTTGAAGCGAACTATCTCAGCGAAGGCCTGAATGGCCTGATCAAGGAGGGCGGAACCCGCCGGCTTGGCGCCGTCGAGGAGTTGTTCAAGTCGCTTGGAGGAACGGTTGAAGCCTTTTATTTTGCGTTTGGCGACCGGGACGTCTATATCATCGGCGAACTGCCTGACAACGCGGCGGCCGCGGCACTTTCGATCAGGGTGAATGCAGCTGGAGTGACTACGCTCAAGACAACTGTGCTGCTGACGCCGCAGGAGGTTGACGATGCCGTGAAGAAGACCGCCGTTTACCGGCCACCCGGACGCGACCTTGAACCCGAAGTGGCGAATTGGGAAGGTGAGGGCGGGCACCTGGTGTAAGCGGCATCCCTGATTCTTAACGCGACACTCCCACCAGCTTGTGCACCAGCTCGGACGAGGTCGCCGCGCTGAACTTGCGCATCAGCTTGGCGCGGTGCATTTCCACCGTGCGCGGGCTGAGGCCTGTGTCGCGCGCGATGATCTTGCTGGTCTTGCCTTCGACCAACAACGCCGCCACTTCGCGCTCGCGCGGCGTCAGCTCGGCCGTCACCGGACGTTTCTCGCTGACATCCTCGAACGTCCACACGCCGGCGCCCAGCGGTTGCTTCGGGTCGAGCGCGCGGCCGCTCACGTGACACCAGAACAGCTCGCCGTTGGCGCGGCGCATGATGCGCTCGTCCGAGTAGCGCCCGCGCGTATTCATGATCGGGATGATGCGGTCGCCGGTGCGCAGGAATTCGTCCGCGGTCGGGTACAGTACCTGGAACGACTGGCCGTCGAGTTCGCAGCTGCCGTAGCCGAACATCGAGGCCAGCGCGTCGTTGCAGGCCTGGATCACGCGGTCGACCGAGATGCACATGCCCACGGGCGCGTATTTGAAAATCGTTTCGTAATCAATAGCGTAGGATACGGTCATCTGAGAAAAATTAAGCGGCGCAGGGTGTAGGGTTGCAGGTATTTCTACGGTATTGTACTTTTGGCTGCCGTATTTTATGCTGAGAATCTACTCAGCAGTTAACCATAAAAAGGGACACAGGAATGAATAAAGTTTATCCTGATGCGGCGTCTGCGCTGGACGGCATCGTCAAGGACGGCCAGACCATCGCGGTGGGCGGCTTCGGTTTGTGCGGCATTCCCGAGGAACTGATCCTCGCGCTGCGCGACTCCGGCGTTACCGGACTGACCGCCATCTCCAACAATGCGGGCGTCGACGACTTCGGCCTCGGCCAGCTGCTGACCACCCGCCAGATCAAGAAGATGATCTCGTCCTACGTCGGCGAAAACAAGGAATTCGCGCGCCAGTACCTGGCCGGCGAACTCGAACTCGAATTCACCCCGCAAGGCACGCTGGCTGAAAAGCTGCGCGCGGGCGGCGCCGGCATTCCGGCCTTCTTCACCAAGACCGGCGTCGGCACCATCGTCGCGGACGGCAAGGAAGTGCGCGAATTCGACGGCGAGCAGTACGTGATGGAACGCAGCCTGGTAGCCGACGTGTCGCTGGTCAAGGCCTACATGGCCGACCGCGCGGGCAACCTGGTGTTCCGCAAAACCGCACGCAACTTCAACCCGAACGTCGCGATGGCCGGCAAGATCACCATCGTCGAAGTCGAAAAGCTGGTCGAGGTAGGCGAGATCGATCCGGACCAGGTGCACCTGCCGAGCATCTTCGTGCAGCGCATCGTCGTCAACCCAACGCCGGAAAAGCGCATCGAACAGCGCACCGTGCGTGCCAACTAAGACAGCATTCGGAGAAGAACATGGCTTGGACTCGTGATCAAATGGCCGCGCGCGCGGCGAAAGAATTGCAAGACGGTTTCTATGTGAACCTGGGCATCGGCCTGCCGACCCTGGTGGCCAACTACGTTCCGCAGGATATCGAAGTGTTCCTGCAGTCGGAAAACGGCCTGCTCGGCATCGGCCCGTTCCCGACCGAGGCGGAAGTCGATGCTGACCTGATCAACGCCGGCAAGCAGACCGTGACGGCGCTTCCTGGCTCGGCGTACTTCAGCTCGGCCGACTCCTTTGGCATGATCCGCGGCGGCAAGATCAACCTGGCGATCCTCGGCGCGATGCAGGTGTCGGAAAAGGGCGACCTGGCCAACTGGATGATCCCAGGCAAGATGGTCAAGGGCATGGGCGGCGCGATGGACCTGGTGGCGGGCGTCAAGCGCGTGGTTGTCGTGATGGAGCATGTAGCGACGGCCAAGGACGGCAGCACCTCGCCGAAGATCCTGCACAAGTGCGACCTGCCGCTGACCGGCGTGGGGGTGGTGGACCTGATCATTACCGACCTGGGTGTGATCGAAGTGACCGAGGGCGGGTTGAAGCTGGTTGAACTGGCGCCTGGCGTGACCAGGGAGCAGGTACAGCAGGCTACGCAGGCGGAGCTGGACGTATCGGCAGTGTAATCGGCTGAAAGCTGGAATGGGAACGGGGTGCGAAGTGCGCCCCGTTTTCGTTTTCGCCGCGGCGTTGTGCGCTACCCTCTGAAAGCGTGCTCACTTGACCCCGATCAGGCGATCGACCGAAGCTGGTCCTGCGCCGTGGGCGATCAGGTAGAGCAGCAATCCGGCCCATGACAGGTGGGTCGGCCATGCATCCGGATACACGAAGATCTGGATTACGGCAGTCATGCCGAGCAATGCAAGCGCGGAAAGGCGCGTGATCAGGCCGAGCACCAGCAGGAGCGGGAACAGGTGTTCGGCATAGGTGGCCAGGTGCGCGGCGATCTCGGGCGGAATCAGCGGCACCTTGTACTCGTCGCGAAAAAGCGCGTAGGCGCTGTCGTTTACCGTCAGGAAACCGTCGACTTTGGTGCGGCCCGAGTAGAAGAAAACTGCCGCTATCGCGAAGCGGTCAATGAGCGCAAGCGAGGTGTGGTTGATCAGCTTTGCCAGCGTATCGGCAGCCCGGTTCCAGCGTCCCCGAATGCCGCCAACGGTGACGGTTTCGGCAGCGGTAGTGGCGGCGTGGTTCATGATGACTCCTTTTTAGGATTGCTTGCAGGTTCCGCCGATGCGGCCGAATGCGCCTGCCTCAAGCAGCGTGGAGAGCAGTTGCGCGAGGTCGGTATCTGGTCGCGCGTTGAGCGCTGCAGTTGCCGCGTCGGCCAGCGGGTTGCTGGCCATGCAAGCGTCAAGGAATGCGCAGCCCCCTGCATCGAGCGCGATCCATGCGACCGCCCCGCGCGGTCGCGTCAGTAGTACGCCTTCACCCTGCCACGCGATCTCGCTGCCATCGTCGAGCGCCTCTCGGTTTCTTCGCCAGATCGTGTAAATCGGCTGCTCCGCAAACCAGCTCCAATGCGCGCTTGCGTGCGGGTGCAGCACTGTGCCGGCGAGCGCGTCCGGGTCGAGGCCGGAGAGCGCGGCGGGGTCGAGCGGTAATTCGTCGCATGCCGCATGCGCCTCGGTCCACAAGCGGTCGAGCCGCGCCACATCGGGCAGGTAGGACAAATCGGCGGCGGGTTCGAAACGCGCCAGGAACTCCGCAAATCCTGCGCCGTAATACAGCATGCGCGCGTCTTGGGGCGGCTGTAAGCGAACATACGTTGCGGCGGCGGCGCGAAACCATTCCTCGCCGACCAGCCGTGCCACCGACGGATAGTTGGCCTGCAAGGCGTCGATGCAGCCCTTCAAGACGGTGTTGCGGTAGACCGAGAACCCAGGCTGACGCGCCAAGGCGGCGATTTCAGGCACGGCGTCAGGTTCCGATGTCGCCAGCGCCTGCGCAAAGTGATCCTGGAATTGAGCGAGGCTGGTAATCATCCGCAGGCTTCCTTTGCACATGACGAATGCGCCAAGGCTTGCGCGCTATCACGCTCGGCCAGCAAGACATCGAACTCGGGCAGATTGTCGTCGCGTTCGATCAAGGTCGGGCGCGGACCGATGCGGCCGATCAGCCGCTTGTAAAGCGCCCATACTTCAGGCGCGACGGGCATATCGTGCGAATCGATGAGCAGCGCGGCGCCCAGGTTCGGGTCGGGAGTATGGCCAGCAAGGTGAATTTCCATTACCGGTTCGGCGGGAAAACGGTCAATATAGTCCGTCGCCGAATAGCCGAGATTGCGCGCCCCAACGTAGACGTTGTTGACATCGAGAAGAAGTCCGCAGCCGGTTCGCTTGGCGAGTTCGGCAAGAAAGTCGACTTCTTCCCATGCGTGGCCATCGATATGCACGTAATGTGCAGGGTTTTCGATGGCGATGCGTCGAGCGAGCGTCGCTTGCGTACGCGCGATGTTGTCGGCGATGCGCGACAATGCTTCGTTCGTTCTCGGGAAAGGCAGCAGGTCGGGGTGGTAAGCGCCGCGCAAGGCGGACCAGGCGAGGTGTTCCGATATCAGAGCCGGTTCGATGCGATTCGCAAGTAAAGTAAGCCGTTCGAGGTGCGTCGCATCTGGCGCGGCATCGGCGGCCAGCGAGAGCGCGACACCGTGCAGGGAAATCGGGTGCACGGCCCGGATGGCCTCAAGCCATCCGAGACGTGGGCCGCCTGCGACAAAATAGTTCTCGGGGTGCACCTCGAACCACAATCCATCGGCGCGGCAGGCCAGCGCCGCTTCATAATGTTGCGGCTTCAGGCCAAGCCCTGCTGTCAGGATTGCGGTCATGTTGGCGAGATGCGTATAGTGAGGGCTTTAGCTCTTGATCGGTTGAAGCGAACCGTTGCCCTTTGGTGTCTTGATGCTGGTGCAAGTACCGGCAGGGACGTGTTTCCAGGAGTTGCCTTGATAATCCATTTTCGATGTTCCGGCACAAGTGGTGCCAGGGCCGGCGGCGCAGTCGTTCTTGCCTGCATGTGAAACGCCATAGCATTTTTCCATGGCGGGCTTGCTGTCGGTGGCTTTCTTGTCCTGTGCCTGTGTGACGCCCGAGGCAAGGGCGGCAACAGTAAAGGCTGCAACGGCGAGAGTACGGGTTTCCATGATAAGGCTCCTGTGAATGGTTGTTGAGAGGCAGCCCGCCCAGATCCGATAAAGTCGTAGGAAGCCGGCGGTCTGCATGGTAATTCGCTTGAAAGTGGGCGCAGGTTACAAGGACGATCATGATTCTTATTTTTTAGATGCCACCTGTAACCAGATGCGAAAAATTGACGAATATATCATCAGGGATTTCGCATGAGCGTCAGCGAAGACAGCTTGCACGGCTTGCTGGTACTTGGCCTTTCGGGTGACAGTACCGCTTATCATGCTTTTCTGATGAAACTCAGTGCCCACTTGCGGGCCTACTTCAGAAAGCGGCTGGTCCGCTTGCCGGATGAGGTCGAGGACCTGGTCCAGGAAACGTTGCTGGCGGTGCATAACCATCGTCATACCTATGACGCGGACCAACCGCTGACGGCTTGGATCTACGCGATCGCGCGCTACAAGCTTGCCGATATGCTGCGCCGACGCATGGGGCGAGAGGCGCTGAATGACCCGTTGGATGATGAGAGCGACGTGCTGGCAGCGTCGGACACCGATGCAGCCGATGCGCGCCGCGACATCGCGAAGTTGCTTGAACAACTGCCCGAGCGGCAGCGCGTGCCGATCCAGTATGTGAAACTGGATGGCCTGTCGGTCGTTGAGGCGGCCCGGGCGACTGGGATGTCGGAGTCCGCCGTTAAGGTCGGCGTGCATCGCGGCCTGAAGGCGCTCGCGGCGAAGATGAATGGTGGAAAATGAAGACGGATGAACTTGCGGCACTGCTTGCGAATGATGCAGGCGCGGTCGCGCCGGATGCGACAGCGCGTCGCTTTACGGCTGCGCTCGGATGGGGACTGTGCGGAACGGCGCTGGCAATGGCGATCGTGATGGGAGTACGTCCGGACATTGCCGAAGCCGTGACGCTGCCGATGTTCTGGATGAAGCTGGCATTTCCCGCATCGATCGCCATTGCGGCCTGCTACGCGGCGGCGCGATTGGCGCGCCCGGGAGTGCGGCTTGGACGCGCGCCGGGAACAGCGCTTGCCGCGCTGCTGGCAACGGTGTGGATGCTTGCCATCGCCGCACTGCTCAATGCTGCGCCAGCCGAGCGCAGCGACCTTGTTTTTGGTGACACCTGGCGATACTGCCTGGTCAACATTCCCCTGCTGTCGATTCCAGTGTTTGGCGCGGCCATGTGGGCGCTGAAAGGACTTGCGCCGACGCGCCTCGCACTTGCGGGCGGTGCGGCGGGGCTGCTTGCCGGCGCGGTGAGCGCGGCGGTGTATTCGCTGCATTGTCCAGAGATGGAACTACCTTTCCTGGCGGTCTGGTACTTGCTCGGCATGTTGGTTCCGGCCATTGCAGGCGCCGTGACCGGCCCGCGATTGCTGCGCTGGTAATTGAACAAGCTACAGCGAAAAGCGGGAACGGCGTGCTCGGGCTAAGGAAATTATTTCAACATCCACACATACTGCATCAACATCCAGTCTTCCACCGGCTTTCCATTTACCGTAGCCGGCTTGAACGAGCACTTTTCAATACCGACTCGTGCCGCCTCATCCAGCGGCACGAACCCGCTGCTCTTCTTGACCGACGAATCCTTCACCTTGCCGTCCGTGCCTATCAGGAACGCCAGCGTCACCGCACCCGTGTTCTCGTTCTTGAGCGATTCGGCCGGCCACACCGGCTTGGCGCAGGTGCTGAAATCGACGACGGCACGCTCCTTGATTTCTTCCGGCGCAGGCGCGGTGCTGGCACATGCGCTCAACAGCGTAGCTGCCAGGCCGAGCACGGGAATCGCAGCCTTCCAGTTGAGTGCCTGCGTGTCGGGACGAACCAGTCGTTTAATACGTGTCATTAAGTCTCCTCCGTTGGCTGCTTGGGCCAGATGGTGTGATGAGAACTGGAAACGCTCCAGTTCGGACAGGGCGAGCGCCAGCCTGCGCGGCTCGCCCAACTGCGATGCAGCGATATCGTCTGCAATCTGTTCGCGTTCTGCCCGGATCCGGCCCGAGATCCACCAGACGGCCGGGTGGTAGAACAGCAGTGTTTCAACCACGTTCTGGGCAAGGTTGACCAGGTAATCGTGGCGCCTGACGTGGGCAAGTTCGTGCGCCAGCAGCGCTTCGAGCAAATGCGGCGGCATCCCGGTAATCAGGGAAGCGGGAATCAGCACGACCGGGCTCCACCATCCGGCGGTGATCGGGCTCGCCAGGTCCGCCACCACGCGCAGCCGCACATTGCGGCTGACGCCGAACTGCGCCGCCATGCGCGACAGCTTTGCCTGCCAATGGGCGTCGCCTGCAGGCAGCTTGCCGACGCGGCGCACCCAGAGCAGGCCGAGGCCGATACGCAGCGCCAGCACGCTGGCGCATGCTGCCCACAGCGCCACGATCCACGCCAGGTTCGATTGCAGGTAGGCCGCAAGCACGTCGCCGCCGTTGTCGCCCGCGGTTGTGGCGCCGCCAAATCCTGTAGCGCTCGCGGCCGGTCCAGCGTCCTGCAGCCGCGTCCAGAGGTCAAGGGCCGGCCAGGCCAGGCACAGGAACAAGGCGGTGCAAGCCACCGTATAGCGGTGCCCGGGGCGCGCATTGCGCATCACGGTCAGCATCAGCGCGGTGGCGCAGCCGAGGACGAGGCCCTGCCACAGGAAGTGAACCAGCGTCCAGCCGAGGCTGCCGACGACATGCGATGCGTATGCGCTCATTTGTCTTCCTCCTTCAGGAGCTTTTCGATCTCTTCGCGTTCTTTTTTCGAGATGCCGCTGCGCAGCGCAGCCAGCACCAGCGCCTTGGCCGAACCGGAAAAAGCCTTCTGGATCAGGTCCTTGAGCAGGTTGGTCTGCAGCGAGTCCTGTGCCTGCGCCGGCGCATATACGTGCGATCGGTCGCTTTCGTCGCGGATCAGGATGCCCTTGGTGTGCATGATCTGCATGAGGCGCAGCACGGTGGCGTAGCTCACCTCGGGGCGCTGCTTGATGATTTCCTGGTGCACCTGTTTCGCAGTGGCGGAGCCGAGCGGCCATAGGGTCTGGAGCAAGTCCAGTTCCGCAGGCGTCGGTTTGGGTGGCGTGGGTGTCGTCGGCATGGCAATCCTTCAAGGTCTTTTTCTAGAATAGTCTGTCTAGACACTGATGTCTACAAAAAACTTTTAGGAGGAATTACAGGTAAAAATTTAAGTAGACATGTTTGTCTACAGAACATATTCTTCGGCTTTCAGAAAACTTTTCAGGAGACCTTATGTTGAAAGCAATCGTTCTCGTCGGCGCGCTCGCGCTCGCTTCAGTTGCCGGTGCGGCGGAGTTGCCCGCGTATCCCTTCGTGCACGTGGACGCATCGGGTTCGCGCTACATTGCGCCCGACATTGGCGAGATCGACTTCGAGATCACGGCGGGCGACGTCGATCCTGAAGCCGCGCGTGCGCTGGTTGAAAGCCGCATCGCGCAGGTACGCGCCTTGGCCGAGGGGCTGGGCGTTACTGCCGACAACCTGGAGATCCGCGATGTCCGCAAGGACCTGCGCAAGGTGAAGGAAGGCGAGCCGGCCGCGCCGTTCTACGACATTCGCGCGGGCGTGCACATCAAGCTGACCGACATGTCGAAGTGGCGCGAGCTGGTGTCGCCGCTGATCGGCATGCCCAACCTGGATGGCTTCGCGACGGCCTTCGATACCAGTCAGCGCGACAAAGTGGAGATGGAACTGATGGAGCAGGCCATGGCCGCCGCACGCAAGAAGGCGCTGGCGATGGCAAAGGGGGCGGGACTGAAACTGGGAGCGGTAACCGCGGTGACATCGGGCAACCTGAAGAACTTGACGCGGGCGATGGGCCTTGCACCCCAGGACACTAACTACTCGCGGGGCGGTACCCGGAGTGCTTACAACCGGCAGGACCTGCTTGCGATCGAGATCATCAAGCTGGTCCAGCCGGTCGACATGATTTTCAGGCTGAAGTAATCAAGCTGCCTTGCGGATCACGGCCACTTCGTCGGGCTGGCTGTGGTGCGATGGCGCAGCCAGCTCGCTGGCCATGCGATCGCGGTCCAGCTCGTTTTCCCAGCGCGATACCACCACCGTCGCCACGCCGTTGCCGACGAAGTTGGTCAGGGCACGGCATTCGCTCATGAAGCGGTCGATGCCCAGGATCAGCGCCATGCCCGCGACCGGGATGGTCGGGACCACGGCCAGCGTTGCCGCCAGCGTGATGAAGCCGGCGCCGGTGATGCCGGAAGCGCCTTTCGAGGTCAGCATCGCTACGCCGAGGATGGTCAGCTGCTGGGTCAGGGTCAGGTCGGTGTTGGTCGCCTGGGCGACGAACAGGGCTGCCATGGTCATGTAGATGTTGGTGCCGTCCAGGTTGAACGAGTAGCCGGTAGGAACGACGAGGCCGACCACGGGTTTCGAGCAGCCCAGTTTTTCAAGCTTGCGCATCAGGGCGGGCAGGGCGCTTTCCGATGAACTGGTGCCGAGCACGATCAGCAGTTCTTCCTTGATGTAGGCGATGAAGCGGAAGATCGAGAAACCGGTCATGCGGGCAATGCCGCCCAGCACGATGAACACGAACAGCGCGCAGGTCAGGTAGAACGAACCCATCAGCTTGGCCAGCGGCACCAGCGACTCGAGGCCGTATTTGCCGATGGTGAAGGCCATCGCGCCGAACGCGCCGATCGGGGCCAGCTTCATCACCATGTTGACGATGCCGAAGATGACGTGCGACAGATCGTCGATGGCGCGGGTGATGGGACGGCCGCGCTCGCCGAGCATCGACAGCGCGAAGCCGAACAGGATCGCGAACAGCAGCACCTGCAGGATGTCGCCCTTGGCAAACGCATCCACCACCGTGTTCGGGATGATGTTCAGCACGAAGTCGACCGTGCCTTGCGACTTGGCCTTGTCGGTGTATTGCGCGATGGACGAGGCGTCCAGGTGGGACGCATCGACATTGAAGCCGGCGCCCGGCTTGGCCAGGTTGGCCACCACCAGGCCGATGGCCAGCGCGAAGGTCGATACGACTTCAAAGTAAAGCAGGGCCTTGCCGCCGACCCGGCCGATTTTCTTCATGTCCTGCATGCCGGCGATACCGGCTACCACGGTGCAGAAGATCACCGGGGCGATGATCATCTTGATCAGCTTGATGAAGCCGTCGCCGAGCGGCTTCATGTCCACGCCCAGCTTCGGGTAGAACACGCCGAGCAGCACGCCACAGGCAATGGCGAACAGCACCTGGATGTACAACACTTTGTAGAACGGCTTTTTCATGGCGGGACTCGCTTCAGGGAAGTGGTGGTGTGTTTACATGATTGTCGAATCCTGATTGGCGGGCTATTGTGGATATCCGCAGGCATCGCTGGACGACGGCCAGGCTCATTCCATGTGGCAAGCGATTGCGCCGCCGCCGCGCTGATGCATAATGTCGTCGCCTCAACAACTAAAAAATCGGGACACTATGAAGAAGATTATTTTGGGCGGCGCCGCAATGCTGCTGGCCAGCAGCGCATTTGCCGCATCGGTGCAGGACGTCGCCGAGCGCTACATGAAGCTGGTGCTTGCCATCGGCGTGCACGACAGCTCCTACGTGGACGCCTACTACGGCCCGGCGGAACTGCAGAAGGAAGCCACCGACGCAAAGAAGAGCCTGGCCACCATCCGCGCCGAAGTCGACGCGGCGCTGAAGGACCTGGCGGGCCAGAAGGCCGCCAGCGCGGACGAAACCCTGCGCATCGAATTCCTGAACAAGCAGCTTTCGTCCATGCTGACCCGCATCGACATGCTGAACGGCCAGAAGTTCAGCTTCGACGATGAAACCGCGCGCCTGTACGACGCGGTGTCGCCGCACCACGACCGCGCCTACTACCTGAAGCTGGTGGCCGAAATCGACAAGCTGTTGCCTGGCAAAGGCACCGTGCCGGAACGGCTGAAGGTCTTCCGCGACAAGATGGTGATCCCGAAGGACAAGCTCAAGCCGGTGTTCGACGCGTCGATCAAGGAATGCCGCGCGCGCAGCGCGAAGTACATCGACTTGCCGGCCAACGAAAGCTTTGTGCTGGAGTTCGTGACCAACAAGCCGTGGAGCGGCTACAACTGGTACAAGGCAACGCGCAGAGCCTCATCCAGATCAATACCGAGTTCCCGATCTACATCGACCGCGCGGTCGACCTGGGCTGCCATGAAGGCTATCCCGGCCATCACGCGTACAACGCGCTGCTGGAAAAGTCGCTGGTGAAGGATAAGGGCTGGACCGAGTTCAGCGTGTATCCGCTGTATTCGCCGATGTCGCTGATCGCCGAAGGCAGCGCCAACTACGGTATCGAGATGGCGTTCACGGATGCGGAGCGGCTGGCGTTCGAGCGCGACGTGCTGTTCCCGATGGCGGGGCTGGATCCCAAGCTGGCCAAGAAGTACGCCCAGCTGCGCAAGCTGCTTGGCAAGCTGAGCTATGCGGACAATGACGCGGCGATGAACTACCTGAACGGCAAGTGGACCAAGGAAGAGACCATTGATTGGCTGGTCAACGTGCAGCTGTACCCGCCGGAGAAGGCACCGCAGCGCGTGAGCTTCTATGATGGGCTGCGCGGGTATGTGATCAACTACAACCTGGCAAGGACCTGGTGGAAGCGTATGTGAAACGCCACGTGACCTCGAAGGATCCGGTCAAGGCGCGGGCGCAGCGTTGGGAGGCGTTCAAGCAGTTGCTGTCGTCGCCGAGGCTGGCGAGCGGGATCAGGTAACGCTGCGGGCGGCGGATGCGCGCAGCGCGGTGAAGCAGGGGTTTCGAATCGCATGCGATTCGCCTGCGAAACGGCATCCGCTTGCAAGCGGATGCTCCCAAGGCGAGAGCATCCGCCGAATGCACCGTGGCGATTACTGCGCCACCCAACCCCCATCCATATTCCACGCCACGCCCCGCACCTGGTTCGCCGCAGGGCTGCAGAAGAACACCGCCAGCGCCCCCAGTTCCTCAGGCGTCACAAACTCCCCAGATGGCTGCTTCTCGGCCAGCAGCGCCTTCTTGGCCGCATCATTGCTGGTGCCTTCGCGCACCGCGCGGTCGTCCACCTGCTTTTGCACCAGCGGCGTCAACACCCATCCCGGACAGATCGCGTTGCAGGTCACGCCGGTCTGCGCGGTCTCCAGCGCGGTCACCTTGGTGAATCCAACCAGCCCGTGCTTGCTCGCCACGTAGGCCGACTTCTGCGCCGACCCGACCATGCCGTGTACCGACGCCAGGTTGATGATGCGGCCCCAGTTCTTCTGCTTCATGCCCGGCAGCGCCAGGCGGGTGGTGTGGAAGGCCGAGGTGAGGTTGATCGCGATGATCGCGTCCCACTTCTCGGGCGGGAAATCCTCGATATTGGCCACGTGCTGGATGCCCGCGTTGTTGACCAGGATATCGATGCCGCCGAACTTTTCACCGGCGAACTTCATCAGGGCCTCGATTTCGGCCGGCTTGGACATGTCCGCATTGTGGTAAGCGGTCCGCACACCGAATTCCTGGCCGACCTCCGTATGGAGCTTTTCGATCTGCTGCGCGTCGCCGAAGCCGTTGAATACGATGTTAGCGCCTTGCTGGGCCAGCGACCGCGCGATGCCCAGTCCAATGCCGGATGTCGAGCCAGTTACGAGTGCTGTTTTGCCGCTTAGCATGCTTGTAGTCATTGTGTCCTCTGGAAGAATGGATTGGCTGGGGAAGGATGAGCAGCGCGCTACGCCGCACCTTGGTAGAATTCTAATCGCAACGCCCGGTAAAATGTCAGTTTCGCCACAAGTTTGGTACTTGGCTGGACTGCGCAAGGGCGACGGATATCCGCCAATCAAAGGAATCGGCATGATTGAACCAAGAATAAAATCCGTCCAGTGCATCTCGCCCTCAGGCCTTCACGACATGTCGTACAAGGAATGGGGCGACGAGAATAATCCGAACGTGCTGGTCTGCGTGCATGGCGTGACGCGGGTCGGCGACGACTTCGACAACCTGGCGCGCGCCCTGTGCGATCGCTACCGCGTGGTGTGTCCCGACGTGGTCGGGCGCGGGCGCTCGGGCAAGCTGGCCAACCCGGAGCTGTACCGCGTGCCGCAATACGTCAGCGACATGATGACCCTGGTCGCGCGCGTGTCGGCCGTGCCCGGCACCACGATCGACTGGTTCGGCACCTCGATGGGCGGCCTGATCGGCATGGCGCTGGCTTCGCTGCCGGGCAACCCGATCCGCCGGCTTCTGCTGAACGACATCGGGCCGAGCCTCGACCCGGCCGCGCTGCAGCGCATCGGCGAGTATATCGGCCAGGAGATGCGCTTCCCGGACTTCGACACCGCCGCCACCTTCGTGCGCGACGTCTCGCTGTCGTTCGGCGAGCACAGCGGCGAGGAATGGCACAAGCTGGCCGCCGACGTGCTGCGCAGGCAGGACGACGGTCAGTGGGTGCGCCATTACGACATGGGCCTGGCGCAGCCGTTCCGCTCCAGCACGCCCGAAACCGCGAAAGCCGACGAGCGCATGCTGTGGGCAGCGTATGATGCGATCCGCTGCCCGGTGCTGTTGGTGCGCGGAGCCGACTCCGATCTGCTGTCGCATGCGACGGCAGAAGAGATGACCAGGCGCGGCCCGAAGGCCATGCTGGTTGAAATACCGAATGTCGGCCATGCGCCGACCTTCCTGCACGACGATCAAATCGCAATTGCCAAACAATTTTTAACCGGCCAGGCCGGAGAAGGAAAACAGACCATGGAAATTACACGACTGCACGTAGGAAAACGCCTGTCCGAAGTGGCGATCCACAACGACACCATCTATTTGGCAGGCCAGATCGCCGAAGACACCAGCGCCGACATCGGCGGCCAGACCCGCGAGGTGCTGGCCAGCGTCGACCGCCTGCTGGGCGAGGCAGGCAGCGACAAGACCTGCATCCTGATGTGCCAGATCTACATCACCGACATGGCCAACTTCCCGGCGATGAACGAAGTATGGGACGAGTGGGTGGCCCAGGGCCACACGCCGCCGCGCGCCACCGTCGAAGCGAAGCTTGCCAACCCGGCCTGCCTGGTCGAAATCGTCGTCACCGCCGGCAAGCGCTAACCCGCCATGGTGTCCATCGCGGCGCTCGGCAGCGCAACGACCCAGCTCGTCCAGGGCCTGAGCCCTGACGACGCCGCACGCGTGAAGGCCGCGCTGGACTATGCGGGCGAGGCGTATGAAGGCAAGACCTGCACCTCGGGCCAGGACGCGCTCGATTTCTCGATCGGCGTGGCCGGCACGCTGGCCTACCTGAACACCGACGCCGAAACGCGCATCGCCGGGCTGCTGTTCGAACTGACGGTGCTCGACCCCGACGCCTCGGCCGGCCTGGAAGCGCGGGTCGGCAAGGACGCGACCGACCTGGTGTCGGGCGTGCGCCAGCTGATCCGCCTGCGCGACATGACCGTCGGGCAGAAGGACACCGGTGGCGGGCGCAGCCGGGGCGCGTCGCAGCGCGCCGTGGCCCAGGTCGAGACGCTGCGCAAGATGCTGCTGGCGATGGCCAGCGACATGCGCGTGGTGCTGGTGCGCCTGGCCTCGTGCGTCACCACCTCGCGCTACTTCGCCGACATCAAGCTGTTCAACGACATGACCCACGCCTACGGGCGCGAGACGCTCGACCTGTATGCGCCGCTGGCCAACCGGCTCGGTATCTGGCAGCTCAAGTGGGAACTGGAAGACCTGTCGTTCCGTTTCATCGAACCGGACACCTACAAGCGCATCGCCAAGATGCTCGAAGAGAAGCGCATGATGCGCGAAGGCTTCGTGCAGTCGGCCATCACGCGCCTGCAGGACGAGCTGGCGGCGGCCGGCATCAAGGCCGAAGTGTTCGGCCGTCCGAAGCACATCTACAGCATCTGGAACAAGATGCGCGGCAAGGACCTCGACTTCAGCGAGTTGTATGACGTACGCGCCTTCCGCGTGATCGTCGACGACATCAAGACCTGCTATACGGTGCTGGGCGTGGTCCATAACATCTGGACGCCGATACCGAAGGAATTCGACGACTACATCTCGCGTCCCAAGCCGAACGGCTACCAGTCGCTGCACACGGTGGTCATGGCGGAGGACGGCCGGCCGCTGGAAGTCCAGATCCGGACCCAGGAAATGCATAACTTCGCCGAGTACGGCGTGGCCGCGCACTGGCGCTACAAGGAAGAGGGCGGGTCCAACTTCAAGGGCCAGAAGTACGACGAGAAAATCGCCTGGCTGCGCCAGCTGCTGGCGTGGAAGACCGACGTGGCCGACGCCGTCGTCGAGGAAGAGGAAATCCAGCGCGAGTGGGTGGAAAAGCTCAAGTCCGCGACCCTGGACGACCGCATCTTCGTGCTGACGCCGCAGGCGCGCGTGCTGGAACTGCCGGTCGGCGCCACGCCGATCGACTTTGCCTATCACCTGCATAGCGAGGTTGGCCACCGCTGCCGCGGCGCGCGCGTCGACGGCGTGATGGTGCCCCTGAATACCCCGCTGAAGAACGGCCAGACCTGCGAGATCATTACCGCCAAGGGCGCGCCGGGCAGCGCCGGCCCGTCGCGCGACTGGCTCAGCCCCGGCTACACCGTCAGCACCCGCACCCGCGCCAAGGTGCGCGCCTGGTTCCATGCGATCGACCAGCAGGAGACGCTGGCGAACGGCCGCGCCCAGGTCGAGAAGACGCTGCAGCGCGAGGGCAAGACCGCGGTCAACCTCGAAGCGCTGGCGCAGAAGCTGGGGTTCAACAAGGTCGACGAAATGTTCGTCTCGATCGGCAAGGACGAATTCAGCCTGCGCAACGTCGAGAACGCGCTGAAGGACACCGGCGCCCCACCTGCTGCGCAGGAAGACGCGGTGGTCCTGAACAAGAGCCGCGCCTCGAGCGTGGAGCAGGGCGCCAAGTCGGGCGTGCTGGTGGTGGGCACCGACGGGCTGATGACGGCGCTCGCCAGGTGCTGCAAGCCGGCGCCGCCGGACGGCATCGTCGGCTTTGTCACGCGCGGCAAGGGCGTGTCGATCCACCGTGCCAACTGCAAGAACTTCGCCGAGATGCGCAACAAGGCGCCCGAGCGCGTGATCCACACCGAGTGGGGCCGCGCGGAGCAAGACACCGTCTACCCGGTCGACCTGTTCATCCTGGCCGGAGACCGGCAAGGGCTGCTGCGCGATATTTCAGAGGTATTCTCGCGCGAGAAGATCAACGTGATCGGCGTGAACACGCAAAGCGCGAAGGGCCAGGCGCGCATGACCTTCACCGCCGAAATCGGATCGACCGGGCAGCTGCAGAAGGCGCTGGCGGCCATCGGCGAAGTCAATGGCGTGGTCGAAGCGCGGCGCCAGTAGCATGCCGGCCTCCTTCCTCTACACCAAGCCGGCCGACTGGGGCCGCGTGGTGCTGCGCACCGCGCGCAGCTGGTGGTATATGCTGCACCTGACCGCGATCGCGCTGGTGATGGCGTTCTCGTTCAAGTCTTATAACCGCGGCAACCGCATCGTGGCTTCGCAGTTCATCTATACGAGCACCTGGCAGGTGCTGCCGTGGTTCACCGCGCTGGCGGCGCTGGTCAGCCTCGTCATCATCCGCATTGTGGTGGTGACGGCCCTGAGCTATGGATTGTCCGCGTTCGCGCTTGAAATGGTGGTGCGCGTGCTCGTGCTGGAGCTGATTCCGCTCACGGCCGCGATGTTCGTCGCACTGCGCGCCGGACTGGCCTTCAACGTGGGCGATGCGCTGGCGGTTGCTGCCGCAGCCTCGCCGGACAGGTCGGAGAAGGCCCAGAAGCGGCTGCGCCAGGATCTGGTGCCGCAGGTGATTGCCAACGCGTTCGCGGTACTGAGCCTGGCGATGGTCAGCAGCGTGATCGTGCTGGTGCTGGCCTACATGAACCTGTACGGACTGTCGCGGTGGGGCATTGCGGATTACACGCGGACGGTCGGGCGGGTGTTCAATCCCGCCGTGACGATCGGCTTCATCGCCAAGACCATCTGCTTCGGGCTGGCGGTGGCGGTGATCCCGACCGCCGCGATCCTGGAGATGCACCGCTACGGGCTGAAGCCGTCGTCGACGGTGCAGCCGGGCGCGGTGCGGCTGCTGTTCGTGCTGTTGCTGATCGAGGCCGCATCGTTGGCCGTCAAATACATTTAGAGGAACCACATGACCGAAACCGAAGCCGCCACCTCAGAACCGGTGCCGCACGTCGAAGCCAAGGCTGTGGTGCTGCTGATCCTGATGGCCGTGCTGTCCGTCGCTTTCATCCTGTACGTGATGTACGCACGCGGCGTGTTCGAACAGACGCAAAGGCTGGTGCTGTTGGCGGACGACTCGGAAGGCGTGGCGCCCGGCATGGACCTCACGTTCTCGGGCTTCCCGATCGGCCGCGTGCAGCGGCTGGAGCTGGCGTCCGACGGCAAGGCGCGCATCCTGGTCGACGTCAGCAAGAAGGATGCGCAGTGGCTCAAGACGAGCAGCGTGTTCACGCTGGAGCGCGGGATGGTGGGCGACACCAAGATCAAGGCTTTCACCGGCATCCTGGAAGACCCGCCGCTGCCCGATGGCGCGGTGCGCACGGTGCTGCGCGGCGATACGGCGGCCGAGATACCGCGCCTGGTTGCGACGGCGCGCACGCTGCTCGAGAACCTGGAGGCGATGACCGGCAGCGAGTCGGCCATCAACGCCAGCCTGGCCAACCTGCAGACCGTCACCGGCCGCCTGTCGGGCAAATACGGCTTGCTGGGCGGGGCGCTCGGCAGCGACGAGGAAGCGCACAAGCTGGTGGTCACGCTCGACCGTGTCAACGCCCTCCTGGCCAAGACCGACCAGCGCGTGTTCGGCAAGCAGGGGCTGATGGACGACACCCAGGCCGCCGTCATCCAGCTGAATGTGGTGCTGAAGGATGCCAGCAACTCGCTGAAGAAGGTCGATGCTGTGCTCGAGGAAGCACAGGGTGTGGCGTCGAACGCCAAGGGAGCGACCAAGGGCCTGGGCGCACTGCGCGCCGAGGTCGACGCCAGCCTGCGCAAGGTGACACGCATGATCGATGAAATCAACCGCAAGTGGCCATTTGCACGCGAACCGGAACTGAAGCTGCCATGAACAAGAAAAACTTCGTCATTGCGATGGCCGTCGCGGCCGCGCTTGCGGCCTGCGGCAGTAAGCCGGTACAGCCGTCGTGGAAGGTAAATGCGGCAGATGCGTTGAAGGGCTACAGCGACGCTTACCTGAAGGGGAACACGTCGATTGCCGACACCGAGTTCGCGCGGGCGCGCAGCGAGATCGCCAGCACCGGCCGTCCCGACCTCGTGGCCTTCGCGGAGCTGGTGCGCTGCGCCACCCGCGTCGCGGCGCTGGAGTTCGATGACTGCCCAGGTTTCGCCGCACTGGCCGACGCCGCGACACCGGGCGAGCGGGCCTACGCGGCGTATCTGGCCGGCAGGTGGCAGGAAGTCGACGCGGGCTTGCTGCCGGCGCAGCACCAGGCCGTGGCGCGCGTGGCCGAAGGGCAGGGGACAGCGGTCCTGACGGCGATCCCCGATCCACTGTCGCGCTTAGTCGCAGCCGGTGCGCTGATGAAGGCAGGCCGGCTGGCGCCGGCCGACATCGCGCTGGCTACGGAAACAGCGTCAGGACAGGGTTGGCGCCGTCCGCTGCTGGTGTGGCTGGGCGTGGCGCGCAAGCGTGCGGAGGCGGCGGGCGATACCGCCGAGGCGGCGCGCATCCAGCGCCGCATCGATGTCGCGCTGCCTTAGGCATCCGCCGAATAAACCGCGCGACGTCATTCGCGATAGCGGCACGGCAGCCGCGCATGGATATTCGTCGCGGCCACCGCCGCATGCCCAGCGACGACGCTGACCTGGTTCAACCCGCGCACCACATCCCCCACCGCATACAGGCCCGGGACGATCGTGGCCTGGTATTCATCGAAGCCGGGGAAGTTATGGGAAACGGGAATCAGCTGCAGCCGGCCGCCGGGACCGCCGCCGATGACCAGCGTAGCGTAGATATGTGAAGGTTCCATATCCACGATTCTGCGGCTGAGTGTTTCGCACAGGAATCGGCGTCCAAGCCGGCTCGGGGTAAGACCAGGCTTACAGGCAGCGTTCTACGCTCCTTCCTTCGCCAGGTTCACCGAGTAGCGCGGAATCTCGACCACCAGGTCGTCGCCGGCGATGATTGCCTGGCACGACAGGCGCGAGTTTGGCTGGAGACCCCAGGCGCGGTCGAGCATGTCCTCCTCGTTGTCGTCCACTTCGTTCAGCGACCCGAAACCCTCGACAACGACAACGTGGCAGGTCGTGCATGCGCCGACCTTGCCGCAGGCGTGCTCGATGTCGATGCCGTTGTCGAGCAGCGTATCGCAGATGCTGGCTCCCGCAGCGGCGTCGATGAGGGCGCCTCCGGGGGCGTATTCGGGATGCGGGAGTACGGTGACGGTTGGCATGCTTGCCTCGGCAGTTTGTTGAAGCTGTCCGTCAGATTGTACGCCCGTGGCGTCAGTGCGTTTCGGGCTGCAGGGTCACGTGGTCGATGCCGTGCCGTTCGAGCAGCATGGCGCGGACAGCGGCCAGCACCGTAGGCCATTCCGACAGGTCGCGGATTTCCAGGTGGCCGATCAGCGCCGGTTCGCCCGGGGACATGTCCCACACGTGCAGGTCGTGCACCGACAGCACGCCCGGCACCTGTTCCAGGTCGGCGCCGACTTTCAGGTAGTCGATGTGCTGCGGCACGCCTTCCATCAGGAAGTGGTACGAGTCCTTCAGCACGCCGAAGGTCGACTTCAAAATCAGCAGCGCGACGATGACGGACAACAGCGGGTCGATCTGCATCCAGCCGGTCATCGCGATTACGGCGCCGGCCACCAGCGCGGCGATCGATCCCAGCAAGTCGCCCATCACGTGCACCAGCGCGGCGCGGGTGTTCAGGCTGTCCTTGTCGTGCGACAGTACCCACGCGACGATGCAATTGATCGCCAGGCCGATCGCCGCGACGATCATCACGGTGTTGCCCTGAACCGCTTCCGGGTGGCTGAAGCGCTGCGACGCTTCGTAGACGATCCAGCCGACGACGGCCAGCATGACCAGTGCGTTGACGAAGGCGGCCAGCGCCTCGGCGCGCACGAATCCAAACGAATGCTTCGACGACGGCGGACGGCGCGCGATCAGCTGCGCCATCAGCGCCAGGCCGAGCGCGGCGGCGTCGGTCACCATGTGGCCCGCGTCCGAAATCAGTGCAAGCGAATTGGCGATGAAGCCGGCGAATACTTCGACGCCGGCGAACAGCAAGGTCAGGCCGAACGCCCAGCCGAGGATGGACTGGCTGCGGCCCGCGATCGAGTGGGCGTGCTTTGCGTCGCCGGCGCCGTGCGCGTGAAGATGGGAGGAGGGCGTGTCGGTGTGAGTCGGCTGCATTATTGCTTGTTGTAAGTAGAGGAACAGGCAACAGTGTATATGGGTTGGCGCTCGCGGGTCAGGGACCATGCTCATGGCAGCAATTTTGAAAGAATTCTAACTAAGCGGAAAAATAGCCCTTGTTTTTCGCGAAACGCCTCTCTATAATGCTGGGCATCGGGCGGTTAGTTCAGCTGGTTAGAATACTTGGTCGACATCCAAGGGGTCGGGGATTCGAATTCCTCACCGCCCACCAGAATATATGTAAGAGCGAGAAAGGCACCACGGTTATGACACCGCGAACTACAACCAAGTTGTGGGGGCGACGCTAGTCAGCGTGGGGATTTCTTTGGCTTGGAAAAAGAAAAAACGCGGCTAGTCCGCGTTTTTTTTCGTCCGCATTTTTTGTTCATCAAATATCAGTCTTAGTTCAGGAGAGCAGCATGGTCGCAGTCACACTCCCAGATGGTTCGCAGCGTCAGTTCGACGGCCCGGTCACCGTGTCGCATGTTGCGACGAGCATCGCCAGCAGCCTCGGCAAAGCCGCACTGGCCGGCAAGGTCGACGGCAAGGTCGTCGATACTTCCTTCCTGATCGAGAAAGATTCCGACCTGGCGATCGTCACCGACAAGGATCCGGAAGGCCTCGATGTGATCCGCCACTCGACCGCCCACTTGCTGGCTTACGCCGTCAAGGAGCTGTTCCCGGATGCGCAGGTCACCATCGGCCCGGTGATCGAAAACGGTTTCTATTACGACTTCTCGTACAAGCGCCCGTTCACCCCGGACGACCTGGCTGCCATCGAAAAGAAAATGACTGAAATCGCCAAGCGCGACGAGAGAGTCACGCGCAGCGTCATGCCGCGCGATGAGGCGGTTGCCTACTTCAAGTCGATCGGCGAACACTACAAGGCCGAGATCATCGCATCGATTCCGGTCAACGAAGACGTGTCGCTGTACGCCGAAGGCGGTTTCACCGACCTGTGCCGCGGCCCGCACGTGCCGTCGACCGGCAAGCTGAAGGTATTCAAGCTGATGAAGCTGGCCGGCGCCTACTGGCGCGGCGATTCGAAGAACGAAATGCTGCAGCGTGTTTATGGCACCGCCTGGGCCAAGAAGGAAGACCAGGAGCTCTACCTGCACAACCTGGAAGAGGCGGAAAAGCGCGACCACCGCAAGCTGGGCAAGCAGCTCGACTTCTTCCACTTCCAGGACGAGGCGCCGGGCCTGGTGTTCTGGCATCCGAAAGGCTGGACCATCTGGCAGCAGGTCGAGCAGTACATGCGCAACAAGTACCAGGTCAACGGCTACCAGGAAGTGAAGGCGCCGCAGATCCTCGACCGCACGCTGTGGGAAAAGACCGGTCACTGGGAAAACTACCGCGAGAACATGTTCTCGACCGAGTCCGAAAACCGTTCGTACGCGCTCAAGCCGATGAATTGCCCTGGCCACGTGCAGATCTACAACGCGGGCATGAAGAGCTACCGCGACCTGCCGCTGCGCTACGGCGAGTTCGGCCAGTGCCACCGCAACGAGCCTTCGGGCGCGCTGCACGGCGTGATGCGCGTGCGCGGTTTCACCCAGGACGACGGGCACATCTTCTGCACCGAAGCGCAGATCGAGCCGGAAGTAACGGCTTTCCACGCCCAGGCGATGGAGGTCTACACCGACTTCGGCTTCTCGAACATCGACGTCAAGATTGCGCTGCGCCCGGATAACCGCATCGGTTCCGACGAAGTGTGGGATACCGCCGAAGAAGCGCTGCGCGCGGCGCTGCGCAAGTGCGGCGTCAGCTGGACCGAACTGCCGGGCGAGGGCGCCTTCTACGGCCCGAAGATCGAGTACCACCTGAAGGACAGCCTCGGCCGTCCGTGGCAGGTCGGCACCATGCAGGTCGACTTCTCGATGCCGGGCCGCCTCGGCGCGGAGTATGTGGCGGACGACAACACCCGCAAGGTGCCGGTCATGCTGCACCGTGCGATCGTCGGCTCGCTGGAGCGCTTCATCGGTATCCTGATCGAAAACTATGCCGGTGCGCTGCCGATGTGGCTGGCCCCGGTGCAGGTGGCGGTGCTGAACATTTCGGACGCCCAGGCCGAATACGCAACAGACCTGGCCGCGCGTTTGAGGAAAGCCGGATTCCGCGTGCATGCTGATTTGCGCAACGAGAAAATTACCTATAAAATACGAGAGCATTCCGTCCAAAAACTGCCTTACATCCTTGTAATCGGCGATAAAGAGCGGGATGCCAACACTGTAGCTGTGCGAGCACGCGGCAATGTCGACCTGGGCGTCATGCCTGTCGACGCGCTGATCGAGCGTCTCAAGCACGAGGTCGAAACCAAGGCCTGAGATGATAATTCCGCACAGCAAATCCATTAGATATTAAAAGGAAACAACATAGCTACTGACAAGTCGCATCGCATCAATGGCGAGATCACTGCCCCCGAAATGCGTCTCTCTGGGGTCGACAATGAGCCGCTCGGCATTGTGAGCCTGGCTGAGGCGTTTCGCCTGGCCGAAGAAGCGAACGTAGACCTGGTGGAAATTGCGCCTACGGCGCAGCCACCGGTTTGCCGCCTGATGGACTACGGCAAGTTCAAGTATTCGGAGCAGAAGCGCGCGCACGAAGCCAAGTTGAAGCAGAAGATCATCGCCGTGAAGGAAGTCAAATTCCGTCCGGGTACGGATGATGGCGATTACAACATCAAGCTGCGCAACCTGATCAAGTTCCTCGACGAGGGCGACAAAACCAAGATCACGCTGCGTTTCCGCGGCCGTGAGATGGCCCACCAGGACATCGGTTTCCGCATGCTGGAACGCCTTAAAGCCGACCTCGAGCCGTACGGCCAGGTCGAGCAGTTCCCGAAGATGGAAGGCCGCCAGATGATCATGATCCTGTCGCCGAAGAAAAAGAAGTAAGCACCTTCCACCCTACGGTTTTTCCGCTCGCCGGATGTACTCAGGTTCCAAAACCTGTGTTAAAATCTGCGGTTTCCTGCCTTCGGGTGCGGAAAAAATACTGTGAAAGCAGGCATCTAAGCGCAGCGAGTTGCTGCCACCTGCAATCCTTTCAATTGGAGCTGCCCAACAGGGCAGAACTAAAATGCCAAAAATGAAGACCAAAAGCTCCGCGAAGAAGCGTTTTCGCGTGCGTCCAGGTGGTACCGTCAAATCGGGTATGGCTTTCAAGCGCCACATCCTGACCAAGAAGACCACCAAAAACAAGCGTCAGCTGCGTGGTACCCGTAACATCAATGCGTCCGACGTCACGTCCGTCATGCGCATGATGCCATCTGCTTAATCTCACAACTAAGGAGTTACTATGCCTAGAGTAAAACGTGGGGTTACAGCTCGTGCCCGTCATAAAAAGATTCTTGTACAAGCTAAAGGCTACCGTGGTCGCCGCAGCAAGGTATACCGCGTTGCCAAGCAAGCAGTCATGCGCGCTGGCCAGTATGCCTACCGCGATCGCCGCAACAAGAAGCGCGTGTTCCGCCGCCTGTGGATCGCTCGTATCAATGCCGCTTCCCGTGAGCATGGCATGACCTACAGCGTATTCATGAACGGCCTCAAGAAGGCAATGATCGAACTGGACCGTAAAGTCCTGGCCGACATGGCTGTGATGGACAAGCCGGCCTTCGCCGCGATTGTCAACACCGTTAAAGCAAAGATCGCTGCCTAAGCAGGGATTGATGCAAGCAGGTTAGCGCCGCCTCCTGGCGGCGCGAAAAGAGCGGGGCAGAGGTTCAAACCTGTGCCCCGTTTTTGATTGTGGAATAGCTCAGGAAAACACACACGCATGAACTCCCTGGATGAACTCGTCGTCGCTGCGCAGGCTGACTTTATCGCCGCCGCCGACGCTGCCGCACTTGAAAACGCCAAAGCCAAATACCTCGGCAAGACCGGCCAGATCACCGAACAAATGAAGGGCCTGGGCAAGCTCGAGCCGGAACAGAAGAAGGCCCAGGGCGCCCTGATCAATGCGGCCAAGGTGCAGATCGAAAGCGCGCTGAGCGCGCGCCGCGACGCCCTGGCGAACGCCCAGATGGAAGCGCGCCTGAACGCCGAAGCGATCGACATCACCCTGCCGGGCCGCGGCCGCTCGAAGGGCGGCATCCACCCGGTGATGCGCAGCTGGGAGCGGGTCGAGGAGATCTTCCGCTCGATCGGTTTCGACGTGGCCGACGGCCCCGAGATCGAAACCGACTGGACCAATTTCACCGCGCTGAACAGCCCGGAAAACCATCCGGCCCGCTCGATGCAGGACACCTTCTACGTCGAAGGCAACGACAGCACCGGCAAGCCGCTGCTGCTGCGCACCCACACCAGCCCGATGCAGGTACGCTACGCGCGCACCCACAACCCGCCGATCAAGGTGATCGCGCCGGGCCGCACCTACCGCGTCGACAGCGACGCCACGCACTCGCCGATGTTCCACCAGGTCGAAGGCCTGTGGATCGCCGAGGACATCAGCTTCGCCGACCTGAAGGGCGTGTACCTGAACTTCGTCAAGGCCTTCTTCGAGACCGACGACCTGCAGGTGCGCTTCCGCCCATCCTACTTCCCGTTCACCGAACCGTCGGCCGAGATCGACATCGCCTTCGGCAGCGGCCCGCTGAAAGGGCGCTGGCTGGAAGTGTCGGGCGCCGGCCAGGTGCATCCGACCGTGGTGAAGAACTTTGGCCTCGATCCTGAAAAGTACATCGGCTTCGCGTTCGGCTCCGGCCTCGAGCGCCTGACCATGCTGCGCTACGGGATCAACGACCTGCGCCTGTTCTACGAGGGCGACCTGCGCTTCCTGAAACAGTTCAACTAATAATAATTTTTTGCGGCTGAAGGCTTAGATTATGCAATTTTCCGAAAACTGGCTCCGTACCATGGTCGATCCGAAGATGACGTCGGATGAACTGGCCCACATGCTGACGATGTCCGGTCTCGAAGTCGAAGAAGTGGAGGCGGTCGCGCCGCCGTTCTCGAACGTGGTGGTGGCCGAGGTGCTGGAAGTGACCAGGCACCCGAACGCCGACCGCCTGAACGTGTGCACCGTCAACGTCGGCACCGGCACCCACCTGAACATCGTTTGCGGCGCACCGAACGTGCGCGCGGGCATGAAGGCGATCTGCGCGATGGCCGGCGCCGTGCTGCCCCTGGCGCGGACGGCAAGCCGTTCGAGATCAAGGTCGGCCAGCTGCGCGGCGTCGAGTCGCAGGGCATGATGTGCTCGGCGAAAGAGCTGAAGCTGTCGGAAGAAAGCAGCGGCCTGATGGAACTGCCGCCGAATGCGCCGGTCGGACAGAATATCCGCGACTACCTCGCGCTGAACGACCTCAAGTTCACCATCAAGCTGACCCCGAACAAGGCGGACTGCCTGTCGGTGCTGGGCGTGGCGCGCGAAGTGTCGGCCCTGACCGGCGTGCCGATGCACGTGCCTACGGCGCGCGAGATCGCGGTCACACTTGACGAAGTGCTGCCGGTGACGGTCAGCGCGCCGGACCTGTGCGGCCGCTTTACCGGCCGCGTCATCCGCGGCCTGAACGCCCGCGCGGAAACCCCGGCCTGGATGAAGCAGCGCCTCGAGCGCAGCGGCCAGCGCCCGGTTTCGGCGCTGGTGGACATCTCCAACTACGTCATGCTGGAGCTGGGCCGTCCGTCGCACGTATTCGACCTGGACAAGATCCACGGCAAGATCGACGTGCGCTGGGGCCGCAAGGGTGAAACACTGAAGCTCCTGAGCGGCAACACCGTCGACGTCGACGAGTGGGTCGGCGTCATTGCTGACGACCGGCAGCTCGAATCGCTGGCCGGCATCATGGGCGGCGACTCCACCGCGGTCAGCCTCGACACCACCAACATCTACCTGGAAGCGGCGTTCTGGTGGCCGAACGCCATCCAGGGCCGCGCCCGCCGTTTCAACTTCTCGACCGATGCGGCGCACCGCTTCGAGCGCGGCGTCGATTTCGCCACCACCGTCGGCCACATCGAGCGCATCACCGGGCTGATCCTGGAAATCTGCGGCACGCCTGACACCAAGGTCGGTCCGGTCGACGACACCGTGGTCAACCTGCCCGAGCGCAAGCCTGTGACGATGCGCACCGCGCGCGCCCAGAAGGTGATCGGCGTGCCGGTTACCGACGCCATGGTGGCCGACATCTTCAACCGCCTCGGCCTCGAGTTCACCCAGCAGGACGGCGTGTTCTCGGTGACCGCGCCGTCGTACCGCTTCGACATCGAGATCGAGGAAGACCTGATCGAGGAAGTCGCGCGCGTGTACGGCTTCGAGAACATCCCGGCGCATCCGCCGGTGGCTGCCAGCGCGATGCTGGCCGCGCCCGAGGACACCCGTTCGCTGTTCGCGATCCGTCACCAGGTCGCCGACCTCGGCTACCAGGAAGTGGTCAACATGAGCTTCGTCGAGTCGGCCTGGGAGAGCGATTTCTCCGGCAACGGCGACCCGATCAAGCTGCAAAACCCGATCGCCAGCCAGATGTCCGTGATGCGCTCGTCGCTGATCGGCAGCCTGGTGGCCAACGTGCGCTACAACCTGAACCGCAAGGCGGGCAGGGTGCGCGCCTTCGAAATCGGCGCCATCTTCAAACGCAACCCGGCGGCCGCCGACGGCCCGCTGGCTGTGGCCGGTTTCGACCAGCCCAAGCGCGTGGCGGCGATCGCCTACGGCCCGGCTGTGGACGAGCAGTGGGACGTGGCCACCCGCGCGGTCGACTACTTCGACGTCAAGGCCGACCTGGAAGCGGTGTTCGCGCCGCAGACGCTGCGTTTCGAAAAGACGGCACACCCGGCGCTGCATCCGGGCCGTTCGGCGTCGGTATGGCTGGATGGCAAGGAAATCGGTTTCCTGGGCGAGTTGCACCCGCGCTGGCTGCAAAAGTACGACCTGCCGCAGGCGCCGGTGCTGTTCGAGGTGGATGCAGTTGCGTTGCAGCAACGCCAATTGCCAAAGTATGAAGAGATCTCGAAGTTCCCGGGCGCTACCCGCGACCTCGCGCTGGTAGTCAAGCAAAGCGTGTCGGCGCAGGAGCTGCTCGATGCGTTCAAGGCGGGAATCGCGGCTAATCCGGCCGGCAAGATCGTGCAAGCCATTGTTTTGTTTGATGAATATCGCGGCAAGGGGCTGGAATCGGATGAAAAAAGCCTTGCTTTCCGCTTTAGCTTGCAAGATACTCAAACCACCTTGCAGGACGATCAGGTCGACGCCGTCATGGCGGCGGTACAGGATGCCGCAAGAGAAAAACATCACGCCAAAGCGCGTGCATAAACTTATCCAAAACGTAGCGTTATAGGCAGGGCTGCAAAATTAATAACAATGACGTAGATTCGGCCGTCCTCCAATCGGCACTGGCGGCTGACTTGCATCGTGCGATGCAGGATGCCAGGGTCCGCCAGGAGGCGGAGAAGGACATGCCGACCTTGACCAAGGCCGAGCTTGCCGAGCTGCTGTTCGAGCAGGTCGGGCTGAACAAGCGCGAAGCCAAGGACATGGTCGAGACCTTCTTTGACGAGATCCGCAATGCGCTCGAGCGCGGCGAAGCGGTCAAGCTTTCGGGCTTTGGCAACTTCCAGCTGCGCGACAAGCCGCAGCGGCCGGGCCGCAACCCCAAGACGGGCGAGGAAATCCCGATCACGGCGCGCCGCGTCGTGACCTTCCACGCCAGCCAGAAACTCAAGGGCATGGTCGAAGAGACCAGCCCGCCATCGTCGACGCCGTCGATGGCGCGCGCCGCCTGATAAACCATGAACGACCGTCTTGCCAAGGCTGACCTGGTCGCGCTGCCGCCTATCCCGGCCAAGCGCTATTTCACGATCGGGGAAGTGAGCGAATTGTGCGGCGTCAAACCGCACGTGCTGCGCTACTGGGAACAGGAATTCACCCAGCTCAAGCCGGTCAAACGCCGGGGCAACCGGCGTTACTACCAGCACCATGAAGTACTGCTGATCCGGCGCATCCGCGAGCTCCTGTATGAACAGGGCTTCACGATCAGCGGCGCCCGCAACAAGCTGGACAGCCGCAACGGCGACGCCGGCGCGGCGCCGGGCGAGCCTGTCCTCGATGCGGCCTCCCGCGGCGCGGCCGATGGCCACACTTTCCCGCTCGACAGCGCCATGGTTCGCCGGGAACTTCTCGCCATCCTGGATCTGTTGAAACAGGCCTGATCCAAGAAAAAGAGGGCGCGGCTGTGCCCCTTTACGACATTTTTCCACTACGCTTTACGCTTCCCGCCGACCCGCACGCTGCCGCTGTGTTGTACGCGGTGTCCAAGTGCTAGAATGCTAATATTGAAATTTGTTGGGAAGACATATGCGCAGCAACCTTCCTCTGGCAGGAAACATTAAGGGAAGACAATGATACGCGTTGCCATTTGTGACGATCACCAGATAGTAAGAGCAGGTTTCAAACAGATTTTTTCCTCGTCGCCAGACTTTGAAGTCGTCGCCGAAGGTGGAACCGGGCGCGAGGCCCTCGATATCGCGCGCCGCGAAATTTGCGACGTGCTCCTGCTCGACATCGCGATGCCCGACCAGAGCGGGATCGACACCCTGCGCACCATCCGCCAGGGCCAGCCGAACCTGCCGGTGCTGATCCTGTCCGGCTATCCGGCCCAGCAGTACGCGTTGAACCTGTTCAAGATGGGCGCCAACGGCTACCTGAACAAGGAATGCGAAGCCGACGAACTGAAAACCGCGGTGCGCACCGTGTTCCAGGGCCGCCGCTATGTGTCATCCACCGTCGGCGAACTGCTGGCGCAAAGCTTCGACCGCGACCCCAACACCGCGCTGCATACGGAGTTGTCCGACCGCGAGTTCCAGGTGTTCCTGCGGCTGGCCAAGGGCGCGACCGTGTCGGACATCGGCGTGGCGCTGTCGCTCAGCATTAAAACCGTGTCGACTTACCGTACCCGCATCATGGAAAAGATGGGCTTGCAGTCGAACAGCGACCTGACCTATTACGCCATGAAGAACAACCTGCTCGACTGAGCAGGGGCCCGGCCGCGTCCCACCAGGCGCTGCCTGCGGCATACATGCCGCGCTGCAACACCCCTTATCCACCTGCCAAGTCCCGCACGATTGGACTAAATCTGGCTGCAATGCAACAAAATCCCGGTCTATAATGTTCGCCAGACTAGTTCTGCCGCTTGCATAAGGAACGCGATGTATTTCACCACTGAACCTGAAGGCGAGCCAAGGCTGCCGTTTTACACAACGGTGCTGTGCCTCGTGTGCGTGCTGATCCTGGTCGTCAATGGCGCCAGCCTGTTCCACAACCTGGCGTCGCTCAACGGCGCCAACGCCGTGCAGGGCAAGACCGTCAGCGTCAGCGACAAGCTGCAAAAACTCAATGTGCTGGTGATGGACGCCGAAAGCAACCTGCGCGGCTATTTCCTGTCCGGCTCGGACGTCTACCTGGGGCCGATGCGCACCGCCACCGCCGAAGTCGAGCCGCAGTTCCGCGAACTGGAGCTGCTGCTGGCCGACAGCCCGTCCCAACAGAAGAACCTGGCCCAGCTGCGCACCCTGGTATGGCGCAAGCTCGACGTGCTGAACCAGACCATCGGTGTGTACCGCGAAGGAGGGCTGGCCGACATCGCGCGCATCGCCGCGACCGACGACAGCAAAGCCGACATGGACGAGATCCGGCTGCTGATGGTCATCATGGCCAAGGAGCAGAACGAGTCGATGGCCGCGCACCGGGCCGCGTTTTACGCCGAATACCAGAACGCGGTAATACTCGGCATCGGCATCAACGCCGCCGCGATCCTGGTCATCCTGCTGTTCTACCGCCTGATCCGCAGCAGCTTCGCCTCGCGCATCGTGGCCCAGCGCGCGCTCCAGCACGCCAACGAAAACCTGGAATCGATGGTGGCGCTGCGCACCGACCAGCTGTCGGTGCTGTCGCGCCACCTGATCCGCCTGTCCGAGGAAGAAAAATCGCGGCTGGCGCGCGAGCTGCACGACGAGATGGGCGCCAACCTGACCGCCATCAGCATCGACATCAACGGCGCCGCCGACGAACTGCGCCGGGAGCACGCCCACATCGCGCAAAGGCTGGACCGCGCGCGCATGACCCTGATTACCACGGTGGAACTGAAGCGCCGCATCGTCGAGAACCTGCGCCCCAGCCTGCTGGATAACCTGGGCCTGGCGGCCGCGCTGCAGAGTTATTGCGAGGAATTCGCCACCGTCACCGGCGTCGATTGCGAAGCCATGATCGAGGACGGCGTCGACGTGGCCGGCCCGATGCATGCGATCGCGGTGTTCCGCATCGTGCAGGAAGCGCTCAACAACGTGGCCAAGTATGCCGGCGCGCGCCACGTGATCGTGCACCTGTCGCGCGACGGCGACGGCCTGGCGCTGGAAGTGTCGGACGACGGCATCGGTATCGACACCGACCAGGCCGCCAAGCCCAAGTCGCACGGCCTGCTGGGCATGCGCGAGCGTGCCTTGCTGCTGGGCGGGACCCTGACCGTCAGCCGTGGCGTCAACGACGTCGGCACCTCGGTCGAGGCATGGATTCCGATTGAACCAAAGAAAAACGGCGCGGAAGCGCCGGGCGACGCTTCGCCGGGCGGCGCTGTGCCGCAGTTAACGATGGCGGATGCTTCGCTCAGCGAGCCACGTCCACCAGCAGGCGGTCATACTCCGTCTTCGCCACCTTGTAACACTCCCCGGCATATTCCTCCAGGCCTTGACGGTCAATTACGGTGATGTTGCCGCGGCGGTACTGGATCAGGCCGTCGTCCTGGAGCTTGCCGGCAGCGGCCGTGATGCTTTCGCGGCGCACGCCCAGCATGATCGAGATCAGCTCCTGGGTGACCTTCAGTTCATTGCTTGGCGAACGGTCGAGGCGGTCGAGCAGCCAGCGGCACAGTTTCTGTTCGATCGAGCTGTGGCGGCCGCCAACGGCGTTCTGGGCCATCTGGGCGAACAGGGCATTGGTGTAGCGCATCAGCAGCTGGGGCAGGGCGCCGCCCTGGTTGAAGGCATCGCGCAGGAACGGGGTCTTGAGGCGGTAGCCGTAGCCGGCGCTCTGCACGACGGCCGAGCACATGGCGCGCTCGCCCATGAACAGGGACACGCCGACCACGCCTTCGTGGCCGACAACGGCGATTTCAGTAGTGGCGCCGTCTTCCATCACGTACAGCAGGGAGACGATCGCGGTGGTAGGAAAATAAACGTACTCGAGCTTGTTGCCGTATTCGAACAACTCTTTGCCAAATGGCAGCGGAACCAGTTCCAGGTGTTCGAACAGCGTTTCCAGGTCCTTGCGCGGAAGCGCGGCCAACAACTCGTTTTGCTGGGTGCCGCTGTAGCTGACAACGGGCCGGGATGCCGCTTTCAGTTCCTGCGCGCTGACAGGAATCGGGCCGGCCGATTGTGCTTTCTGTGCGGTACCACCAACTTGAGTGTTGTTCATTTTTTTCCTCACTATCTCTAACGTAACTACAGGACGATCCCGCTTTTGACTTCACGGTGAACGCGATGTGTGAACATTAAAGCTATAGTCCGTTGGCGAACATAAGACTGGCAGTCGCACCCATGTAGGCTGTATGCATGATCTTTTGTCAGCCTAGTCCTACTGGAGGAACAGGGCAAAACCGGCAATTTTGTGGCCAAAATTGCCAGATTTCCGTGGTCAGTTCGCCAACTTCAAGCCCGGCAGTGCGCGCTCCAGCGTAAACATGCTGACCGCGCGCGCCAGGCCGTTCGTTTCCAGGTTCAATCGTTCGGAGCCCGACTGTGCCGCCTCGGCCAGTTCGCCGTTGCGGCGCGTCATGGCGTCGATCCGGCCGATCGCATCTTCCAGCTGCGAAATTTCCGACGCCTGCAGGCGGCCGGCCTCGTCCATCTCTCCGATCAGCCGCTCGACTTCGCCCACCGCGCCGACCAGCTGGGCAATGGTACTGCCGGCCTCGGCCACGCGGGCGTTGCCGGCATCGACAGTCGCCACCGAACTGCCGATCAGCTGCTTGATTTCGCGCGCGGCCGCGGCCGAACGCTGGGCCAGGTTGCGCACCTCGCCCGCGACCACCGCGAAACCGCGTCCCTGTTCGCCCGCGCGCGCGGCCTCGACCGCGGCATTCAGGGCCAGGATGTTGGTCTGGAAGGCGATGCCGTCGATCACGCCCGTGATCTCGGAAATCTTGTGCGAGCTGCTGCGGATCGAGGCCATGGTGTCGACCACGTCGCCGACCGCGCGCGCGCCGCGCCCGGCGACGCTGGACGCCGCCTCGGCCATACTGCGCCCGGACGCCGCGTGGGCGGCGCTGCGCCTCACGCTGGCGCTCAGCGCCTCCATCGAGCCGACCGTCTCGGCCAGTGCGCCGGCCTGGGTATCGGTGTGGCGCGACAGTTCGGTATTGCCCTCCGCCATGTCGCGCGTGGCCTCGCCGATGGTGGCGGCGCCGGCCCGGATGTCCGTCACCAGCCCGACCAGCGAGCCGGTCATGCGGCCGAAAGCGTTGACCAGGTCGCCGATCTCGTCGCCCGCGCCGGAACTCAGGCGCACGGTCAGGTCGCCTTCCGCGGCGCGCTGGACAGCGCGGTTGAGACGGCGGATGTCGCGCGAGAAGGACATGTAGAAGCCCCCGAACAGCCAGGCCGCCACCAGCACGGCGGCGCCGATCGCTCCCAGCACCAGGTTGCGGTGCCAGCTGGCGCGGGCGGCGCGTTCGGCCAGCAGCAGGTCGAGCTGTTCCATGCCGAGCGCGGCCAGCCCGTGCAGGCCCGCCACGCCGGCGTTGCCGGCGGCAAGGTACTGGGCACCCGAGGTCTGGTTGTAGGAATTGGTCACTTCGTCGCGGGTGCGGTCGAGGAAGGCATTGCCGGCCGCGGCCGCCTGCGCGTGGGCGCCGAGCGCTGCGCGCAGGGCCGGTGCGGCTTCGAACAGTGCGCCGTAGCCAGCCGGCATCCGCTCCAGGCCGTGGCGCGCGATCATTGCGCTGGCATTGACCAGCTGGTCTTCGTTGGCCTCGAACAGGCCGGTGTCGATATAGGCGGCGCCGCGCCCGGCGATGACCGACAGCTGCTCGGCCAGTTCGGGCAGGGTATGCACCGACAGGGCGATCAGCGAATTGCTGGCCGCTTCCGGATCGAGGCGCAGGCCCGAGCGGGCGGCCACCGCCGCGCCCAGTTTAGAAAGCGTGCCCAGCAGCGCGCTGTGGCGGGCGAAGCTGTCCTTCGCGCTGGCTCCGGCCTGGCGCGCCGCCACTTGCTCCCACTGCGATTTGGCGGCGGTCCAGCCGGGCAGGGCGGCCAGTTCGCCGGCCTGCGCCTGGTGGGCGTCGAGCTGGGCGACACGGCGCGCGATGTCCTGGCGCAGCGCCGGCGCCGGCATCGGGCCGCGCGTCGACAGGCGCAGGTGTTCCTCGCCGCGCTGCTGCTGCACCAGTCGCACGATGGCCTGCAACTGGCCGAGGTAGGCGGCGCCGGCGCGCTCGGCCGCGCTGGCGGCGATCGACCTCTGCAGTTCGGCGGTGAGCAGGGCGCCGGTCGCCAGCAAGGGCAGCAGGAACACCAGGCACACCAGCGTGAATTTGGGAAGCAGGCGCAGGCGTTGCATCAGGGCCACTGCGGGAGATAGCAGGAAAATCATTGTTATGGAAGTAGAAAGTTGCAGTGACGCAATTTTGCTCGGCGATTGTTACCGGATGATGAATTGCCGCATAATGGGCGCACCCCAACCACCCGTTTGCAACACATGCACGTTTTACTGGTAGAGGACGACGCCGTCCTGGCTGACGGCCTCGGCCGCATCCTGCGCGGCCACGGCATGCAGGTCGACGTGGTCGGCGACGGCCTCCAGGCCGACCAGGCGCTGGCCCGCGGCGGCTACGCGGTGGCCGTGCTCGACATCGGCCTGCCCGGCATCGACGGCTTCGACGTGGTGCGGCGCCTGCGCGCGCGCGGCGCCGCCACCCCGGTGCTGCTGCTGACGGCGCGCGACGCCATCGAGGATCGCGTGCGCGGCCTCGAGACCGGCGCCGACGATTACCTGGTCAAGCCTTTCGCCACCGCCGAACTGGTGGCGCGCATCCGTGCACTGGCGCGACGCAACGCCCCGGCGCCGGCTGTGCTGTCGCTGGGCGGCCTGGTGCTTGATACGTCGGCCCGGCGCGCCCGCGTCGGCGAACGCGCGCTCGAATTGTCGGTGCGCGAATGGGCGGTGCTCGAATACTTGCTGCAACATGCCTCGCGGGTGGTCTCCAAGCAGCAGATCATCGACGCCATCCAGCCCTGGGGCGACGACCTGACCCTGAACGCGGTCGAGGTCTACATCTCGCGCCTGCGCCTCAAGCTGGCCGACGGCGGCATCGCGATCCGCACCATCCGCGGTTTTGGCTACATGCTGGAACCGGCCGCGTGAGCAGCATCCGGCTGCGCCTGCTCAAGTGGCTGATCGGCCCCATCCTCCTGATCAACCTGGCCGGGGCGGGCCTGACCTACCTGCTGGCCTGGACTCCGGCGCAACTGGCCTTCGACCAGGGCCTTGCCGACGCGGCCGCCGCACTGGCGGCGCGCGTGGGGCAGGGCGCGGGCGGCATCGAGGTCGACCTGCCGCGCCAGGCCGAGCAGGTGCTGCGCGCCGACCAGACCGACGCCATCTACCTGACCGTGCGCAGCGGCGGGCGCACCATCGCCGGCGACCCCGATTTCCCGGCGCTGGCGCGCGGCCAGCAGCTGCATGACGCCGAAATGCGCGGCGAACCGGTGCGCGCCGCCAGTGCCATCGTGCTGGCCGCCGGCCAGCCGGTGCAGGTGGCGGTGGCCAAGACGCTGCGCAAGCGCGACCAGATCCGCTCGGCCACGCTGCGCGCGCTGGTGCTGGTCGAAGGCTTGTTCACGCTGGCTCTGGTTGGTTTGATCTGGTTTTCGGTCACCAACGGCCTGCTGCCGCTGGCGCGCATGCGCGCCGACCTGGACGGGCGCGACGGCGCCGACCTGGCCCCGGTCGACGACAGCGCCGTGCCTTACGAGCTGGCGCCGGTGGTGTCCGCCTTCAACGGCCTGCTCGGGCGGGTCCAGGCCGGCGCTACCGCCCAGCACGATTTCCTGGCCAATATGGCGCACCAGCTGCGCACCCCGCTGGCCGGAATGAAGCTGCAGCTCGAATGGCTGGGCGCGCGCCATGCCGGCGACGCCGACAGCGTGCGCTCGGTGGGCCTGATGTTGCAGTCGAACGAGCGCATGATCCGCCAGGTCAACCAGCTGCTGGCGCTGGCGCGGGCCGAACCCAGCCGTTTCGAGAAGGCCCGCCTCGAGCCCGTCGACCTGGCCCGGCTGCTGGCCGGCGTGGTCCAGTACTTTGTCGGCGAAGCCGGCAAGAAGGACATCGACATCGGCTTCGACCTCGAGCCGACCATGGTGCTGGGCGACAGTTTCCTGCTGGGCGACCTGATCGACAACCTGGTCGACAACGCGGTGCGCTACACGCCGCCCGGCGGCCGGGTCACGGTGCGCTGCCGCCCGGATCCGCGCGGCGGCTTGCTGGAAGTGGAGGATTCCGGCCCCGGCATCCCGTCCCACCAGCGCGCGGCGGTGTTCCAGCGCTTCGTCCGGCTCGACCACGAAATCCCGGGCAGCGGGCTCGGGCTGGCGATCGTGCGCGACATCGCCCTGGCCCACGGTGCCTTGCTGTCGATTGCCGATGGACCTGGCGGGACGGGGGTGCGGGTGCTTGTATGTTTCCCTACGGCATAATATGTTTAGGTAAATCTTTCGGGAAATAGCGTTGACGTTGGTAAATTCGGATTTTAATTATGAAACATTTCACGCCGCTCCAGGCGCCGGAGAACCGAATTGCACATCGCCGCTCAACATCAGTTTCTCGTGGCGGCCGACGATGAGAAGTTCACGCTGCAGGCTGTTCCGGCCAACGCCCAGGCAGGCGACCGCTGCGGCACACTGACCTTGTCCAGCACTGGCGCGCAGACTGCGGCCGTCAGCGGCTGCTGGTAGGCGAAGCGCACCCGCGATCCAACCGGCGCCCGTGAGATCGGGGACAGAGATCGTGGTCTGTCCCCGATCTATCCAACCCCCACACCCAAAAAAAAAAGCCGGCTTGCGCCGGCGTTTCATCTTCTGTCTCCTGCTTACTCGCCCTTGGTATAGGTATAGGCCCGCTTGCGCTTGGACGAGATGGTCGGGCGGATCCGCTGCGGGCTGATCGCCACGCTGGCGCCGGCCGCGCCGTCGCCGCCTTTCTGCGCGGCGCCGATCACCACCGATACCGATTTGCCGCCGACCTGCACGCTCGATGCGAACACCGGCGATGGCGGCAGGCCGCCGCCGACGAACACCGACGAGCGCTTGCCGCCGCAGGTGCCAGGCACATCGATCGCGCCCGCGCCGTTCAGCAGGTTGACCCAGTAGCCGCGCGCCTGTCCCAGCGCCGTCGAGCAGCTGCCCAGCGGCGCCGGCACCGGCCGGTTGGTGCTGAAGGTAACCATGCCGCCGGCGATCAGGCCGGTCGTGACCACCTGCTCGCCCTGGCCGTACTGGTTCAGGTCCATGAACCAGCCGTTGAGCGACGAGTCCGGCAGCACCTGGGCGGTGCCGCAGCTGTCGCTGCGGGTGTAGTCGGCCATGCCGTCCATGTTGACCGCAAGGCTGGTCGGCGACGCCGACAGGTTGTCGCGGTAGACGTAGAAACGGTTGACCACGTTGGCGAACGGGTAGTGGGCTTCGAGCGGATGTTCTCGGTCGCCGCTGCCGATTGCCAGGTACACCTTGTCGTCGGAATAGAGCAGGGCCGGCGCGAACAGGAACTTGCGCCCGGCGCCGCCGGTGTAGGCCACCTTGCGGCTGGTCCACTCGGCCGCGGTGCGCGCGGTGCGGGTGGCCGAGCTGGCGATGAAATCGATCCGGTACACATTGCCTCCGGTGTCGGCCGCGTACGCGTAGTCGGGATAGGTATCGTTGTCGATGTCGACCATTGCCACGTCGGCCGCCACCGATCGGTCGGTGGCGAAGGAGCGCAGCAGGGCGCCGGTGGCGCCGTCCAGCACGTAGACGAAGCCGCCCTTGGCGCCGCTGCAGGAAGGCGTGGCGCTGTCGGTGTCCTCGCACTTGTCGTAGCCGCCGCCAACCACCACCACCGGCGTGGTGGTCGAGTTGCCCTTGATGAAGGCGACGCTCGGTGTCGACCAGGTCTGGCCAATGCCGCTCATGCCTTCGGTGCATCCGGTGTCGTTAAGCAGGTTGGGGCAGCCGGCGCGCCATTTCAGCACCGGCGTGGCCGGGTTGGTGACGTCGATCCCGTACAGCATGCGGCCGCCGCGGCGCATGCTCGGATAGATCCAGACCCTGGCGTTGTCGGCGGTCTGGTAGACGCCGATCGAGCCGTCGTAGAAGTAGTCCTTCGGCTTGGGCGCCGGCGTGAAGTCCGCGGCGTTGATACCGGGATAGCTGACCCGCGGGCTGTTGTTCTCGATGCGCGACAGGCGCGAGAAGAATTCCGGCGCGACGAAGGCCCAGCGCTCGGTGCCGTTTTCTGCGTTCAGCGCGCGCAGGGTGCCGTCGTTGGCGCCGTAGTAGACCGTGACGCCGCCGCTGCCATAGTTGACCGGCAGCGGACGCGAGTGGATCACGTCGCCGTGGATCGACGGCCGCGTCCTGGACGAGGCCTGGGGATCGTTCCTCTCGTTGTTGACGTCCTCGCCGCTGATGTATTTGACCAGGTCGCTGTCGAGGCCGGAGTTGGCGGCGGTGAAGGGCACGAAGGCGCCGTCCTTCACGGTCAGCATGGTACGGTTGACGGCATTGGTGACGGTGCCGCCCGTATTGCCTTCGCGCAGGACCTGGGCGGCCGCGCCTTTTTCGACCAGCGGGCCGTCCGGCGCGTCCGAATATTTGTTGAAGGCGGTGACGGTGCAGCCGCCCGCCGGGTCGGGCGACAGCCCCTTGTTGGCCCAGTAGTTGGCGCTGTCGCGGGTCCAGTAGCTGGTGGCGCAGGGCGTCACGAAGCCGGTCAGGGGGTTGACCGCGACCTTGCCGCCGACGTCGGCCAGCTCGATGCTGGCCCCCTGGCTGACCAGCTGGTAGCGCTTCAGGTTGCCGAACCAGCGCGGCTTCGCGACCGGGTCGGGACGGAACATGCCGATGAAGACCTGGTTGACGTTCTGCGAACGGTTGGTCGCGTTGACCGGCAGGCTGGTCGAGGCGAAGGTCGAGTTCACGGCCTGGATCTCGACCATGATTTCCTTCAGGGCGTCGGTGATGGCCTGCTCGTTCTTGGCCACGAAGTAGCGCCCGCCGCCGGCCTTGGCCATGCTCATCAGCAGTGAGGTGTGGGAGGCGTTCGGCTGCTTGTTGTAGACGTCGATGGTGTAGGTGGTCACCGATGGCCGGATCGTGGTGCCGGCCACCGGGATGCCGCGGTCGTGCATCATGCGCGCCCATTCGTCGGCATTGTAGGGCTTGGTGTCGGTGCTGGTGGTGCCGGTCTCGACGTTGTTGATGACGGTATTGGTGCCGACCACCGTGTACTTGCTGCTGCCGGCCGCGCACGCCGCGGCGCCGTCGTTGGCGGTGACGGTGCCGATCTTGCAGCCGTCGGTGTAGTTGGCGCAGGTGGCGGCGAACGAATTGAGTTCGGCGGCGGCGGCCGCGGACGAGGCGTAGCAGGCGCTGGTGACGCCGATGTCGGTCGGGGTGACGACGGTCTGGGTGCTGAAGTTGGGCAGCCCGAGCTGGGTGACCGGGATCACGCTGTTGTCGGCGGCGCGGTTGTCGTTCAGCGCATTCAGCCTGGCGGTATTGGCCGCATTGTCGGCGCTGGGGCCGCTGGCGTTCGGGTTGCCGATGAAGATCACGAAGCTGCGGCCGCAGGTGTTGTCGGACGTGAGCGGCGACTTGAACCTGGTGAATGCATTGGTGTAGCCGCCCGTGTCGGCCTTGGAGGCCAGCGTCGCCGACGGCGAATACGAATCGGAGCCGGTGAAGTAGTTGTACACGTCGTACATCAGGTTGCCGTAGGGCGTGCCCGAATTGCGCTTCTCGTCAGGGCTGTTGATGTTGGCCGAAATCGTGCCCAGGATGGCGCCGAAGGCATTCGCGTTGGCCGGGCTCATCGGCTTCACCTCCGAGCGGATGAAGCCGCCGTCATCGTTGGCGTTGCCGCCCGTGACGAACTCCATCAGGCCGACGCTGACGCTGCCGTCCAGGTCGGCAATCGCGGTGCGGATCGCGTCCGCTTCCGACTGGCCCTGGGCCTTGCCGCCTGGCCACTGCTGGTTCTGGCGCGACCAGTTCGACGTGTTGTCGAGCACGATCAGGATGCGCGGGTTGATGGTCGAGCCGGCCGACGCGCCGGTGAAGATGTCGATGTCTTCGGCCAGCGCCGCCTGCGGCGCGACCAGGCCGAGGCTGGCGCATAGCGACAGGGCCATCAGTTTCGTGCTGGTGCTGCGTTTCATGGCAACCTCGTTTCTTTATGGGCAGTTGGTGGCAATGTCTTCTTCGGCCACGCGCACGGCAACGCCCTGCGTGACTTCGACCTGGGCTTCGGTGGCCGTGTCGGTCGCCACCACGTGCACGTCCCAGACGCTGTTGGCGCACGCCGAGTTGCCGGTGCTGGCGCCGGCGGTGCCGAAGTTCTGGTTGGCGCCCAGCGTGCAGCCGATGTCCTCGGGCTCCTCCAGGTTCAGGTCCGACGACTTGATGGCCTGCGCCTTGACGCAGTTTGGCGCCGGCGTGATCGCCACCGTGATGTCGTTGGCGCCGTCGCCGTTGACGTCGATGCAGCGGGTATTGTTGGCGCCGCAGGGATTGGCCAGCACATTGGCCGGCGATTCGAAGAAGCGCGTGTTGCTGATGGTTTCCTCGATCACCTCGCGCGCGGCGGCGGTGACTTCCTCGCGCTGCTGCATGTTGCTGACGACCTGCAGGTTGGACTGGTTGAGGTTGAAGCTGGTCAGTGCGAGCAAGGTCAGCACGACCAGCATGATCAGCGCCATGATCAGGGTGATGCCCTGCTGGCGGTGCAGCGTCTTCATGGGGTTTTCCTTCCGGCCAGGTTGGGCAGGGCGACCAGGGTCTGGAATACGTGGCGTTTGTAGGCGTCGCCGCTGGCCTCGACCACTTTTTCCGCGCCGGCCGCGTCGAGGCCAAGCACGTAGCGCTTGGCGTCTTTGTGGCCGATGGTCGGTTCGATATTCCGGGCCAGCAGGTTCAGCTTGAGCGAGACCACGTTGCGCCAGTTGGCCACCGCGCAGGCCGCGTCGGCACAGCCGGAGGCACTGGCCGGGTTGGCCGAGAACAGGTCGGCGACGCCGTCGTTGCCGGTGTCGATCCCGTATTCGGCCTGCAGGTTTTCGATACCGTTCACCAGCGGCACCAGTTTGTGGGCCAGGGCCGATCCGTCCATGACCAGTTCCAGCCGCTTCAGGGTGGGCACGCCGTCGGCGGGGCGGTCGTTTCTGGCGATGAAGTAGATGTGGGTAAGATAGCGCCGCACCGGGGCCAGCGTGCCGGAGCCGGCGGCCGCGCTGCAGTCGCGCCGGTGGCGGTCCAGGCCCGAGGTGTCGATGCCGAGGCGGTAGAAGTTTGCGCTGTCGCCGGAATTGAGTTCGCTCGCGTTGGTGCACAGCGAGGCCTGGAAGAACGGGCCGCCGTCGCTGACCGGCGCGCAGCCGGCGCTGCCGGCCACGCAGGTGGCGGTGCGGCGCACGACGATGATGTCGGTGCGGGCAAGCAGGTCCGGGATGCAGGCGAGCGCGCCGGCGGCGGCGTCGTCGACGCCCTGCAGCGCCAGCGGCAACGCACCGGCATGCGCGGCGACGGTCAGGGCGCACGCATCGGGCACCGCGGCCGGGGCGGCCAGCACGGTGGGGTCGAATTCGCCGTAAAAGCCAGCGTTGCGCAGGTCGGACACCAGCGACTGGATCGCGAAGCGGCCGTTCTCGACCTGGCGGTTGGCCTTTTCGAGCTCGGCCTGGGCGCGGTTATTGTTGACGAACAGGGTCGACATGCCGGCCAGGATAACCAGGCTGATCGCGGCGGCGACCATCAGTTCGGACAGCGAAAAGCCGCGCTGGGCATGCAACAGGATCGGGCGGTTCGGGTTCATTGTGATCTCGCGGTTAGCGGCAGTGCGGCACGCCGATCGCCACGCGCGTGGCGATCGCGCGGCGCTGGTTTTCGCTGCCGTAGCTGCCCGAACCGCAGGCGTGCGACGGCGCGCGGGTGGCATGCATGCCCTGCCATGCCACAGTCAGCAGGTAAATGCCGGGGCGGCAAACGCCCGGCGACGCGTCGCGCGACTGCAGCTCGGTGACGCAGCCGCGCGCGCCGACCATCGCACCGACGCTGGCGTTGGTACCGGTACTCACTTCGGCTGCGCCTAGCAGGGCCGTGCTCCATTCGCATTTGTCGCGCGCGCTGCCGGCGGCCTGGGTGCTGCAGTCGCCCGGCGTGGTTCCGGTGCCGAGCGGGGTGGCGGTGGCGTAGCCGGCCGCGCCGCCGGGATTGCCGGCGATGCGCGCCTGCATGTCTTCCAGCAGCAGCACGGCCTGGGCGCGCTGGTAGGCTTCCAGCGATCCGGCCTGCGCCTTGGCCTGGAAGGCGGCGATGCCGAGCAGTCCGAAGGCCAGCAGCACGACCGTGACCAGCACTTCGACCAGGGTCACGCCGGATTGCCGCTGCAGGGGGGAGGGGGAGATAGGCGCCATGGCGGTCAGCAGGCCAGTTTGGTTTGATAGGGGCGGCCGGACAGGTCGACCGAGACGCAGCGGTGCTGGGCGGCGCCGTCGCTGCTGACGTCGAACGAGGGCGCGGCAGCGCCTTTCACCCGTCCATTCGGCAGGAACACCACGCCGGCCGGCCCGGTGATGGTGGCGCCCGGCACCGCGCCGTGGTTTTCCAGCTTGACCGCGGCGTTGGCCGGATGGGCGATGCTCCAGCCGCCGGCCCATGCGGTGCCGGCCGTCGCCGGCGCCAGGCTCACTTCCATGTTGCGCTTGATCGCCTCGCTGCGGGTGCGCAGCAGCGACGAGAACAGGTCGGACGCGGCGCCCTTGGCGCGCTGGTTGGCAATCAGTTCGTTGAACGAAGGCGCCGCGACGCTGGCCAGGATCGCCAGCACCGCGACCGTCACCATCAGCTCGGACAGGGTGAAGCCGCGCGCGCGCCTGGTTACCATTTCGACGACGGCGCGCGCACGCCGCTGCTGTTGATGGTCATGGTGACGTCGCCGGCCTGGCGGCTGCCGGGGACCGGGGTGGCGGTAATCTCGAAGGTCGGCGGCGGGCCACCGCTGGACGCGAGCCTGAAGGTGTACTTGCCGGCCACGGCGGCGGGCGCGGTCACGTCCAGGTCGCCGATGGCGGAGGCATAGCCGCGGTTGTCGGCCAGGTATTGCGACTGGGCCTGGGCCAGCTCCATCATGTACGCCTGCGCCGCGGCGCGGTCGCCGCGCACGAGGTAGTTGCCGTAGGCGGGATAGGCGACTGCCGCCAGCACGCCGATGATGGCGACGGTCACCATCAGTTCGATCAGGGTAAATCCTCGGTGTCGGTTCATGCAGCGCTCCGCAGGGTCGGGAATGTGGAATATGTTGCCCAGTATAAACACATTAGCTTGCAACTCGCTGAAGGAATCCTGACAAAATGCTGACAACGCCACATGCGGACCCGGTGGCGCCATCCAATCAGTTCACACGCGGGGGCCGGGAGGCAGTAAAATCGAAGGTTTTTCGCAGACGCCATGCCAATGGCCGAGACCATGTCCGACGTTACCGCAGCAGCAACACCAGAATCCGGCGCCAGCGCCCCCAAGGCGCCAGGCGCGATCGCGCGCGAAGTTCAGCGCCGCCGCACCTTTGGCATCATCTCCCACCCTGACGCGGGCAAGACCACGCTGACCGAGAAACTGCTGCTGTTCTCGGGCGCGATCCAGATGGCAGGCACGGTCAAGGCGCGCAAGAGCGGCCGCCACGCCACCTCGGACTGGATGGAAATCGAGAAGCAGCGCGGCATTTCGGTGGCGTCGTCGGTGATGCAGTTTGAATTCCGCGACCACGTCATCAACCTGCTCGACACCCCCGGTCACCAGGACTTCTCGGAAGACACCTATCGCGTGCTGACGGCGGTCGACTCGGCGCTGATGGTGATCGACGCCGCCAAGGGCGTGGAAGCGCAGACCATCAAGCTGCTCGACGTCTGCCGCATGCGCAACACGCCGATCGTCACCTTCATGAACAAGCTTGACCGCGAAACGCGCGATCCGCTCGAACTGCTCGACGAACTCGAGTCGGTGCTGAAGATCCAGTGCGCGCCGGTCACCTGGCCGATCGGCATGGGCAAGAACTTCCGCGGCGTGTACCACCTGCTGCGCGACGAGATCATGCTGTTCCGCGCCGGCGAGGAAAAGGCCGACGGCAGCTTCGAGATCATCAAGGGTATCGACAACCCGCGCCTGGCCGAGATGTTCCCGCTCGAAATCGAGCAGCTGAAAACCGAAGTGGAACTGGTGCACGGCGCCTCGCACCCGTTCGACCTGGAACAGTTCCTGGCCGGCGTGCAGACTCCGGTGTTCTTCGGCTCCGCGATCAACAACTTCGGCGTGCGCGAGATTTTGTCGGCGCTGGTCGACTGGGCGCCTGCGCCGCGCTCGCGCAACGCCACCGTGCGCGACGTCGCGCCGGACGAACAGCCGTTCTCCGGCTTCGTCTTCAAGATCCAGGCCAACATGGACCCGGCCCACCGCGACCGCATCGCCTTCCTGCGCGTATGCTCGGGGCGCTTCGAGCGCGGCATGAAGGTCAAGCACCTGCGGCTTGGACGCGAGATCAAGGTATCGTCGGTGGTGACCTTCATGGCATCGTCGCGCGAGCAGGTCGAGGAAGCGTACGCCGGCGACATCATCGGCCTGCCCAACCACGGCAACATGCAGATCGGCGACAGCTTCTCCGAAGGCGAAATGCTGCAATTCACCGGCATCCCGTACTTCGCGCCGGACTTCTTCCGTTCGGTCCGTATCCGCAACCCGCTCAAGATCAAGCAGCTGCACAAAGGTTTGCAGCAGCTGGGCGAAGAGGGCGCGGTACAGGTCTTCAAGCCGGTGCAAGGCAGCGATTTGATCCTGGGCGCGGTCGGCGTGCTGCAGTTCGAAGTGGTGGCGAGCCGGCTGCTGAACGAATACGGCGTCGACGCGGTATTCGAAGGCACCAGCATCAGCAGCGCACGTTGGGTGAGCGGCGACGACAAGCGCGTGCTGGCCGACTTCGAAGCTGCACTGGGCCACAACGTCGCCTACGACGCCGCCGGCAACCTGGCCTACCTCGCGACCTCGAACGTCAACCTGCGGCTGACCGAAGAACGCTGGCCGAAGCTCAAGTTCCACGCCACCCGCGAACACTCCGCCAAGCTCGCCTGATTCGAACTTCGTAGATCGGGGACAGACCCCAACCTCGGGGTCTGTCCCCGATGTTGGGGTCTGTCCCCGATTTGATTTTCATGAGCTCGAAGCCGTGCCTTCAACGCGCCGGCGTGGCCAGCGGCTTGCCTTTTTCGACGACATAGACGCCCACCAGCCGCATCACGGTCTCGCCGGAGTTGCGCGCGTCATGCACGGTGCCGGCCGGGATCACGATCGCCTCGCCAGCACGCACCGTGCGCGGCGGCTGGCCGTCGACCAGCAGTTCGGCCTGGCCTTCGAGGATGTAGCTGATCTCGTCGCCCGGGTGGGTGTGGCGGCCGGCGGTGCTGCCCGGATCGAGTTCGGCACGCACGACCACCGCCTCGCGTCCCGGCACCGAGACATCGGCCTTGACCAGCGGGGTGCGGCGGATGCCGCCCGATTGCGCGAAGGCGGCTGCGGCGAGGCTAAGGGCAACCAAGGCGCCGACAGCGGCGTGGGTCCTGTTCATCTCCGTCCTTTCGAAAATAGTGGCAATCCGGCCTATCTTACGCCCGCTCGCGCATCCGGTGGAGGACGGTAGATATTGACCAGCCGCAATCCTGGGCCACCGGCGCCGGCGTACAGTGCGTGATGCGCGCAGGTTCGACATCAGCGCCCGGGAGATGACCATGACAATAAAAACTGCTTGCATCGCACTCGCGGGCGTCATGCTGTGCGGCGTCGCCTGCGCTGCCGCACCCACCGTGAAGGACGCCGTGGTGCTGGCCGAAAAAGGCGCGAAGTACATTGCCATCCACGGCAAGCAGGCCATGATCGGCAAGATCAACGCCAGGGATCCGGAATTTAACCGTGGCGAGTTCCATTCGCTGGCCGCAGCCACCGCGCCTGGCAGTGGCGAGCGCCGTGTCGTCGACGAGGCGGCAGCCGCGTATGCCGTCTACGTCCGTACGGTGCTCGATGTGATCGAGATATCGCGCGACGACCGCTCGATGAGTGCCAATGCCATGTTCAAGGCCGAGCGCGCGTTCGCGATCGTCGCGCTGCGCCTGAACGAACTGCTGCGCGCAGAGCAGGCGTTGAGCGAAGCCGCATCGCAGCGCGCGGCCAGCGACTTCAACATGATCTCGACGCTGATGCCGCTGGTGATCGCACTGTCGGTGGTGCTGTCGCTGGCGATCACGGTGGCGGTGCGGCACGCGCTGCTGGACGAAGTGCGCGACATCGGAGAGGCGGCGACCGGACTCGCACGCGGCAATCTCACCGTGCGCGAGCGGGTGTACGGGCGTGACGAGATTTCCGAGACCTCGCACGCGCTGGACGGCAGCATCCGCAACCTGAACGCCACGCTGCGCAACATCCTCGATGCGGCACGCCAGATCGACAGCGCATCGCGCGAGATCGCGCTGGGGAATGCCGACCTGTCCATCCGCACCGAAGCGCAGGCCAGTTCGCTGATCCACACGGTCTCCTCGGTCGAGGATCTGAACGAGTCCGTCAGCCGCACGGCAAACAGCACGCAGCGGGCCAACCAGCTGGCCGAAAGCGCGTCGTCGTCGGCGCTCAAGGGCGGCGACCTGGTGGGACGGCTGATGCTGACGATGGTCGCGATCAAGGGCAGCTCGGGCAAGGTGGCCGAGATCGTGGAGGTGATCGACGGGATCGCTTCGCAGACTAACATCCTGGCGCTGAACGCGGCGGTCGAAGCTGCGCGCGCGGGCGAACATGGACGAGGTTTCGCGGCGGGGTACAGCATGGCCGACATTGTGACGTCGGTGCAGCGGGTGGGAGACATCATCGGAAAGATCACGCAGGACAATGCGCAGCAGGCCAGCGGGGTGAGCGAGGTCAACCAGGCGATCATGCAGATCGACGAGATCACGCAGCAGAATTCGGCGCTGGTGGAGGAGGCTGCGGCGGCGGCGGACAGCTTGCAGGAGCAGGCGCACAGCTTGTCGCGGGCGGTGGCGTCGTTCAAGCTGGATGAAGGAGCGGGGCAGGGGAAACAGGCGCCGCCACCGCCCACGCGGGGCGGGAAGGGGCATTTGCGGCTGGCGTCGAAACGGGGGTAGCGGATGCCGCATCACCGACGACAGCTGGCTGCAGGGGCGACCTATTTCTTTACCGTGAATTTGCGGGACCGGAGCAGCGGGCTCCTGGTGGAGCAGGTCGGGGCGTTGCGCGAGGCGGTGAGGAAGGTGCGAGCGGTGCGGCCGTTTCTGATTGGTGCGTGGGTGGTGCTGCCGGAGCACATGCATGCGATGTGGACGCTGCCGGAAGATGACCGGGATTATCCAGGGCCCTGGCGCGAAATCAAGAAGGCGTTTTCACGCTCGGTTCAACAGCGGGACGTGTGGCAGAAGCGGTATTGGGAACATACGATTCGTGATGCACGGGATTTCGCCGCGCATCTCGATTACATTCATCGCAATCCGTATAAACACGGGTTGGTGAGGAATGTGAGGGATTGGCCCTATTCGTCGTTTCACCGGTATGTAAAGGCCGGCATTTATTTGGAAGAATGGCTTTGTGATGATGTGGATTTGAGTGCCGGTGAACGGGGCGCGTGAAAACGGCGGATGCGCTGTGCTTATCCGCCCTACGTGTCTTCAAGGACGTAGGGCGGATAAGCGACAGCGCATCCGCCGATCTAGTTCTTACTCGTAATCGCTGACAGGTGCGCAGCCGCAGAACAGGTTGCGGTCGCCGTACACGTTATCGGCCCGGCCGACCGGCGGCCAGTACTTCTGCTTGCGCAGCGACGCAACCGGGAATGCCGCCTGCTCGCGCGTGTAAGCGTGCTGCCAGTCGTCTTCCATCACCACTTCCGCAGTGTGCGGCGCGCCCTTGAGCGGGTTGTCCATGCGGTCGTACTCGCCGCGCTCTACCTTCACGATCTCGGCATGGATGCAGATCATCGCGTCGATGAAGCGGTCGATCTCGACCTTCGATTCGCTCTCGGTCGGCTCGATCATCAGGGTGCCAGGAACCGGGAAGCTCATGGTCGGCGCGTGGAAGCCGAAGTCCATCAGGCGCTTGGCCACATCTTCATTGCTGATGCCGGTCTTGTCCTGCAGCGGGCGCAGGTCCAGGATGCACTCATGCGCCACCAGGCCGTCGTGGCCCGTGTACAGCACAGGATAGTGCGGCGCCAGGCGGCGTGCGATGTAGTTGGCCGACAGGATCGCGGTCTCGGTCGCCTGGGTCAGGCCTTCGCCGCCCATCATTGCGATGTACATCCACGAAATCGGCAGGATGCTTGCCGAGCCGTAGGCCGCCGCGCTGACCGCGCCAATGCCCGCTTCGTCGCGGGTGTAGCCGGTCGAACGCTGGTTCGGCAGGAACTTTGCCAGGTGCGCGCCAACACCGATCGGGCCGACGCCCGGTCCGCCGCCGCCGTGCGGAATGCAGAAGGTCTTGTGCAGGTTCAGGTGGCTGACGTCGCCGCCGAAGCTGCCCGGCGCAGCCACGCCAACCAGCGCGTTCATGTTGGCTCCGTCGATGTACACCTGGCCGCCGTGCGAGTGGATCACTTCGCACAGTTCCTGGATGCCTTCTTCGAACACGCCGTGGGTCGATGGGTAGGTCACCATCACGCACGCGAGGTTCTTGCTGTGCAGTTCAGCCTTGGCCTTCAGGTCGTCGAGGTCGACGTTGCCGTTTTCGTCGCAGGCGGTGACCACGACCTTCATGCCGACCATGTTGGCCGACGCCGGGTTGGTGCCGTGCGCCGACGATGGGATCAGACAGATGTTGCGGTGGCCTTCGCCGCGCGACTGGTGGTAGGCCTGGATAACCAGCAGGCCCGCGTATTCGCCTTGCGAACCGGCGTTAGGCTGCAGCGACACGGCGGCGTAGCCGGTGACGGCGCACAGCATTTCTTCCAGCTGTCCGATCATTTCGCGGTAGCCGACGGTTTGCGAGTCCGGCGCGAACGGGTGGATGCTCGAGAACTCGGGCCAGGTCACCGGGATCATTTCGGCGGTGGCGTTCAGCTTCATGGTGCACGAGCCGAGCGGGATCATGGTGCGGTCCAGCGCCAGGTCCTTGTCGGCCAGGCTGCGCAGGTAGCGCAGCATTTCGTGCTCGGAGTGATAGCGGCTGAAGGTCGGGTGGGTCATGTAGGCGCTGGTGCGAACAAGCGCTTCCGGGTAGGCGTCCTGCGACGATGCGTCCAGCGCGTCGAGGTCAGGCGCGGTGGCGCCGGTGACGCCTTCGGCGAAGATCGACCACAGCAGCGCGATGTCGTCGCGGGTGGTGGTTTCGTCGAGCGAGATGCCGACGTGCGACGCATCCACGCGGCGCAGGTTGACGCCCTTCGATTCGGCGGTGGCGTGCAGCTGCTCGGCGCTCGCTGTCTGGATCGTCAGGGTGTCGAAGAAGGTGGTGTTCGCGATGGTGTAGCCGAGCTGGCCCAGCGACGCCGCCAGGATGCCGGTGAAGCGGTGCACGCGCTGGGCGATCTGCGCCAGGCCTTTCGGGCCGTGGTAGACGGCGTACATCGACGCCATCACCGCCAGCAGCACCTGCGCGGTGCAGATGTTGGAGGTGGCTTTTTCGCGGCGGATGTGCTGCTCGCGGGTCTGCAGCGCCAGGCGGTAGGCCTTGTTGCCCTGCGCGTCGATGGTCACGCCAACCAGGCGGCCAGGCATGCTGCGCTTGAATTCGTCACGGGTGGCCAGGTAGCCTGCGTGCGGGCCGCCGAAGCCGAGCGGTACGCCGAAGCGCTGGCTGTTACCGACCACCACATCCGCGCCCCATTCGCCCGGAGGGGTCAGGAGGGTCAGCGCCAGCAGGTCGGCGGCGACGATCACCATCGCGCCGGCTGCGTGCAGCTTTTCGACGGCTTCGCGGTAGTCGCGCACTTCGCCGTTCACGCCGGGGTACTGAAGCAGCACGCCGAAGCAGTTGCCGTCGAGGGCTTCGACTTCGCTTGCAGGCACGGTGCGTACTTCGATGCCGAGCGGCTTGGCGCGGGTCTCGACGATCTCGCGGGTTTGCGGCAGCACGTCGTCGGCCACATAGAACACCTGCGAGGAAGATTTGCCCACGCGCTGGATCAGCGTCATCGCTTCAGCCGCGGCGGTGCCTTCGTCCAGCATCGACGAGTTGGCGATGCCCATGCCGGTCAGGTCGGTGACGACCTGCTGGAAGTTCAGGATCGCTTCCAGGCGGCCTTGCGAGATCTCCGGCTGGTAAGGGGTGTAGGCAGTGTACCAGGCAGGGTTCTCGAAGATGTTGCGCAGGATGACGTTCGGGGTGAAGGTGTTGTAGTAGCCCTGGCCGATGACCGACTTCATGACCTTGTTCTTCGATGCGATCGCCTTCAGCTTCGACAGCGCTTCCTGTTCCGGCATCGGGTTGTAGAACTCGCCCAGCGCGAGCTTGCTCTTGTTGCGGATGTTCGGTGGGACGACTGCGTCGATCAGCGCGGCGCGCGATGCGTAGCCGAGCTTGGACAGCATGGCTGCCTGCTCGGATTCCGATGGGCCGATGTGGCGCGAGATGAAGTCGTCGCGTGCTTCAAGTTGGGAAAGGCTGGTGCGGGTCATGATTGGGCCAAAAAAGATGCTGGCTGCCGGGGAGGGCGGCCGGATTGGAGATGAGGGGAACCTGTAAAACTGATGGCGTGCCGCGCGCGCCAATGCGCGCGGCAGCCGGGCCGCGATTATTCCGCGGTGGCCTTGCCGTAGCCGGCTGCGTCGAGCAGGCCGTTGATGGCGTTGGCGTCGTCTGGCTTGATGCGGAACAGCCATGCGGAATACGCATCGGCGTTGATCGAGTCAGGCGTATCGGCCACCGCGTCGTTGACCGCCACGACTTCGCCCGATACCGGCGCGTAGATGTCGCTTGCCGCCTTGACCGATTCCACCACCGCTGCGTCGTCGCCGGCGGTGAAGGACTTGCCTACCTTCGGCAGTTCGACGAAGACGATATCGCCCAGCGCGTCCTGCGCGTACTCGGTGATGCCGACGGTCAGGGTGCCGTCGGCTTCAGCGCGGATCCACTCGTGGGATTCGGTGTATTTCAGGTCGGCAGGAATGTTCATGTGAGGCTCCAAAAAGGGTGATTTGTATTGTTTGTATTCGGGCGCTGCGGGTCAGGCAACCAGGATTTTACCGTTACGTACGAACGGCAGCTTGACCACGGTGGCAGCCAGCTTCTTGTCGCGGATCTCGACGTGTACGTTGTCGCCGACGGCGACGTCCATCGGCACGCGCCCCAGCGCGATCGCCTGCTGCATGGTCGGGCTGAAGGTGCCGCTGGTGATTTCGCCTTCGCTGCCGGAGGTGCTGATGATCTTCTGGTGGGCGCGCAGCACGCCGCCTTTTTCGCGCAGGATCAGGCCCACGTACTGCTGGTGCTGGCCGTTCGCCTGCAGCGCCGCCTTGCCGATGAAGTCGCGCTCGGACACCAGGTCGACGGTCCAGGCCAGGCCGGCGTCGAGCGGGTTGACGGTTTCGTCCATGTCCTGGCCGTACAGGTTCATGCCGGCTTCGAGGCGCAGCGTATCGCGCGCGCCCAGGCCCGCAGGCTTGACGCCGGCGGCTACCAGCGCGTTCCACAGGGCGTCGGCCTGCGAAGCGTCGAAGGCCAGCTCGAAGCCGTCTTCGCCGGTGTAGCCGGTGCGCGCGACCATCACTTCGCCGAAGGCGGTGTCCTTGACGATGGCGGCGTTGAACGGCTTGAGCGGCTCGGATGCTTCTTTCGTGGTCGGCAGCACTTCCCACACCTTGGCGCGGGCGTTCGGGCCCTGCACGGCGATCAGCGCCATCGCATTGGCGCCATCGCGGCGCTGGGTGACCTTGACGCCGCTGCCGGTGGCTTCGATTTGCGCGTTGATCCAGGCGAGGTCCTTTTCCGCGGTGCCGGCATTGACCACCAGGCGGAACCAGGTCTCGCTGAAGAAGTAGACGATCAGGTCGTCGATGACGGTGCCTTCGGGCTTGAGCATGCACGAGTACAGGGCCTTGCCCGGAACCTGCAGCTTGTCGACGTTATTGGCCAGCAGGCCGCGCAGGAAGGCGCGGACATTGTCGCCTTCGAGGTCGACCACGCACATGTGCGAGACGTCGAACATGCCGACGTCGGTGCGTACCGCATGGTGCTCTTCGATCTGGGAGCCGTAGTTGACGGGCATGTCCCAGCCGCCGAAGTCGACCATCTTGGCGCCGGCGGCGCGGTGTGCGGAATTGAGCGGGGTCGCTTTAAGCGTCATGGAATCCTCAGGGCAAGTGAAAAAGGGACTGCCGAACGGACGCGAAAGGCCGGCATGGCCATTTTGCGTGCGATCGCGCCCCTCTGTCCTCGATACCTGAGAGATAGCGGAATGATCCGCCTGCCCCTTCGGTGGGCCGCCGGCGTGTGCCGCGGCCGCTCTCCAGAGTTGAACCGGTGCGCCGTGCGCTGCCGACCCCTGACCGGTCCTTTTGCCTGAGAGTTTTTGGGTGATGCCCCTTCGGCGGCAGCGCTTGGGCTGCCCTCTCCCGATCAAGACTGTGGAGGATATGTCAGCATGGCCTCGATGTCAATGTCCGGGTGGCGGCGCAGGGGGCAGGGCGCGCACGAATGAAGATGCGTGCAGGGCTGTTTGTTGTCTAATTTGTTAGAATCCGTTCATCCACCTAGCGAGCCAGCGACCATGACAGAAGAATCCGCCACGAAGGAAACGGACGCGTATTTCACGCTGTCCGGGGATGTCAACAGCGATATGGTGTACCGCGTGTTCGAAGCCGTCGCCAACATGACGGAAAAAGGCATCGATACCGCCCACTTGCTGGTCCAGTCGAACGGCGGCTATGTCAGCGATGGCCTGTGCCTGTATAACTTCCTGGCCAATTCGCCGATCAAGTTTGTGATGTACAACGGCGGCGCGGTGGCCTCGATCGCGGTCATTCTCTTCCTCGCCGGCAAGCAGCGCTTCGCCAGCGAGACCGCGCGCTTCATGGTGCACAAATCGCACGCCACGGCATCGCCCGGCGCCCGGCCCGATGCGCTGAACATCATCGTCGAAGGCCTGCGCGCGGACGACGCGCGCACCGAATCGATCCTGCGCAAGCACGTTACCCTAACGCCCGAGCAGTGGGCGGTCCACCAGTATTCCGACCTGCACCTTACCGCGACCGACGCCAAGACCGCCGGCATGGTCGAGGCTATTGCCGATTTCGCGCCGCCCAAGGGTTTTCACCTTACTAATATCTAGCGCGCCCGTCGCCGGCGTTTTGTTGCGTCCAATGTAAAAGAGCGTGCCGGCCGCGATGCCTGTGCAGACTCTTTCTGGTGCTTCCTGTCTGGCTACTGTTGTGGCGGAGCCCGGAAACCCGGCGCCGCCCAGCGATGACGAGCGGTATTAGCGTTTGTCGCGCTTGGATCCTGGGCGGCTGCTTTCGCTGCTCGCAGCCGGGTTCGACTGTTGGGAGCCGGGTTGCATGCCGGACTGCTGGGAGCCTGGTTGCTGCGACTGGCGCGATGCGTCGTTCTTGTGGCTTTGGCGGCCGGCTTCGACGTGCTGCTCGTGGGTGCCGCCCTGGCCACCCGAGCGCGAACCCGCAGCATTGGCAGACTGCTTGTTGCCGCTTTGTTTCTTCTGTTTCGAGGCCATCTTCATTCCTTTCGATGTTGGGAAGTGTCGCTGCTCGCCGGCGTGCAGGGGAAAAGGTTTTTGCGCCTGCGTTGCCGGAGACACAATCATGCGAGCTGCACAGCAGAATCGCTATCAGAACATTACCCGCACCGATGTAGGATTGCCTCCTACAAGTTTGAAACAAGACTCAGCTTTTCAGAACTCTTCCCAGTCGACGTCCTGCTTGGCGGCGGCCGCCCGCTTGCCCGCGCCCGGCCTGGCTGCCGCGCGCGGGCTTGCCGCCACGGGGCGGATGCGGCGCGCGCCGTCGCCGGCGGCCGCGGCGGTGCGCGGCGCGGCCGGTTTGGCGGTGCTGGAAACCAGGTGGATCTGGGCCGAGGGTCGGGAATGCTCCGCATCCAGCACGAAGCTGCCGATGATGTGTTTCAGGCTCCCGGCCTGGTCGCGCATCGACGCGGCCGCCGCGGCCGACTCTTCCACCAGCGCCGCGTTCTGCTGGGTGGCCTGGTCCATCGCCGCGATGGCCTGGTTGACCTGCTCGATGCCCGTGGTCTGCTCGGCGCTGGCGGCGGCGATCTCGCCGATGATCTCGGTCACCCGCCTGACGCTGGCTACCACCTCGTTCATGGTGTTGCCCGCCTTGTCGGCCAGATGGGTGCCGGCGCTGACTTTCTCGACCGAGTCGTCGATCAGTTCCTTGATCTCCCTGGCCGCCGCGGCCGAGCGCTGCGCCAGGTTGCGCACCTCGGAGGCCACCACCGCGAAGCCGCGCCCCTGTTCGCCGGCCCTGGCCGCTTCCACCGCGGCGTTCAATGCCAGGATGTTGGTCTGGAAGGCGATGCCGTCGATGACGCCGATGATTTCCGCGATCCGCTTCGAGGAATCGTTGATGGAGGCCATCGTGCCGACCACTTCCGACACCACTTCGCCGCCCTTGACCGCCACGTCGGAGGCCGACACCGCCAGTTTGCTTGCCTGGTGGGCATGGTCGGCGTTCTGCTTGACGGTCGCGGTCAGCTCTTCCATCGACGAGGCGGTTTCCTCCAGCGAGGCGGCTTGCTGCTCGGTACGCGCCGACAGGTCGAGGCTGCCGCTGGCGATTTCGCCGGCGCCGCTGGAAATGGTTTCCGAACCGGAGCGCACGTTGACGATCATCGACACCAGCTTGTCGTTCATCTCCTGCATGGCGCGGGTCAACAGGCCCGATTCGCCGCTGCCTCCCTGTTCGACCCTGGCGCTGAGGTCGCCCGCGGCGACGCGCTGGGCCACCAGCACGGCGGCGTGGATCGGCCGCGCCACCTCGGCCGCCAGCCAGACGGCCAGCGCGGCGACGATGCCGATGCTGGCCGCGCCTGCGACGAATAGCCATGTGCGGGCGCCGCCATAGCCTGCGCGCAGCAGTTCGGCCGCGGCGCCGGCCTTGAGCCCGGGCCGGGCCGCGGCCTCGACCGCCTGGCCGAACTGGGACGCCAGCGACCACGCCGTCGCCAGCCCGAGCGCCAGCACGATGGCGAGGCAGCCGAAGATCTTGATCCTGGTGTCGAGCTGGCGGAGGCGGTCCATGGCGAATTCCTTCTCGGTGGCAGAAATGTGTGGCGGGTATCAGTGCAATGGTATGGAAAGTCCGAAATGCAACATTTGTCACACGTCAATAGGAGTGGCAGCCAGGGCGCAGTGTGGCTATTTCGATGCAGTTCGAGTGAAATGCTTGCCATGTGGCAATATTCTGTCAAAATGGGATGATGGGGGCCAGGAATCAATCGGGGCAGGGTGTGCAGCAGTCCGGCAAGACAGCCGGCAACCGGTCGCGCCCCGAGCTGTTGAACAGCCTGATGGACATCGTGACGAGGCACGTCAACGAGCACATGATGGCGACCACCACCGGCATCGTGGGCGCCTTGCTCGACGCGACCGGCCCGGCCATCGGCACGCGCACCATGTTCCAGCGCGTCAAATCCGGCAACCTGCTCAAGGAAAATAGCTACGCCTTCCTGCACCTGGCCTGCACCGAAGTCTGCGACGCCGTGAAGCGCGAGCTGGATGCGCTGGCGCCGGCGCCGGTCAAGCGCGTGGCGGCCCCGGTGGCGCTGAGCCTTGTGCCGATGGAGGAAATGGACCACCGGCTCGCCTTCGACAGTATCAGCCGCCCCTTCGACGTCGCCCATGCCGATGCGCTGGCGACACTGAACGTGCGGGTCGGCTACATGCTCGGGCGCGACGTGCTGCGCATGAGCCAGAACCCGTTCCGGCCGCAGGTCATCCTGCTGGCGCTGCAGAAGGCGTGGGTGGAATTCGAGCCGGATGAGGCCGGGCACCAGCTGATCCAGCCTTTGCTCAAGCCGGGCCTGCTGTTCGATTTCGCCCCCATGTACGAGGCGCTGAGCCTGGCGCTGATGCGCAAGGGCGTGCTGCCGGGTTCGGTCGACGCCCTCAAGATCCAGAAAACCGACAATGCCGCCGCAGCGCGCGCCGCGCGCGCTTCCGGCAAGGCCGCGCTGTCGCGCCAGTTGCAGGCGTTCTTCGGCGGCGGCGACGCGGCGCCGGCGATCGACGCCGACATCCCGATGATCCCGCTCATTCCCGACTTGCTGTCCTTGCCGTCCACGCAGCAGGGTAGCGGATGGCGGCCGAGCGCGGCGGCGGGGTTCGACCCGGCGCAAGCCGTGGCGGCGCGCCCGGCCGGCGGCTTTGCAGCTGGCGGCACGGCGGCCGCCGCCGGCGCCGCGCCGCTGCCGCCCGGCGTGCAGCAGTTGTCCAGCGCCGGCCTGAACAACCTGCTGGGCGAGCTGCAGAAGCGCATGCCCCAGCCCACAGCCGGCGGCACCAGCACTGCCGCTGGCGCCGGCGCCGTCCCGCACAACGTGTTCTACCTGCCGCGCCTGAAACAGAGCCTGCCGCAAGGCAGCCTGTCGCGCGGCGACGAAGGCACCATCGACCTGCTGTCGCGGATTTTCGAGACGGTGTTCCTGGACGACAGCATCCCCGGCGAGATCCGCGAGCTGATCCAGTTCCTGCAGATCCCGGTGCTGAGGGCGGCGCTGAACGACAAGAACTTCTTCTTCGAGGACGCTCACCCGGCGCGGCGCATGATCGACCTGCTGTCGCGCATGGGCTGGGAGCAGCGCAAGGGCGCGGACGACCCAGTGTTCCAGGCGATGCAGCGCGGTGTCGACCGCATCGGGCGCGACGCCGGCAGCGGCGAGCGCGCGTTTGCCGACGCCGTGGCCGACCTCGAGGCCTCGATCGCCGCCGACGAAACGGCGGCCGAGAGCGTGATCGCCGAGCCGATCGCGCGCGCCCTCAAGCAGGAAAAGACCGCCACCGCCGCCCGTTCGGCCAAGAACGCGGTGTCGATGCGGATCGGCGCCGGCGAAGTGGTCGCGGTGGTCGAGGCCTTCCTGGAAAACAAATGGACCTCGGTGCTGACCGTGGCCTATACGGTCGAAGACGACAAGCCAGGCGCCGTCGCCAACGCCACCAGGACCATGGACGACCTGCTGTGGAGCGTCAAGCCGAAGGTCACGCATGAGCAGCGCAAGGCGCTGATCGGCAAGCTGCCAGGCCTGCTGGCCACCTTGAACAAGTGGCTGGACGTGATCAAGTGGCAGGACGCCGACCGCCTGCAGTTCTTCGCCGAGCTGGCAGAATGCCACGCCTCCATCGTGCGCGCGCCGCTCGACCTGTCGCCCGAGCGCCAGCTGGAGATCGCGGTCGAAGTGGCGCAGGCCGATGCGATCCGCCGCATCGAGAAGGAAGACGCGGCCGCCGCCCAGGAAGAACAGGCCGACGAAGCGGTCATCACCGTCGACGGCCTCGAACGCGGCATGTGGCTGGAGTTCGTCCAGCCCGACGCCGGCGTACGCAAGGTCAAGCTGGCCTGGGTCAGCCCGCTGCGCACGCTGTTCATCTTCTCGGCCGGGGCGCGCCAGGAAGCGTTTTCGCTGTCGGCCGAATCCCTGGCGCAGTCCTGCCGCGACGGCAAGGCGCGCGTCATCGAGGACAGCGGCGTGGTCGCGCGCGCGCTGGCGCAGGCCATGGAGGGCGGCGCCGCCAATGACGCGCCGCCGGGAGCACTGCGCGCCTGAACGCCAATATGCCCGGTCTTTACCTGGCCAAAGGCCGGGCGCCGGATGGTATGATGTAGCCCCTTTCCGGATTCCGGCCAACCCAGCGCCCTCCAGGGCGACGAGTAGTCAATAACGTGCGTCTATCTTCCATCAAACTGTCGGGATTCAAGTCCTTCGTCGATCCCACCAATTTCCAGGTTCCGGGTCAGCTGGTTGGCGTGGTCGGTCCTAACGGTTGCGGCAAGTCGAACATCATCGACGCCGTGCGCTGGGTGCTGGGCGAATCGAAAGCGTCGGAACTGCGCGGCGAGTCGATGCAGGACGTGATCTTCAACGGATCGACCCACCGCAAGCCGGCCGGGCGCGCGTCGGTGGAGCTGGTGTTCGACAACAACGACGGCAAGGCCGCGGGCCAGTGGGGCCAGTACGCCGAGATCGCGGTCAAGCGTACGCTGACGCGCGACGGCACCTCCACTTACTACATCAACGGCCAGCCGGTGCGCCGGCGCGACATCCAGGACATCTTCCTCGGCACCGGCCTCGGCCCGCGCGCCTACGCCATCATCGGCCAGGGCATGATCTCGCGCATCATCGAGTCGCGCCCGGAAGAGCTGCGCGTGTTCCTGGAGGAGGCGGCCGGCGTATCGAAGTACAAGGAACGCCGCCGCGAAACCGAGAACCGCCTGAACGACACGCGCGAGAACCTGCTGCGGGTCGAGGACATCCTGCGCGAGCTGAACGCCAACCTGGAAAAGCTGGAAGCGCAGGCGGTGGTGGCGACCAAGTTCCACACGCTGCAGGCCGACCAGGAAGAAAAGCAGAAGCTGCTCTGGCTGCTGCGCAAGAACGAGGCGAAGTCGGAGCAGGCCAAGTACTTCCGCGAGATGGAGCAGGCCCAGACCGACCTCGAGGAACAGACCGCCAAGCTGCGCCACGTCGAGCTGGAACTGGAGCGCATGCGCCAGGCCCACTTTGCCGTGGGCGACCGCCTGCACACCGCGCAGGGCCACCTGTACCAGACCAACTCCGAAATCGGCAGCCTGGAAGCGCAGATCAAGTTCGTCATCGAGTCGCGCACCCGCCTGCAGAACCAGATCGGCGTCTTGAGCGCGCAGCGCAACCAGTGGCAGGCGCAGGGCCAGGAATACCAGGAACAGGTCGAGGAAGCCGAGTACCTGCTGGAGGAGCTGGGCGGGCGTGTCGAGCAGTCGCAGATGGCGG
>NZ_QYUP01000127.1 GCF_003590855.1 Massilia cavernae
CCGCAGCGCGGGTAGCAAGGACACCGGCGGCAGGTCGGCCGCCACCAGCTGGCCCAGAAGCTCAAGCAGCACGTAGTGCGCGCCGAAGCCCACCAGCACCCCGGCCAGGCTGCCGGCCAGTCCCACCAGCGTGAATTCGACCAGGTACAGCACCGTCACCTGGTTTTGCGTCAGCCCGAGGCAGCGCAGCATGGCGCAGGCGTCGAGGTGGCGCAGCATGAAGCGGCGCGCGGCCATCGCCACCGCCACCGCGGCCAGCATCGCCGTCAGCAGGCCGACCAGCGACAGGAAGCGGTCGGCGCGGTCGAGCGTCGACTGCATTTCGGGCCGGCCGTTCTGCAGCGATTCGATACGCACGCCCTTGACTTTTTCGCTGGCGATGTGGGCCTTCAGCCAGGTTTCGTAGGCTGCCACGTCCGCCATGTCGTTGTTCGATCGCGCCGCTACCTGCAGGCGCCAGGTCACGCGCGAGCCGGTGTCCACCAGCTTGGTGGCCGCCAAGTCGTCCATCGCCAGCATCACGCGCGGGGCGAAATTGACGAAGGAAGCGCCGCGGTCCGGTTCGGATGCGATCGCCTGCGCGATCCGGAAATCCTTGTCGCCCAGCGTGAGGGTGCCGCCCACCTTGGCGCCCAGCATGGTCAGGATCGCCGGGTCGACCCACACCGTGCCGCGTTCCGGAATGCGGTCGGTGGCAATGCCGCGCGCTTCGGCGGCCTGCTCCGGGTCGGTGTTGAGCCTGACCTTGCCGCGCAGCGGATAACCTTTGGTGACCGCCTTGATGGCCGACAGCTGCGCCTTCGACTGCTCGCCCTCGCCAGCCTGCGCCATGCTGGGGAAGTTCACGGTATCGGCCAACACCAGCCCACGCCGTTCGGCTTCGGCCCGCCATTCCGGCTTGACCGGCTGGTCGGACGCGATCAGCAGGTCGGCGCCCAGCAGCTGGTGGGCGTCGCGGTTGAGGCCCGTGCGCATGCGGTCGATGAAGAAGCCGACCGCCGACAGCGCCGATACGGCGACGATCAGGGCAATCAGCAGGAATCGCAGTTCGCCCGCGCGCCAGTCGCGCGCGGTCATGCGCAGGGATTGAATCAGCATGTGGTTCTCAGTTCGTGTTTGTGTTTGCGTGCTGCTGGAAGAAGCGGTCGACCTGGTCGAGGAAGCCGCGCTTCGCCTCGCCTTCGAGGAAGGCGGCCGAGAAGCTGTTGCGGGCCAGCTGGCGCGCGTGCTCCACGCCCAGCGGCAGCGCCTCGAAGGTGGCGATGAAATTATCGTTCATGTAGCCGCCGAAGTAGGCCGGGTCGTCGGAATTGATGGTCACCACCAGCCCCGCGTCGAGCAGGCGCGCGAGGTTATGCTCGTCCATGCGGTCGAACACGCGCAGCTTGATGTTCGACAGCGGGCAAACGGTCAGCGCGACCTGCTCGCGCGCCAGGCGCGCCGTCAGCTCCGGGTCTTCCAGGCAGCGCACGCCGTGGTCGATGCGTTCGACGTTGAGCAGGTCGAGCGCGGTTTCGATGTAGGCCGGCGGGCCCTCCTCGCCGGCGTGCGCCACTAGGTGCAGGCCGAGCTGGCGCGCGCGTTCGTACACGCGGCAGAATTTCGCGGGCGGGTGGCCGCGTTCGGACGAGTCGAGGCCGACGCCGATAAACTTGTCGCGGAACGGCAGCGACTCTTCCAGCGTGGCGATGGCCTCGTCCTCGGACAGGTGGCGCAGGAAGCACATGATCAGGGTGGCGCTGACCGGCCCGTCCTGGCAGGCGCGCCAGATGCCGTTGATGACGGTTTCGAACGGTACGCCGCGCGCGGTGTGGGTCTGCGGATCGAAGAAAATCTCGGCGTGGCGCACGTTGTCGGCATGGGCGCGCGCCAGGTAGGCGGCGGTCATGTCGTAGAAATCCTGTTCCTCGAGCAGCACGCTGGCGCCGGCGTAATAAATGTCGAGGAAGGACTGGAGGTCGGTAAACGCATACGCCCGGCGCAGCTCCTCGACCGTTGCGTAATTCAGGGAAACACCATTTCTTTGCGCTAGCGCAAATATCAGCTCCGGCTCCAGCGAGCCCTCGATATGTATATGCAATTCGGCCTTCGGCATCTGCTGCAGAATATTCCGCATCCGTTCATCCAGCATGTTTTTCTCCAGGTGTTGGTGGCGTCGAATTGTGTGTCAACCGGAAGTGTAGCGCACCCGCGCGAGCTCTTCAGTTCACTCGGGAAAATGTGTCAAATGGGGTGCGCACGGTACGCATTTCCGTGCGCCGCTGCCCGGCCATATCGTGCACTATCCAATCAGGGATTTATGAACGCGATGCACTCTTTCCGGGCCAAAAAAGCACTTGATTGTGCAGGGGTACGGGGCCATATGAAGACGGTGCAAAGAAGCGTAAAATGGACTAAGCAGGATCATCATTTGTCGTTAAAAATCAATGACTTATAACACAACGCGACATTGCTTTGACTTCGACTACCATTAGGCACATAATAAATTTCACAGGCGTAAGAAGCCCGTTCTCGCGACTTCCTATGCGCCGCAAACAACCGGAGATTCCGGACACAAAAATAATTTTCGTCATCCATTTCTGCTCAACGTGCGTTGACACAGCAAAGGGCCGCGACGAGCCAAAGGAAGGAGAGCCGCAGGAGTCGGGACGCCGCGTCTGCGCCAAGAAGTAGGCCTGGACTGCACGCCGTTTGACGGCTGCCAAACAGTGATCAGTGTAAGCACATTAAAGGACATTCAAATGACCATTTTTGACAACTACGCAGCTCGCTACGAACGTACCCGCGAGGAGGAATATTCCCTCACCGAGTACTTGGCTCTGTGCAAAAAAGATCCAATGACCTATGCCAGCGCCCCGGAGCGAATGCTAGCCGCCATCGGCGAGCCTATCCTGGTCGACACGCGTAACGACACCCGCCTGTCGCGCATCTTCGCCAACAAGGTCATCAAGCTCTACCCTGCCTTCAAGGACTTCTACGGCATGGAAGAAGTGATCGAGCAAGTGGTGTCCTACTTCCGCCACGCGGCGCAAGGGCTGGAAGAGCGCAAGCAGATCCTCTACCTGCTCGGCCCCGTCGGCGGCGGCAAGTCGTCGATCGCCGAAAAACTCAAGCAGCTGATGGAACAGGTGCCGTTCTACTGCCTGAAAGGTTCGCCGGTGAACGAATCGCCGCTCGGCCTGTTCAACGAGGAAGAGGACGGCGTCATCCTCGAAGAAGACTACGGCATCCCGCGCCGCTACCTGCGCACCATCCCGAGCCCGTGGGCGGTCAAGCGCCTGCACGAGTTCAACGGCGACATCAACAAGTTCCGCGTGGTCAAGCGCTACCCCTCGGTGCTCAGGCAGGTCGCCATCTCGAAAACCGAGCCGGGCGACGAGAACAACCAGGACATTTCCTCGCTGGTCGGCAAGGTCGACATCCGCAAGCTCGAAGACTACGCCCAGGACGATCCGGACGCCTACAGCTATTCGGGCGGCTTGTGCCTCGGCAACCAGGGCCTGATGGAATTCGTCGAGATGTTCAAGGCGCCGATCAAGGTGCTGCACCCGCTGCTGACGGCCACCCAGGAAAGCAACTACAAGGGCACCGAGGGCTTCGGCGCGATCCCGTTCGAGGGCATCGTGCTGGCCCACTCGAACGAATCGGAATGGAAGACCTTCCGCAACAACCGCAACAACGAGGCTTTCCTCGACCGTATCTACATCGTCAAGGTGCCCTACTGCCTGCGGGTGTCGGACGAGATCCACATCTACGAGAAACTGATCCGCAATTCCTCGCTCGACAAGGCGCCGTGCGCGCCCGGAACGATGAAGATGATGGCGCAGTTCGCGATCCTGTCGCGCCTGAAGGACCCGGAAAACTCGAGCATCTTCTCCAAGATGCTGGTCTACGACGGCGAAAACCTGAAGGACACCGACCCGAAAGCCAAGTCGATCCACGAATACGTCGATTACGCCGGCGTGGACGAAGGCATGAACGGCTTGTCGACCCGCTTCGCCTTCAAGATCCTGTCCAAGGTCTTTAACTTCGACAACACCGAGGTGGCGGCCAATCCGGTGCACCTGCTGTACGTGCTCGAGCAGCAGATCGAGCGCGAGCAGTTCGCGCCGGAAACCGAACAGCGCTACTTCTCGTATATCAAGGAGCACCTGGCGCAGCGTTATGTCGACTTCATCGGCAAGGAGATCCAGACCGCCTACCTCGAAAGCTATTCGGAGTACGGCCAGAACATCTTCGACCGCTACGTCACGTTTGCCGATTTCTGGATCCAAGACCAGGAATTCCGCGATCCGGACACCGGCGAGAGCTTCGACCGCGAAGCCCTGAACGCCGAACTGGAAAAGATCGAGAAGCCGGCCGGCATCTCCAACCCGAAGGATTTCCGCAACGAGATCGTCAACTTCGGCCTGCGCGCGCGCGCAACCAACGGCGGGAAGAACCCGGCGTGGACCAGCTACGAGAAGTTCCGTACCGTGATCGAGAAGAAAATGTTCTCGAACACAGAGGAGCTGCTGCCAGTGATCTCGTTCAATGCGAAGGCCAGTGCGGAAGACGCCAACAAGCACGCCGACTTCGTCGCGCGCATGGTGGAGAAGGGCTATACTGCCAAGCAGGTGCGCCTGCTGTGCGAATGGTACCTGCGCGTGCGCAAATCGTCGTAACGCGGCATGCGGGGGCCGGCGCCATGCGCCGCCCCGCCCCGCTTTTGAAGCAGGAGGCATGCTTTGACTCACCTCATCGACCGACGCTTGCAAGGTAAAAACAAGTCAGCGATCAACCGGGAGCGCTTCCTACGGCGTTACAAGAGCCAGATCAAGGATGCCGTCGGGCGCGCAATCAAAGGCCGCTCGATTACCGACATTGAAAACGGCGAGAAGGTCTCCATCCCCGTCAAGGACGTTGGCGAGCCGCATTTCGGCCACGCCCACGGCGGCGTGTGGGAGACCGTCAACCCCGGCAATACCGAGTACCAGAAAGGCGACCAGTTCAACCGGCCGCGCAGCGGAGGCGGCGCCGGCCGCGGCCGCGCCGGCAACAGCGAGGAGACCACCCAGGACGACTTCATGTTCGAACTCACCCGCGAAGAGTTCATGAACTATTTCTTCGAGGACCTTGAGCTGCCGAACATGGTCAAGACGCAGCTGACCAAGACCCCGGAGTTCAGGAACCAGCGCGCGGGCTACAACATCTCGGGCACGCCGTCCAACATCCACGTGCTGCGCTCGCTGCGCGGGGCACTGGGGCGGCGCATCGCCGTCGGCGGCAGCTCGCGCAAGGAAATGGCGCGGCTCGAGTTCGAGGTCGAGCGCCTGCTCGACCAGGGCGTGTCCGAAACCGACCCGCGGGTGCTCGAGCTGAAGCAGGAGATCCACCGCCTGAACTTGCGCCTGCTGGCGATCCCCTTCATCGACCCGTTCGACCTGCGCTACAGCAACCGCATCAAGGTGCCCAAGCCGAGCACCCAGGCCGTGATGTTCTGCATCATGGACGTGTCGGGCTCCATGGACGAAGGCCGCAAGGATACCGCCAAGCGCTTCTTCATCCTGCTCTACCTGTTCCTCAAGCGCGCCTACGACAAGATCGACGTGGTGTTCATCCGCCACCATACCGCCGCGGCCGAGGTCGACGAGAACGAGTTCTTCCATTCGCGCGAGTCGGGCGGCACGGTGGTGTCGTCGGCGCTGCACCTGCTGCAGAAGATCATCGGCGAGCGCTACTCCAACGGCGACTGGAACAGCTACGTGGCGCAGGCGTCGGACGGCGACAACTGGGACAACGATTCGGTGCTGTGTAAGCAGCTGTTAAATAACACCATCATGCCGGAAGTTCAGTACTACACTTATGTGGAGATCACCGATGGCCCGCAGCAAAACCTGTGGGAGCAATATACCGAAGTCGCGGACCACCACCGCAACTTCGCGATGCAGAAGATCGTCACGCCGGCCGACATCTATCCGGTGTTCCGCGAACTGTTCAAGAAGCAGGTGAAATAGCATGAACGCCGCAATGCCACGAGAACCGAAACACCCGCGCGCGCTGCCCGAGCAGTCGGAGTGGACCTTCGACCTGATCGAACACGCGCACGAGGAAATCCGCCGGGTCGCCAGCAAGTTCGGGCTCGACACCTATCCCAACCAGCTCGAGATCATCACCGCCGAGCAGATGATGGACGCCTACACCTCGGTCGGCATGCCCGTGTCGTACAACCACTGGTCGTTCGGCAAGCATTTCCTGACCACGGAAAAAAGCTACAAGCGCGGCCAGATGGGCCTGGCATATGAAATCGTCATCAACTCGAATCCCTGCATCGCCTACCTGATGGAGGAAAACAGCCTGACCATGCAGGCGCTGGTGATCGCCCACGCCGCCTACGGCCACAACTCCTTCTTCAAGGGCAACTACCTGTTCCGCACCTGGACCGACGCCGACGCCATCGTCGACTACATGGTGTTTGCCAAGAACTACATCGCCGAGTGCGAGCGGCGCCACGGCATCGACGCGGTCGAGCTGCTGCTCGATTCCTGCCATGCCCTGCAGAATTACGGGGTCGACCGCTACAAGCGCCCGGCCAAGCTGTCGATGGCGCAGGAAAACGCGCGCCAGAAGGAACGCGAAGAATACGCCCAGTCCCAGGTCAACGCCCTGTGGCGCACGGTGCCGCGGCGCGACGAGGAAGTCGCCAACGAGGCGATTCCGCGCTTCCCGCCCGAGCCCGAGGAAAACCTGCTGTACTTCATCGAGAAATATGCGCCGCTGCTGGAACCCTGGCAGCGCGAGCTGGTGCGCATCACGCGCAAGATCTCGCAGTACTTCTACCCGCAGCGCCAGACCCAGGTGATGAACGAGGGCTGGGCCACCTTCTGGCACTACACGATTTTGCAGGAACTATATAAAGAGGGGGTGGTCGGCGAAGGCTTCATGCTGGAATTCCTGCAGAGCCATACCAACGTCGTCTACCAGCCGCCCGCCACCAGCCCGCACTACAGCGGCATCAACCCGTATGCGCTGGGCTTCGCCATGATGAGCGACATACGGCGCATCTGCGAAGACCCGACGCCCGAGGACCGCGAATGGTTCCCGGATATCGCCGGCAGCGACTGGCAAAAGACGCTCGACTTCGCGATGCGCAATTTCAAGGACGAGAGCTTCATCGCCCAGTACCTGTCGCCCAAGCTGATCCGCGACTTCCACTTCTTCGCCGTGCTCGACGACGACAAGCACGAGAAGCTGACGGTGTCGGCCATCCACGACGAGAGCGGCTACCGCTACGTGCGGCGCCAGCTGGCCGAACAGTACAACCTCGGCAACCGCGAGCCGAACATCCAGGTATGGCAGGTTAATACACGGGACGACCGTGCGCTGACCCTGCGCCATACCCAGTTCCAGCGCCGCCCGCTGAACCAGCAGGCCCAGGAAGTGCTGCGCCACGTGGCCCGCCTGTGGGGTTTCGACGTCCGGCTCGAGACGGTCGACCCCACCGGACATGTGGTCAGTTCGCTGGAAGTCAAGCGCGAGAAACGCCAGCGCGAGTATTGACACTCCATAGTGAGTAGTGGTCCGGGTATGCCGTTTACTCATACCCGGCACCCCTTTTCCCACCCCGCCGCCCCTCCCTTTCGCCATTTCAAACGAACGCCCCCGTTCGCCGGATTTGGCTATATTTACGGACGCGAATAAACCCGTCAGAACAATATTTGCATATTTTAAATTGACACGAATCAATATTTTTCACAACCGCATCGAATGCAAATTTTCCACGCCAGAAACATCCGACGGCCATTCCATAGCGAGGCAAGCCAGCGATTCGTTATAATTTATAAGCTTCCCGCCAGCGGCCCCCGCCGTACAGCCCAAATCTCCTCGTTTTGGGGGTGCAAAAACATATGTGAAAAAAAGAATTCGTAGGTATAATTCTTTGATGTCCCGGATGCGGCTCAAGCTTTTGTCGTGTTTTGTGGGTTTGGTAGCAACAAAAAAGAGTTGGTATTGGAGAAAGCAGGCATGAATTTTTCGCATGAAAAGGACCCCGGTAAGAATGTCACTGGCATCGCGGTCGTTGTCCTCCTCCACGCATTGGTGGCTTGGGGCATCGTCAGCGGTCTGGGGACCCGGATGGTCACTAAGATGGCCGAAGCCGTGGAGACAAAAATTATTGAAGAGGTAGCGCCTCCGCCACCACCGGAAGCGCCGCCGCCGCCACCACCGCCGGAAATGAAGGCCCCGCCGCCTCCATTCATCCCGCCGGTCGAAGTGAACGTGCAGCAGCCTCCGCCGGTACAGAACACGATCTCGCAAGCGACGAACGTGAAGCCGGCGACCAACGAGCTTGCCCCACCGGCGCCGCCAGCACCAGCCGCGCCTGTAGCCAAAACCGCCGGACCAGCTCGCATCGCAGCGGTTGCCGATTTCAGCACTTGCGCAAAACCAGAGTGGCCTAAAGCCTCCCTGCGCAACGAAGAAACCGGCACCGTTACCCTGCAGTTCCTGATCGGCGTCGATGGTCGTGTGGCAGATTCCAAGATCGTCAAGTCGAGCGGCTTCCGCGATCTGGACAGGGCGGCTGTAACCGGCATTTCCAAATGCAAGTTTAAGCCAGGTATGAATGACGGCAAACCGGAACAAGCTTGGATGACAATGCAATACGTCTGGACGCTGGAATAAAAACCGAGACCTCGGTCTCAACACTGTGATTTTCGTTGTCGTTACGTTCAGCGAACTGATTATTTTAAATTTTGGAGGAAGCATGTTTAAGAATACCCGTTTGTCCGCTCTGCTCGCGGCTGTCCTGTTCTCGATCACAGCAGCCGGCGCGCTGGTATCCGCACCAGCGTTCGCGGACGCGCCTGCAGCACCAGCAACTGAAGCGGCAGCTCCAGCGGCTGAAGCTCCTGCAGCCGATGCAGCAGCTCCTGCAGCCGACGCAGCAGCTCCAGCAGCAGCTGAAGTCACTCCTGGCGAAAAAGAAGAAGTCAAGAACCCATACGGCATCGAAGCCCTGTGGGAAGAAGGCGACTTCGTTTCGAAAGGCACCCTGATCATCCTGTCGCTGATGTCGATGGGTTCGTGGTACATCCTGATCACCAAGCTGATCGACCAGGCCAAGATCATGAAGCAGTCGAAAGAAACCCAGGCCAAGTTCTGGAAAGCTTCGTCGATCGCCGCTGGTTCGGCCCAGCTGAAAGAAGGCAGCCCGTTCCGCTTCATCGCTGAAACCGGCACCAAGGCAACCGCACACCACGACGGCGCCCTGCTCGAGCAGATCGACCTGTCGACCTGGGTGACGATGTCGATCCAGCGCGCTGTTGAGAAAGTTCAGTCGCGCCTGCAAGACGGCCTGTCGTTCCTGGCAACCGTTGGTTCGACCGCACCGTTCATCGGTCTGTTCGGTACCGTTTGGGGCATCTACAACGCACTGACCGCCATCGGCATGTCCGGTAACGCGTCGATCGACAAGGTTGCAGGTCCAGTTGGTGAAGCACTGATCATGACCGCCTTCGGTCTGTTCGTTGCAGTTCCAGCGGTTCTGGGCTACAACTGGCTGGTTCGCCGCAACAAGTCGGCAATGGAAGATGTTCGTTCCTTCAGCGCAGACGTGCACTCGGTACTGATCTCGGGCGCAATGTCCACCAGCGAAGCAGGTCGTGCTGCTGGTGCTAAAAAGATTGGGTAAATCATGTCAATGAGCGTCGGCTCCGATACCGGAGAAGAAGATGCAGTGATGTCAGAGATCAACACGACGCCGCTCGTCGACATTATGTTGGTTCTGCTCATCATCTTCCTGATTACGAGCCCGGTGGTACTGAAGCTGCAGAAGGTTGAGCTGCCGAAGGAAACCAACCAGGCACTGAAAAGTAAACCTACTAACGTCAACATCGTTGTTAACAAAGATGGCGACATGTATTTCAACCAGAAGCGCCTGGCTGACACCACGGAGCTGTTCGAATTCCTGAAGCAGGAATCGGTCAAGCTTCCTCAGCCGGAAGTACACATTCGTGGCGACCAGGATACCCGCTACGAATTTGTCGGCAAGGTGATCTACACGGCACAGCGTGCTGGGATTCAGAAGGTTGGGTTCATTACCGAACCACCAGATAAAACTGGCGGCCGTTAATTCCCCTTCCTCCGCGCCGGACCTGCCTACAGGGCAGCCCGGCACGGTGAAGTCCCAACATTGATGAAGGAAACATTATGAGTATGAGTGTCGGTTCTCCAAAAGCTGGTGGCGATCCGGAACCAATGATGGAAATGAACATGACCCCCTTGATCGACGTTATGTTGGTCTTGATTATCATGTTGATCATCACGATTCCGAAGCAAAACCACTCGGTCAATCTGAACATGCCAGTTGGCACCCCACCGCCAAGCAACATCAAGCCGGTCGTCGTTACCATCGACGTCGACTTCGATGGCACTATCCTGTGGGATGGCCAGGTTGTTCCAGATCGTGCTACGCTGGAATCGAAGCTTGCTTCGGTCGCGGCGATGGCCGACCAGCCGGAAGTGCATCTGCGTCCTAATAAGTTGGTGGCATACAAGTCTGTCGCCGGTGTCATGGCCTCTGCCCAGCGTCTTGGTGTAACCAAGATCGGCATGGTCGGCAACGAGCAGTTCCAGTAAGCCGCTATCGTTTGTTTGACGTACCACGCAGGGGTTCCTGTGAGAAACAGCAGGGATTCCCTGCTGTTTCGCTTTTGATTGAAAGAAAACCAATGATCAAATCCCGCATCGCGCACCTCGGCCTCGTCCTGGCCGCACTCGGTTTTACCGCGGCAAGCCCAGTCATCGGACTGTCCGTCGCCCATGCCGCTGAAACGGTACGCCCTGAAATCGGCGGCCCGCTGCAAAACGCCCAGAAGATGATGAAGTCGGGCAACGCCAAAGGCGCCCTCGCCGAGCTGCACAAGCTCGACAACGTCGGCGGCAAGACCCCGAACGAGAACTACCTGATCGAGCGCGTGCGCGCTGCTGCGGCCTCGTCCGCCGGCGACTACGACACCGCCGCCAAGGCGTTCGAAAGCCTGATCGCCTCGGGCAAGCTGTCCGGCGCCGAAAAAGCGCAATTCTCCGAAGGCCTGATCGGCATCTACATGCGCGCCCGCGACTTCGGCAAGGCCAACGCCGCGATCGAACGCCAGCTGAAGGACCGCGAAGATCCGAAGCTGCGCGCCTACCTGATCCAGAACCTGATCTCGATGGGCAAGACCGGCGACGCCACCCGCCTGCTGCAGGCCGAGATGCGCTCCTACGAGAAATCGGGCCGCGTACCGCCTGAAGACCAGCTGCAAATGCTGTCGAGCATCCAGAACAAGTCGGGCGACAAGGCCGGCTACATGAACACCGTCGAAAAGCTGGCTGCCCACTATCCGAAGGAAAGCTACTGGCTGATCCTGCTGAACGGCATTTCGGCCAAGCCCGGCTTCTCGCAGCGCCTGTCGATCGACGTCCTGCGCCTGCGCATGCAGCACAACATGCTGAAAAAGCCGAACGACTACATGGAACTGTCCCAGCTGGTCCTGCGTGACGGCGCGGCCGGCGAAGGCGTCAAGGTCATCAACCGCGGCTACAAGGAAGGCATCCTGGGTGTCGGCCCCGATGCCGCCCGTCACCAGCGCCTGAAGGACCTGGCCGAGAAGAACCTGGCCGAGACCAAGACCAAGGCAGCGGCGCAGGAAGCCGAGCTGGTCAAGGCTGGCGACAAGGACGGCCTGGTTGCCCTGGGCTACGCACTGGTACAGGCTGGCGATACCGCCAAGGGCCTGGCGATGATGGAAGCTGCCATCAAGGCCGGCGACCTGAAGCGTCCGGACGACGCCAAGCTGCGCCTGGGCCAGGCTTACGCCACGGCCGGCAAGAAGTCGCAAGCGATCTCGGCCTTCCGTTCGGTTGGCGGCAAGGAAGGCGCCGCCGACGTCGCCCGCTACTACGCGATGTCGCTGTAACCGATCCGGAAAACCGTATCAGGGAAGCGCTGCCCGCGAAAGCCGGCAGCGCTTTTTTATTGCCCAAAGGCCCACGCTGGCCCCTTGGGATGTGCAACGCGCAACTTGACCGTATAATCCACTATTTAGCACCAGTTTTCCGGCCCCAGGAACAATGAAGGTATTTCGCGGACTTCCCAACGACAGGGCGCGCGCCCCCTGTGCTCTCACGATCGGCAACTTTGACGGTGTCCACCGCGGCCACCAGGCATTGTTGGCGCGCGTGCGCGCTGCCGCGTCCCGCCTCGGCATCGAAGCGGCCGTGATGACCTTCGAACCCCATCCGCGCGAGTTCTTCGCCGAACGCATGGGTGACGTCTCCAAGGCGCCGAAACGCATCGCCAACCTGCGCGACAAGCTCGAATCGCTGGAGAACGCCGGCATCGACCGCGTCATCGTCGAACACTTCAACGCCCACTTTGCATCGATCACGCCGGAAGACTTCACCAGCCGCGTGCTGGTCGACGGCCTGCACGTGAAGTGGCTGATGATCGGCGAGGACTTCTGCTACGGCGCCAAACGCGCCGGCAATGTCGAGATGCTGAAGGAAGCAGGCCGCCGCCACGGCTTCGAAGTCGAGACCCTGCCCACCGTGATGCATGGCGACCACCGCATCTCGTCGTCGGCCGTACGCAGCGCGCTGGCCGCGGGCGAGCTCGATACGGCGCGCCAGCTGCTCGGCCACTCCTACTACATGTCCGGCCACGTGATCCACGGCCAGAAGCTGGGCCGCACGCTCGGCTTCCCAACCCTGAACCTGCGCGTCGCCCACCGCCCCACCCTGTCCGGCATCTTCGTGGTGCAGGTGCATGGCCTGGCCGCGCACCCGCTGCCCGCCGTCGCCAGCCTTGGCGTGCGCCCGACCGTGGACGACAGCGGCCGCGTGCTGCTCGAGGTGCACCTGTTCGACTACGCCGAATCCTGCTACGGCAAGCTGGTTCGGGTCGAGTTCCTCGACAAAATCCGCGACGAGGAAAAGTTCGACGACCTCGCCACGCTCACCGCCGCCATCGCGCGCGACACCAGCCAGGCGCGCGACTACTTCGCGCAACGCGCCGGCGCCCTCACCGCCACCGACCGAATTTGAGCGGGACTTCTCGCCGCGCCGCGGCCAGCAAGACTCCCCGAAACCGCATACACACGATTGAAGAAAAACATGTCCGATACCAGCAAGCCAGCACAGAACACGCAAGCCCCGAAGGGCGCCAAGAAACCTGAAAGCAAATACCCGGTCAACATGACCGACACCCCGTTCCCGATGCGCGGCGACCTCGCCAAGCGCGAGCCGGGCTGGGTCAAGCAGTGGCAGGACAAGAAAGTCTACGAGCGCGTGCGCAAGGCCGCCAAGGGCCGCCCGATGTTCGTGCTGCACGACGGTCCTCCGTACGCCAACGGCGACATCCACCTCGGCCACGCGGTCAACAAGATCCTGAAGGACATGGTCATCAAGTCGCGCACCATCGCCGGCTTCGACGCGCCTTACGTGCCGGGCTGGGATTGCCACGGCATGCCGATCGAAATCCAGATCGAAAAACAGTACGGAAAGAACCTGCCGACCGCCGACGTCCTGACCAAGGCGCGCGCCTACGCGCACGAGCAGATCGACCGCCAGCGCAAGGATTTCATCCGCCTCGGCGTGCTGGGCGAGTGGGACAACCCGTACATGACGATGGCCTTCCGCAACGAGGCGGACGAACTGCGCTCGCTCGGCAAGATGCTCGAAAAGGGCTATGTCTACCGCGGCCTGAAGCCGGTCAACTGGTGCTTCGACTGCGGCTCGGCGCTGGCCGAAGCGGAAGTGGAATACCAGGACAAGCGCGACCCGGCGATCGACGTCGGCTTCCCGTTCGCCGAACCTGAAAAGCTGGCGGCCGCCTTCGGCCTGCCTGCCCTGCCGGCGGGCGACGGCTTCATCGTGATCTGGACCACCACCCCGTGGACCATCCCGTCCAACCAGGCGCTCAACGTCAACCCGGAAATCACCTACGCGCTGGTCGAAACGACCCGCGACGGCAAGCCGCTGCTGCTGATCCTGGCAAAAGACCTGGTCGAATCCTGCCTGCAGCGCTACAAGCTGGAAGGCCGCATCGCCGCCGAAACCCTGGGCGAAAAGCTGGGCGGCATCGAGTTCAAGCACCCGCTGCACGCCGCAGCAAAGTTCTACGACCGCCGCTCGCCGATGTACCTGGCCGACTACGTCACCACCGAAAGCGGCACCGGCGTGGTCCACTCCGCGCCAGCCTACGGCCAGGACGACTTCATCTCGTGCAAGGCGCACGGCATGAACGACGACGAGATCCTGACCCCGGTGATGGGCGACGGCCGCTTCGCCTCGACCCTGCCGCTGTTCGGCGGCATGACGATCTGGGAAGCCTCCAAGCCGATCTGCAATGCGCTGACCGAAGCCGGCGCCCTGTTCGAACTGAAGATGTTCGACCACAGCTACATGCACTGCTGGCGCCACAAGACCCCGATCGTCTACCGCGCCACCTCGCAGTGGTTCGCCGGCATGGACATCACTCCAAAAGAAGGCGGCAAGTCGCTGCGCGAAACCGCGCTCGAAGGCATCGCCAAGACCCAGTTCTTCCCTGACTGGGGCCAGGCGCGCCTGCATGGCATGATCGCCAACCGTCCCGACTGGACCCTGTCGCGCCAGCGCCAGTGGGGCGTGCCGATGGCCTTCTTCATCCACAAGGAAACCGGCGAGCTGCACCCGGATACCCCGGCGCTGCTGGAAAAGGTCGCCCAGCTGATCGAAAAGGAAGGCATCGACGCCTGGCTGCGCGTCGAGCCGAAGGACTTCCTGGCCGGCGCGGACGCCGATATGTACATCAAGAACAAGGACACGCTGGACGTGTGGTTCGACTCCGGTACCACGCACCAGACCGTGCTGCGCGGCTCGCATGGGGCCCAGTCGCAGTTCCCGGCCGACCTGTACCTTGAAGGCTCGGACCAGCACCGCGGCTGGTTCCACTCCTCGCTGCTGACGTCCTCGATGCTCAACGGCCAGCCGCCATACAAGGCGCTGCTGACCCACGGCTTCACCGTCGACGCCGAAGGCAAGAAGATGTCCAAGTCGCTCGGTAACACGCTGGCGCCGCAGAAGATCTCCGACACCCTCGGCGCCGACATCCTGCGCCTGTGGGTGGCCTCGACCGACTACACCGGCGAACTGTCTATCGGCGACGAGATCCTCAAGCGCGTGACCGAATCGTACCGCCGCATCCGCAACACCCTGCGCTTCCTGCTGGCGAACACCTCCGACTTCGACGCCGTGAAAAACGCGGTGCCGGTTTCCGAGATGCTCGAGATCGACCGCTACGCCATCGCCAGCATGGCGGTGCTGCAGGCCGACATCGGCAAGCACTACGAATCGTTCGAGTTCCACCCGGTCGTCGCGCGCCTGCAGAACTACTGCTCGGAAGACCTGGGCGGCTTCTACCTCGACATCCTGAAGGACCGCCTGTACACCACCGGCATCGACTCGCATGCCCGCCGCTCGGCCCAGACCGCGCTGTGGCACATCACGCAAAGCCTGCTGCGCCTGATGGCGCCGATGCTGTCGTTCACCGCGGAAGAAGCATGGGCGGTGTTCGCCGGCGAACAGGCATACAAGGACAGCGACGAAACCATCTTCACGCAGACCTCGTGGAACCTGCCGGAGGTGCCGGACGCCGCCACCCTGCTGGCCAAGTACGCCACCCTGCGCGAAGTGCGCGCCGAAGTGACCAAGCAGCTGGAAGAAGTGCGCGGCTCGGGCGCCATCGGCTCGTCGCTGCAGGCGGAACTGGCGATCAAGGCCAGCGGCGACAAGTACAAGGCGCTGGCAAGCCTGGACGACGACCTGAAGTTCGTCTTCATCACCTCCGCTGCGAAGGTCGAGGAAGTGGCCGGCGACGCCGATGAAGCCGTCACGGTGACGCCGTCCGAAGCGGCCAAGTGCGAGCGCTGCTGGCACTACCGCGCCGACGTCGGTACCCACGCCGACCACGCCGGCCTGTGCGGCCGGTGCTACGGCAACCTGTTCGGCAGCGGCGAAAAGCGCGCGTTCGCATAATCCACCACAAGACGACCAATGGCCACCAAAAAAACGACCACGTTCTCCTCCTCGCACTCGCGCTCCAGCCTCGCACCATGGCTGGGAATCGCGGCCATCGTCATCCTGCTCGACCAGATCACCAAGATCACCATCGAAAAACTGTTCGTGTATGGCGAGGAGCGGGTCGTCACCTCGTTCTTCAACCTGGTGCTGGCCTATAACCGCGGCGCCGCCTTCAGCTTCCTGTCCAACGAAAGCGGCTGGCAGCGCTACTTCTTCACCGCCATCGGCATCGTGGCGGTAGGCTTCATTGTCTACCTGCTGCGCAAGCACGCGGGCCAGCGCCTGTTCTGCTGGGCGCTGGCGCTGATCATGGGCGGCGCGGTCGGCAACGTGATCGACCGCATGGCCTACGGCCACGTAATCGACTTCCTCGATTTCCACTTCGGCAGCCTGGGCCACTTCCCGGCCTTTAACATCGCCGATATGGCCATCTCTCTGGGAGCGATCCTGTTCATCTACGATGAACTGCGGCGCGTCAACAAGCAGTAACAAGGAGCGTCACATGACGATGGACCTGAAGGGTAAGAAAATCGTCCTCGGCCTGTCCGGCGGGGTAGCCTGCTACAAGGCCGCGGAACTGTGCCGCGAGCTGACGAAGGAAGGCGCGGCGGTGCAGGTCGTGATGACCGACGCCGCCACCCACTTCATCACCGCGGTGACGATGCAGGCGCTGTCCGGCCGCACCGTGTACACCGACCAGTGGGACCCGCGCATGGCCAACAACATGGCCCACATCGACCTGACCCGCGACGCCGACGCGATCCTGGTCGCGCCCTGCTCCGCCGATTTCATCCGCAAGCTGGCGCACGGCGTCTGCGACGACCTGCTGTCGACCCTGTGCCTGGCGCGGCCGCGCCGCCTGCCGCTGCTGGTGGCGCCGGCGATGAACGTCGAGATGTGGGAAAACCCTGCCACCCAGCGCAACGTCGCCCAGTTGCTGGCCGACGGCGTGTGCATCTTCGGCCCAGCGGCCGGCGAACAGGCGTGCGGCGAAGTAGGCCTGGGCCGCATGCTCGAACCGTCCGACCTGCTCGAAGAACTGGTCGCCTCCTTCCAGCCCAAGGTATTGGCGGGCAAGCGCGTGCTGCTGACGGCCGGTCCGACCTTCGAGGCGATCGATCCGGTGCGCGGCATCACCAACCTTTCGTCCGGCAAAATGGGCTACTCGATCGCCCGCGCCGCACGCGAAGCGGGCGCCGAGGTCACCCTGGTGTCCGGCCCCACCACCCTGCCGACGCCGCACGGCGTGCGCCGCATCGACGTGCGCAGCGCCGCCCAGATGCACGAAGCGGTGATGGACCACATCGGCGGCCAGCACATCTTCGTCGGCGTGGCGGCGGTGGCCGATTGGCGCGTGACCAATGCCAGCGACCAGAAGATGAAAAAGCAGGACGACGGCGCCACGCCCCGCCTCGAGTTCGAGCAGAACCCGGACATCCTGGCGTCGGTGGCGGCCACTACCTCGATCTCGGGCTGGCCCTATTGCGTCGGCTTCGCGGCCGAATCGGAAAACCTGGTCGAATACGGCGCGATCAAACGCGAGAAGAAAGGCATTCCCCTGTTGGTCGGCAATATCGGCCACCATACCTTCGGGCAGGATGACAACACGATCGTGCTGTTCGACGAGAGCGGCCACACCGTGCTGCCCCGCGCCGACAAGCTCACGCTGGCGCGCCAGCTGATTTCAGAAATCGCAAAGCGCATCGAACAGCGCTCCCTGCTCAAATAAGAAGACACGCAAATACATGAAGACCATCGACGTAAAGATCCTCGACCCCCGCATGAAGGACCAGCTGCCGGCCTACGCGACGCCCGGCAGCGCGGGGCTGGACCTGCGCGCCTGCCTCGACCACCCGGTCACCATCGAGCCTGGCCAGACCATCCTGGTGCCGACCGGCCTGGCGATCCACGTCGCCGATCCTGGCTATGCCGCCATGATCCTGCCGCGCAGCGGCATGGGTCACAAGAACGGCATTGTTCTGGGGAATCTGGTAGGCTTGATTGACTCCGACTATCAGGGTCAACTGATGGTCTCGACCTGGAACCGCGGCCAGGCTGCCTTTACGCTGAACCCGATGGAGCGCCTTGCGCAGCTGATCATCGTGCCTGTCCTGCAGGTTGGTTTCAAGGTCGTGGACGATTTCGATGCGAGTGAACGCGGTGCCGGAGGCTTTGGAAGCACCGGCAAACAATAATAAGTGAGGATAGCCATGACCCGTCTCGTCGGTCGCTGCCCGGCATTACTGGGCATATCAATCGCAGTACTTTTGTCGGCCTGCCAGACCATCGCGCCAAGTGCGCCCGTCACGCCGGCGCCCCAGCCGGCAGGCCCGGCCGAGGAAGCCAGGCCTGTCATTACGCCGCGCATCGCGGCAGCAGCCCAGACGCTGACGAAAATGGCGCAGCTCCAGGACCGCCTGTACCGCGTGGCGGCGCCGCTGCTGATCAAGAACACGGAGCTGTGCAAGAGCCACGCGCGCAACCTGCTCGGCTTCACGGCCAAGAACCGCTACTTCTACCCCGGCGAATACAACGAAGCGGCGCACCTCGCGCTGGACATGGGCGAGCGCATGCAGGTGACCGGCGTACTGGCCGGCAGCGGCGCCGCCAGGGCCGGGCTGAACGTGGGCGACCGCCTTGTCACCGCAGGCGGCAAACCGCTGCCGACCGGCCAGCGCGCGGTGTCGTCGGCCGGCTCGGTACTGGGTGCGCTGGTGCGCAACCAGTCCACCGTGGCGTTCGGGATCGAGCGCGACGCGAAGGAAAAGCAGCTGTCGGTGCCGGTCACCCGCGCCTGCAGCTTCGGCATCGAGCTTGGCAACGCGGACAATGTGAACTCGTATGCGGACGGGCAGCGCGTAATGGTCACGCGCGGGATGATCAGCTTCGCCGATGACGACGACGAACTGGCCTACGTCATGGCCAAGGGCATGGCCCACAATGCGCTGAACCACGCGTCGAAGGAACGCAACGCCGGCACCATCGGCTCGATCATCGAGAACCTGAAGAGCGTGCGTCCGGATACCTCGATGCTGATCGGCAGTGGCGGCATCAAGCCGATGCCGCAGGAACTCGATGCCGCGGCAGATGCACTGAGCCTGTACATGCTGGCGCGCGCGGGCTACAAGATCGACGACGCATCGTCGTTCTGGAAGCGGCTGGCGTCGACCCATCCGGCCACGGTGCTCAATGGGTATGTGGCGAACCACCCGTCGACGGCTTACCGCGTTGCGGTGATCGACAGGATCGTGGCCGACATCAAGGCGAAGAAGGCAGCGGGCCAGCCGCTGATGCCGTAAAACACCCGGAAGTCGTTTCCGGCAATGCCGGAAACGACGGCTCAGCGGTACAGGTCTAGCTCGGAAAATCCGGGAAAAACTTCGCCATCACAAACGTCAGCACGCCCAGCATGGCGACGGTTCCAACCAGCACCAGCAACAAACGGCCGAACTTCGGCGAGCCGTCGTCTTTTTTTGTATCATTGGTCATCTTCCACCTGCACTGTTGTTAAGTGCTCAGTATATTCGATCCCGATGGACAGCATAGACCTCGAAGTCCTCAAGACCGCCGCCCGCTGGATCGACGCCGGGCACCGCGTTGAACTTGTCACCGTCATCAAGACCTGGGGCTCCAGCCCGCGCCCGATCGGCGCCACGCTGGCCATCTGCGACGACGGCTGCGTGGTCGGCTCGGTTTCTGGCGGTTGCATCGAGGACGACCTGATCGACCGCGTGCGCCAGCAGGGCATCACCCGCACCGCTCCCGAGATCGTCAGCTATGGCATCACCGCCGACGAAGCCCACCGCTTCGGACTTCCCTGCGGCGGCACCATCGAACTGGCCATCGAACCGCTCTCCGGCTCCAGCAAGATCGCGGAACTGCTCGCGCGGCTGGAACAGCACGAACTGGTGGCCCGCAACGTCAACCTCGACACCGGAGCAGTCACCCTCGACACCGCGCAAGCCGGCGCAGCGCAGCGCATAGAAGGCCGGGTGCTCACCACCATCCACGGCCCGCGCTGGCGCCTGCTCATCATCGGCGCCGGCCAGCTGTCGCGCTTCCTGGCGCAGGTGGCCACGGCGATGGACTACCACGTTACCGTATGCGATCCGCGCGAAGAATACCGCGCCGGCTGGCAGCTGCCTGGCGTGCGGCTGGTGCACAGCATGCCCGACGACCTGGTGATCGAATCGCGGCTCGACGTCCGCAGCGCGGTCGTCGCCCTCACCCACGACCCCAAGCTGGACGATCTCGCGCTAATGGAGGCGCTGAAGTCGGACGCCTTCTACGTCGGCGCGATCGGCTCGCGCATGAACAACGCCAAGCGGCGCGAACGCCTCAGGGAATTCGACCTCAACGACGAGCAGCTGGCACGCCTGCACGGCCCGATCGGCCTTTATATCGGCAGCAAGACCCCGGCCGAAATCGCGATCTCGATCATGGCCGAACTCACCGCCGTCAAGAACGGCGTGCCGCAGCAGCTGCGCATGGCGCATGCCGACGGCGCCGGCGAGGCGACATCGGACGTCTGCGCGCGCTAGCCAATTCAAAAGCAAGAACCGGCTTTCCGGACGCAGGCCGGCATCCGACAATAACAACATCAAGAAACGGGACACCCAAAGATGAACACTGCCAGCATGCTCCGCCTCGTAACGCTCGCCGCGATCTGGGGCAGCTCATTCCTGTTCATGCGGATCGCCGCACCAGTGCTGGGACCGGCCGTGCTGATCGAATACCGCGTCGGCTTCGCCGCCGTGTTCCTCGCCATCGTCGGCTTCTTCCTCCACAAGCGCCTCGACCTGCGCGCCAACTGGAAGCACTACCTTGTGCTTGGCCTGCTCAACTCCGCCCTGCCCTTCCTGCTGTTCGCCTACGCCGCGCGCACCCTGTCCGCTTCGGTGCTGTCGGTGCTGAACGCCACCGCGCCGATGTGGGGCGCCCTGATCGGCGCGCTGTGGTCGCGCCAGGCCATCTCCGGGCGCAGCGCGCTGGGCCTGATCCTCGGCACCGCGGGCGTCGCGCTGCTGGTCGGTTTCGACCAGGTGACCTCGCTCCCCGGCGCCGGCATCGCGATCTGCGCCGCGCTGGTCGCGGCAATCTGCTACAGCATCGCCAGCGCCTATGCGCGCACGGCGAAAAGCGTGGAGCCGTTCGCCAATGCCCACGGCAGCATGTGGGCCGCCACCCTGCTCGTGATCCCGGTGCTGCCGTTCTTTCCCGCACCGGCCGAGCCGACCATCGGCATCATGGGCGCCGCGCTCGCACTGGGCCTCATGTGCACCGGCATCGCTTACGTCCTCTACTTCAAGCTGATCCAGGACGTCGGTCCGACTTCCGCGCTGACGGTCACCTTCCTCAATCCCCTGTTCGGCATCCTGTGGGGCGCGCTGTTCCTGGACGAAGTGGTCGGCTGGCACACCATCCTCGGCGCGGCCATCGTCATCACCGGCACGGCGCTGGTCACCGGCTTCAAGCCAGCCTTCCTGAGCCGTGCTATCGTTTCGCCCTCGCCCAAGACCAAGTAAGGCATGCCCTTGCAGCAGATATCGATCGAACTTCCAGAAGGCTACCGCAGCGCGGACGTCATGGCTTTCCACGGCCGAGATGCCGAAGGCGTGGCCGAACAGGTAGCGCCCGGCCGCATCCGCAAGGGCGTCGTTCTCGACGATATTCCGGTCGCGCTGGACATCGCACTGGCGCCACGCCGCGCGACGATCGACATCGACGCGGGTGGCGCGCTCACGCAGCGCGCGTCGCAGCTGCTGGACGATGCGCTGCTCAACATTCTCGGCTTGCGCATCGATCCGGAACCCTTCCTGCGTGCGTCTGCCGGCGACCCACTGCTGGGCCCTGTCGTGCAGCGCAATGCGGGCCTGCGCATCGTGCAGTCGGCCACCATTTTCGAAGCGCTCACCTGGGCCATCATCGGCCAGCAGATCAACCTGAACTTCGCGATCGCGCTGCGCCGCACCTTCATCGTGCAGGCAGGCCGCCAGCACGCCAGCGGATTGTGGTGCTACCCTGAAGCGGCCGACGTGGCGAAGCTGTCGGTGGAAGACCTGACGACGCGGAAGTTCTCGCGCTCGAAAGCCGAGACCCTGCTGCGGCTCGCGCAGCTGGTCGACGACGGCGCCCTGTCGCTCGAACGCAGCGACGACATCGAACACGTGTCGGCCTCGCTACTAGCCGTAAAAGGAATCGGCCCGTGGACCGTCAATTACGCGTTGCTGCGCGGCTACGGCTATCCCGACTGTTCGCTGCACGGCGACGTCGCGATCCGCGCCGCCTTCCAGCGCCTGCTGGGCGAGGACAGCAAGCCGGACATGCCGCGCACCGAAGCGCTGCTGGCGCGTTACAAACCGCACCGCACGATGGCTGCGGCACATCTCTGGGCAAGCCTGAATACTCCCAACGAACAGTCCTGATTTACTTGATGCAAAGCCTCTGACATGGTTCATTCAAGATCCTCGCGCACTCGCAGAACATCCGCTTGAATTCGCTGTCCAATCCTGATACGTTGAATGAAGCGATTGCCCAAGCTCTGTAGGAGTAAGTCATGGATACGAAGGTTTACAAAGCATCTGTCGAATTGAGGGAAGCTGATTTTAAAGTGCTCGAGCAACTCGCCGCCTCCCGCAATGTGAGCACCGCCGACATCCTGCGAGATGCCTTGGCCAATTTCATTTTTATCGATAAGGCCAAGAGAAACGGGCACACCCTACTGATCGAAGACAAGAATCAGAACCTTCAACAAGTCTTCTTCCAGTAATTTCAATAGGTGGCCCATGAATGACCATGAGACCAAGAAGGTATCGACGGGCCATGACGTCGCTTCTCCGCCTATATCGCCACCGCCGGTCAGCGCGATCCCGACAAGGCAGTACAACCATCAGAAGGAACAGGAGAAGGCACGTCGCAACGTTGCGTACTGGTTAGTCTGGATCGTCGCGTCCATCATTTTTCTTGCATTTGCGTATTTATGGACCTTACCGCTAACCCGAGGAACGAGGGAATACGTCGATAACCTCGTGCAGGTACTCCAAATCGTTTTTGCACCCATCATTACGTTGGCCGGGACCGCCATTGGCTACTATTTCGGCGCGAACGCCTCCCAGCGTTAGGCTGGGCAGTCCAGTCCCACAAGCGGCTTCCTACTCACGGCTTAGAAAAGAACCCAACGCCCAAAATCGAAAAAGCCGCTGACCCTTTCCAGGATCAACGGCTTTAGAATTTGGTTGCGGGGACAGGATTTGAACCTGTGACCTTCGGGTTATGAGCCCGACGAGCTGCCAGACTGCTCCACCCCGCGTCTGATGCAATCATTATACGGCCGTTTGCCCAATTAGGCAATGTTAATCCCAACAAGATGCGCGATAGCATCGAACCATGGCCGGCAACACAGCCTTGTGCGAGCGGCACGGCAGGCGCAATCGGTGTAAAGTAAGCGAAATATTATTCTTTGTGCGATCTATGAAATTTTGTTCCGAGTGTGCCCATCCTGTCGACCTGCGCGTTCCTGAGGGCGACAACCGGCCACGCTACGTGTGCGGGCAGTGCGAGGCAATCCATTATCAAAATCCCAAACTGGTGGTCGGCTCGATTCCGGTGTGGGAGAACGACGGCGAACTGAAGGTCCTGCTGTGCAAGCGCGCGATCGAACCGCGCTACGGCTACTGGACCCTGCCCGCCGGCTTCATGGAGAACGAAGAGACCACGGCGCAGGCCGCGCAGCGTGAAACCGAAGAGGAAGCCGGCGCCCACGTCGAGCTGGGCGAACTGTTCACCTTGCTCAACGTTGCCCAGGTTCATCAGGTTCACCTGTTCTACCTTGCCCGCCTGATCGACCTGGACTTCGCGCCCGGCATCGAGAGCCTGGACGTGCAGCTGTTCGCCGAGGATGAAATTCCGTGGGACGACCTGGCCTTCCCCACTGTACGCACCACGCTGGAACTGTTCTTCGCCGACCGCGTCAAAATGCGTGAGGGCGGAAGCTATGGTTTCCACAGCCGTGACCTCGTGCGCTCGATGCGCATGTCCAGCGACGCCAGTTAAAGCAGCAATCATGATTCCGTGGCTTGAAACGACAACGCCGTTCCCCGACGTGTCCGAGGCTTTGACGATCGACGCGCCGGGCCTGCTTGCCGCCGGCGCCGACCTGTCGCCGCAGCGCCTGCTTTCGGCCTACCGCAACGGCATCTTCCCGTGGTTTTCCGAAGGCCAGCCCATCCTGTGGTGGAGCACCGACCCGCGCATGGTGCTGCGCACCGAAAATTTCCGTATCAGCGACAGCATGCGCAAGACATTGCGCCGCGTCGACCGCAGCATGCAGCACGGCGGCCGCTGGCAGATCCGCTTCGACTGCGCCTTCGAGCGCGTGATGCGCGCCTGCGCCGCCCCGCGCCGCGACGGGCCCGGCACCTGGATCTCCGAGGAAATCATCAGCGGCTACACCGGCCTGCACGCGCTCGGCTACGCGCACTCGTCCGAAGTCTGGCTCGACGGCAAGCTGGTTGGCGGCGCCTACGGCGTTTGCATCGGCCGCATGTTCTACGGCGAGTCGATGTTCGCCCACGTCACCGACGCCTCCAAGATCGCGCTGGCCTACCTGGTGGCCTTCCTGCGCAGCCAGGGCGTGGGCATGATCGACTGCCAGCAGGAAACCGGCCACCTGGCCTCGCTGGGCGCCGCGCCGATCCCGCGCAGCGCCTTCCTGGAGCATTTGCGGGCCGCGATCCGGCAGCCAGAGATCGAGCAGTGGACCCCGGCGCCGCCCTTGACGGACGCGCGCTAATACCGGCAAACTTTCGCTACAATAGGACGACGGGAAATCCAACGGCACCGGAAAGAAACAGCATGACGCACCTGAACGACTTGCCTTTCGCCACGCTGCAGTTCTACACCACCGCGCCGTATCCGTGCAGCTACCTCGACGCGCGCCACGCGCGCTCGCAGGTCGCCACCCCCTCCCACCTGATCAACGCCGACGTTTATTCCGAGCTCGTCAAGAACGGTTTTCGCCGCAGCGGCATCTTCACCTACCGCCCCTATTGCGACGGCTGCCACGCCTGCATCCCGGTGCGGGTCAAGGCCGACCAGTTCAAGCCCAACCGCGGCCAGCGCCGGGCCTGGGCGCGCCATTCCGCGCTGGTGGCCAGCGTCGCCAACCTGAGCTTCTCGGACGAACACTACGCGCTCTACCTGCGCTACCAGACCACCCGCCACCCCGGCGGCGGCATGGACCAGGACAGCCGCGACCAGTACGCCCAGTTCCTGTTGCAAAGCCGGGTCAACACCCGCCTGGTCGAATTCCGCGACCCGGAAGGCGTGCTGCGCATGGTTTCGATCATCGACGTGCTGTCCGACGGTCTGTCGTCGGTGTACACCTTTTTCGACCCGGACGTGCCGGGCGCCTCCTTCGGCACCTACAACGTCATGTGGCAGATCGGCCAGGCGCGCGAGCTCGGCCTGCCCCACGTCTACCTGGGCTACTGGATCGAGCAAAGCCCCAAAATGGCCTACAAGATCAATTTCCGCCCGCTCGAAGCGCGCATCAACGGCAGCTGGGGACTGCTCGGCAAGTAGCCGCGGGGTAACGGCGCGGGGTAAAATGCCGTTCCGTTTCAAGCTGAGTACCCCCATGTCCCAAAAACTGCTGTACGCAATGGCCCGCCCGCTGCTGTTCGCACTCGACGCCGAGTCGGCCCACAACCTGACCCTGCCCGCACTGCGCACCGCCGCCTCGCTCGGCCTTGCCGGCGCCATCCGCAAGCCCGATCCCGACCCGCGCACGGTCATGGGCATCACCTTCCCCAATCCGGTCGGCCTCGCGGCGGGCCTGGACAAGGATGGCAGGTACATCGACGGACTGGCGGCCCTTGGTTTCGGCTTCATCGAGATCGGCACGGTGACGCCGCGCGCGCAGCCGGGCAATCCCAGGCCGCGCATGTTCCGCCTGCCCCGCAAGCAGGCCATCATCAACCGCATGGGCTTCAACAACGGCGGCGTCGATGCTTTCGTGGCCAACGTGCAGGCCTCGCGCTTCTACCAGAACAAGGAAGGCGTGCTGGGACTGAACATCGGCAAGAACGCCGACACGCCGATCGAGCGCGCGGCAGACGACTACCTGCATTGCCTTGAAAAGGTCTACCCGTACGCCAGCTACGTCACGGTCAACATTTCGTCGCCGAACACCAAGAACCTGCGCCAGTTGCAGGACGCGTCCGAACTCGACACCCTGCTCTCCCGGCTGAAGGAAGCGCAGGCGCGCCTGGCCGACCAGCACAAGCGCTACGTGCCGCTGACGCTGAAGATCGCGCCGGACATCGACGGGGAACAGATCAAGAACATCGCCGACGCACTGCTGCGCCACAAGATCGACGGCGTCATCGCCACCAACACCACCACCGACCGCCGCGACGTCGAGCGCGAACACCACGGCACCGAAGCGGGCGGCCTGTCGGGCGCCCCGGTGTTCCAGCAATCGAATATCGTGGTACGCGCATTGCACCGCGAACTGGGCGGCGCGGTGCCGATCATCGGCGTCGGCGGCATCATGCGCGGCGAGGACGCGAAGGAAAAAATGCGTGCCGGCGCATCGCTGGTGCAGGTGTACAGCGGCCTGATTTACGCAGGCCCGGCGCTGGTGCGCGACTGCGCGAAGGCGCTCAAGGGAGTCCAGCCAAAATGAAGCGCGTGAAGCTGGGCGCCAGCACGCTCGAGGTGACGCCGATCTGCCTGGGGACCATGACCTTCGGCGAGCAGAACACCGAAGAACAGGCGCACAGCCAGCTCGATTATGCGCTCGAGCGCGGCATCAACTTCATCGACACAGCCGAGATGTACCCGGTGATGCCGCGGCCAACGACGCAAGGCTCGACCGAACGCTTCATCGGCTCGTGGCTGAAGAAGACCGGCAAGCGTGACCGCGTGGTGCTGGCCACCAAGGTGGCGGGGCCGAACGCCGCGATGCACTGGATCCGCAACGGCAAGAACAACCTCGATGCGGCGAATATCCGCGCCGCGGTCGAATCGAGCCTGAAGCGGCTGCAGACCGACTACATCGACCTGTACCAGATGCACTGGCCAAGCCGGAACGTGCCGGTGTTCGGCGCCACCGCTTTCGATCCAGGCAATGAGCGAGCAAGCGTGGCGATCGAAGACACGCTGGCCGTGCTGGGCAGCCTGGTCGACGAGGGCAAGATCCGCTATATCGGCGTATCGAACGAAAGCTGCTGGGGCGTCAGCGAATATGTGAAGCAGGCCGAAAACAAGGGCCTGCCGCGCATCGCCACGATCCAGAACCTGTACAACCTGGCCGCGCGCGGCTTCGAGACCAGCCTGCTGGACGAGACCTGCATGCGCGAGTACGTCAGCCTGCTGGCCTACAGCCCGCTGGCGTTCGGGCAGTTGAGCGGGAAGTACATGGACAACCCGCATGCACACGGCAGGCTGACCATTTTCCCGCCGACCTGGAGTCCGCGCTACCTGCGGCCAGCTGTGCTGCACGCCGTGAAGGAATACGCGGCGCTGGCGCGCGCCCACGGCATGACGCCGGCACAGATGGCGCTTGCGTGGTGCTATTCGAGGTGGTTCGTCGCATCGACCATCATCGGCGCTACGACGCTGGAACAGCTGAAAGAGAACATCGACGCGGCGCAGCTTACGCTGTCGAGGGATGTGGTGGACGCGATCGACGCGATCCATGCGCGGATCACCAATCCGGGGCAATGAACGATCAGACGTAGGGCGGATAAGCGCAAGCGCATCCGCCGATTGCACGCGTCTACGTGATGCATGCAAATGGCGGATGCGCTTGCGCTTATCCGCCCTACGCGTCCCCGGCGAATATTTCGCGGATGATTAAATCGCGGCGCCCTGGTCCACAAACACCTGCATCCGGCGCGGCCTGACCAGCAGCGTCTCCCCTTCCTTCAATCCCAGCTGCGCGAAGCGCTCGTTCGGAATCACCGCCTCGATCAGCTGCGCATTGTCATCGCGCTCCAGGTCCAGCTGCGCCAGCGGCCCGATCGCATGCGCGCGGCGCAGCTTGACGACAATGCCCTCCCCACCCGCGACGTAGCGGTCGACATCGAGATCATGCGGCCGCACATAGGCGATGCCTTTCCCGTCCTGCACTTCCGCATGGTCCGGCACATCGAAATTCACGCCGCCGCTGGCCATCACACCTTCGTGCACACGCCCGTGGAACAGGTTCACATTGCCCAGGAAGCTGTACACGAACGGCGACGCCGGGTTGTTGTACACCGAGTCCGGCGTGCCAAGCTGTTCCACCCTCCCCTTGTTCATCAACACCACTTGGTCCGCCACTTCCAGCGCTTCTTCCTGGTCGTGGGTGACGAAGATGCTGGTGACGTGCAGTTCGTCATGCAGGCGGCGCAGCCAGCGGCGCAGTTCCTTGCGCACCTTGGCGTCGAGCGCGCCGAACGGTTCGTCCAGCAGCAGCACGCGCGGTTCGACCGCGAGTGCGCGCGCCAGCGCGATGCGCTGCCGCTGGCCGCCCGACAGCTGCGGCGGATAGCGGTCGCCCAGCCAGTCCAGCTGCACCAGGTCCAGCAGCTGGTGCACCTTGTGGCGGATCTGCTCCTCGTTCGGGCGCTCGCTGCGCGGCTTGACGCGCAGGCCGAAGGCGACGTTCTCGAACACGGTCATGTGCTTGAACAACGCGTAATGCTGGAACACGAAGCCGACCTGGCGCTCGCGCACGTGGCGCGCGGAGGCGTCCTCGCCGTCGAGCAGCACCTGGCCCGAGTCCGGATGCTCGAGGCCCGCGATAATGCGCAGCAGAGTCGTCTTGCCGCAGCCGGAAGGTCCCAGCAGCGCGGTCAGTTCGCCCGCGGGGAACTGCAGCGATACGTTGTCGAGGGCGGTGAATTGGCCGAACTGCTTGCGGATGTTGTTGACTTCGATCGTCATGTCAGTGCTCCAGGTTGCGTGCTGCGGCGTCGGTCGACATGCTCTCGTGGAGACGCCATTCGACAAAGGACTTGATTGCCAGGGTCACCAGCGCCAGCAATGCCAGCAGCGAGGCGACCGCGAAAGCAGCCGCGAAGTTGTATTCGTTGTAAAGGATTTCGACGTGCAGCGGCATGGTGTTGGTCTCGCCGCGGATGTGGCCCGACACCACCGAGACCGCGCCGAACTCGCCCATCGCGCGGGCGTTACACAAGATCACGCCGTACAGCAGGCCCCATTTGATGTTGGGCAGCGTCACGCGCCAGAAGGTGCTCCAGCCCGATGCGCCCAGCACCAGCGCAGCTTCCTCTTCCTCGGTGCCCTGCGCCTGCATCAGCGGGATCAGCTCGCGCGCCACGAACGGGAAGGTGATGAACACGGTGGCGAGGACGATGCCGGGCACCGCGAACAGGATCTTGATGTCGTGCTCCATCAGCCAGGCGCCGAACCAGCCTTCGGCGCCGAACATCAGCACGTAGATCAGGCCCGCGATCACCGGCGACACCGAGAACGGCAGGTCGATCAGGGTCAGCAGGATACTCTTGCCGCGGAATTCGAACTTGGCGATGCACCACGCCGCGCACACGCCGAACACGAGGTTCAGCGGCACCGAGATGGCTGCGGCGATCAGGGTCAGCTTGATGGCCGAAATGGCGTCCGGGTCGACGATGGAGGCACGGTAGGCTTCCCAGCCCTTGGCGAAGGCCTGCACGAAGACAGCCACCAGCGGCACGAACAGGAACAGCGTCAGGAACACCAGCGCGATGGAAATCAGGGTGATACGCACCCACGCCGGTTCGAACACGTTCGACGTGGTCGGCAGTTCGCCGCGGCGCACCGGCGCCGCCTGCGGTTTGGAGTCGAGGACGGCGCTCATTTCTTGCCTGCCCTTCTGCGGGTCCATGCCTGCAGCAGGTTAATCGCCAGCAGCAGGAGGAAGGACACCACCAGCATCACCACCGCGATCGCGGTCGCGCCGGTGTAGTCGTACTGTTCCAGCTTGGTGATGATGAACAGCGGCGTGATCTCGGACACCAGCGGCAGGTTGCCGGCGATGAAAATCACCGAGCCGTATTCGCCGGTGGCGCGCGCAAAGGCGAGCGCGAAGCCGGTCAGCAGCGCGGGCACGATGCTCGGGAAGACCACGCGCGAGAAGGTCTGGAACGACGAGGCGCCCAGGCTGGCGGCGGCTTCCTCGAGCTCGCGCTCGGCCTCCTCCAGCACCGGCTGCACGGTGCGCACCACGAACGGCAGGCCGATGAAGGTCAGCGCCACCACCACGCCCAGCGGCGAGAAGGCGACCTTGATGCCGAGCGGGTCGAGATACTGGCCGATCCAGCCGTTGTTGGCGTACAGCGCGGTCAGCGTGATGCCCGCCACCGCGGTCGGCAGTGCGAACGGCAGATCGACCAGCGCGTCGATGAAGCGCTTGCCGGGGAAGCTGTAGCGCACCAGCACCCAGGCGACGATGCCGCCGAAGATGACGTTGATGAAGGCGCCGATCAGCGATGCGCCGAAGGTCAGGCGGTAGGATGCCATCACCCGCTCGGATGTGACGGCGCTCCAGAATGCCTCCCACGTCATCGTGAAGGTCTTCAGGAATACCGCCGACAGCGGGATCAGGACGATCAGCGCCAGGTAAAGGATGGTAAAGCCGAGCGTCAGGCCGAAGCCGGGCATCACCCGGTACGGCGCCGCGCGCGGCTTCAGGTTGGGTACAGACATTTGGCGTCCTCTTGTTCAGTAATCGTGCTGATAAGGAACAATCGTCTCACGCAGTGATCATAAAGCAAACGAAGCAAATGTCATTTGCATAGACGATTCATGTCTGTGGCCCGTGCGCGCCAGCGCCGCCTCAGTAGATCAGCTTGGCGGCGACGCCGGTCAGGGTCATGGCCAGCAGGGCGCGCAGGAAGCGTTCCGGCACCGCGCGCGCTATCCAGGAGCCGAGCGTGATGCCCGGCACGGAGCCGATCAGCAGCGTGAACAGCAGGGTCCAGTTAATCGAGCCCAGCCACCAGTGGCCGACGGCGGCGATGGCGGTCAGGGGCACCGCGTAGGCGATGTCGGTGCCGGCCACTTCGGCCGAGCTGAGGCGTGGATAGAGCATGACCAGCAAGGTCGCGCCGATGGCCCCGGCGCCGATCGAGGAAACCGTGACCAGGATGCCGAGCACGGCGCCGGACACGATGGTGGCGGTGGCCAGCGCCCTGCCCTTCAGCTGGCGTCCCGGCCTGGCGTTGATCCACGCCAGCATCTTGCCCTTGAACAGCAAGGCGACGACGGTCAGCAGGACCGATCCGGCGATCGAGTAGCGGATGAGCTGGCCCATCTCGGGGGTCAGGGTGCCGAAGTACTTGAGGCCGGCCGTGGCCACCAGTGCGGCGGGCAAGGCGCCGATGCACAGCAGCTTGACGATGTCCCAGTGGACAGTGCCGCGCAGGCGGTGGGTGAAGGTGCCGAAGCCCTTGGTGATGGAGGCGAAAGCGAGGTCGGTGCCGACCGCGACCGACGGCGGCACGCCGAACAGCAGGGTCAGGAGCGGCGTCATCAGCGAACCGCCGCCAACGCCGGTCATCCCGACCAGCAGGCCGACCGCAAAGCCGGAAATTACGTATGTCAGCAACATGGAGAGCCCCTAGAGTGACGTCCAGCTTAAAGGGGCTCAGCCGTAATCCAAACAACAGCTTCCTCATTTACTTATGCGGGTTTGGGGCGGAGTTGCCTGGCGGCACTACGAAACCGAAGGCCGCCAGTTGCGCAGATTTACTTGTTCGGCTGCGGCGTGATACGCAAATACGGCTTCGGCGCCTTGAACCCCTTCGGATACTTCTGCTTGATGACCTCCGGATCCTGCACGGTCAGCGGAATGATCACGTCATCGCCATCCTGCCAGTTGCCCGGCGTCGCCACCGCATGGCTGTCGGTCAGCTGCAGTGCGTCGATCACGCGCAGCACCTCGTCGAAGTTGCGCCCCGTGCTCATCGGGTAGGTGATCGACAGGCGCACCTTCTTGTTCGGGTCGATCACGAACAGCGAGCGCACGGTCGCGGTGGCCGACATCTCGGGATGGATCATGTCGTACAGCGTGGACACCTTGCGGTCGGCGTCGGCAATGATCGGGAACCCGACCACCGTTTGCTGGGTCTCTTCGATATCCTTGATCCAGGTGTTGTGCGACTCGGCCGCGTCGACCGACAGCGCGATCGCCTTGACGTTGCGCTTGTCAAACTCCGGCTTGAGCTTCGCCGTCAGCCCCAGCTCGGTGGTGCAGACCGGCGTGAAATCGGCCGGATGCGAGAACAGGACCGACCACGAATCGCCAGCCCACTCATGGAAACGGATCTTGCCGATCGAGGAATCCTGTTCGAAATCAGGTGCGGTATCGCCCAAGCGTAAAGTCATCGTAAACTCCGTCATGGAAAAGTTAAGGGGAAATCAATAATAGCAAGAATGCCAGCAAGGCATTGTGCGACGACCCGATTTTCCCAGAACCTGTCAATAGAAGCGGTTGAACAACACGACGATCCACGATATGGCGGCGATGGCCATGGCGACCGCGACTGCGGCGCTGCCGAGGTCCTTGGCGTTCTTCGACAGCGGGTGGCGTTCCAGCGAAATGCGGTCGATCACCGCTTCGATGGCGGAATTGATGAGTTCGACGGTGAGCACGAACAGCATGACGGCGATCAGGAAAGCCTTCTGGAACGCCGAGATCGGCAACAGCAGCGCGGCGATGGTGCCGATGATAACCACCACCACTTCCTGGCGGAAGGCGTGCTCGTGTCGCCATGCGGTGCGGAAACCGTCCATCGTGTTGCGCACGGCGCCGCTGATGCGGCCGAGGCCGCCCTTGCTCTTGAATTCGCTAACCGGTTGTTCCATGGAGTGTTTTCAAAGAATCATGTAGTACACCATTATGCCCCGCGCGGCGCAAAATATACATCGCCAGCCGCACAACATTATGGACGCGCTTCGTTGCCTTATCGTTTCACGATATGGTATAAAGTGTTTAACTTATACTGCACCGCACCAACCACATGATGAAAATGGAATCAGTCGAACCCGCAAAAACATCGATCCAGGTCATCGAACGCATGGTGGCACTGCTCGACGCCCTGGCCACCTATGCCGACCCGGTCAGCCTGAAGGAGTTGTCGAAGGTCTCCGGGCTGCACCCTTCCACCGCGCACCGCATCCTGAACGACATGGTAGTCACGCGCTTCGTCGACCGGGTCGAACCCGGCACCTACCGCCTCGGCATGCGCCTGCTGGAACTGGGCAATGTGGTCAAGAGCCGCCTGTCTGTGCGGGAGGCGGCGCTGGACTTCATGCGCGCACTGCACAAGAAAACCCAGCAGACCATCAACCTGTCGGTCCGCCAGGGCGACGAGATCGTCTACATCGACCGCGCTTTTTCCGAGCGTTCCGGCATGCAGGTGGTGCGTGCGATCGGCGGGCGCGGCCCGCTGCACCTGACCTCGACCGGCAAGCTGTTCCTGTCGGTGGACGAACCGAAAGCCATCCGCGCCTATGCGACGCGCACCGGCCTGGCCGGCCACAACAAGAATTCGATCACCGACCTCGCCAGGCTCGAACGCGAGCTGAGCCTGGTGCGCGCACGCGGCTACGCGCGCGACAACGAAGAGCTGGAACTGGGTGTGCGCTGCATGGCGGCCGGCATCCATGACGATTCCGGCAAGCTGGTGGCGGGTCTGTCGATCTCGGCGCCGGCCGACCGCCTGCAGGAAGAATGGCTCGAGGACCTGGTGACGACCGCCAGCCAGATTTCGGCGACGCTGGGCTACACGCCAGTGCGCTGAATTCAGGGAAATTCTAGGACAGGCCGGGCGGCTTGAGCGCTTCAAGCCAGCGCCGCATGCGTCCCGCGTCCGCGGTGCGCGACTGCTTGCCCTTGGAATCGAGGAACACCATGATCACGGCGCGGCCCTGGATGATCGTCTGCATCACCAGGCAGCGCCCTGCTTCGTTGATGAAGCCGGTTTTCTGCAGGCCGATGTCCCAGTCGGGGAGCGAGACCAGCTTGTTGGTATTGCGGTACTGCACAGGGCGGCCGCTTGCGGCCACGACCGAACCCGGGTCGGTCGAGAACTCGCGCAACAGCGGCTGCTGGTGCGCGACCATGACCAGCTTGGCCAGGTCGCGTGCGCTTGCCACGTTGCGGCTCGACAGTCCGCTCGAATCGACATAGTGAGTGTCGCTCATGCCCAGTTCATGGGCCTTCTCATTCATCTTTGCAACAAAGCCGTGGATGCCGCCCGGATAGTTACGGCCCAGTGCGGCGGCGGCGCGGTTTTCCGAGCTCATCAGCGCAATGTGCAGCAGCTCGCGGCGGCTCAGGCGCGCACCCACGCGCAGGCGCGAGGTAGTGAACTTTTCGCGGTCGACGTCGTCATCGGTGATCGTCAGCATCTCGTCCATGTCCTGCTGCGCTTCAACGACAATCAAGCCCGTCATCAGCTTGGTGATCGAGGCGATCGGCAGGGCGACGTTGGCGTTCTTTTCGAACAGCACTTCGGAATTGGTCTGGTCGAGCACCAGTGCGACGCTGGAAGCGAGGGCGAGCGGATCGCGGGTGAGGTTGAGGCCGGCCTTGTCGCCCGCGGTCATCGAACGGATGACGGGCGCGGCGGTGTATACGCGCTGGTGCACCACCTTGCGCTTGCCGTTTTTCAATGTGATCACGCGGCGCACAACGCTGCCGCGGCTGCTGACCGTGACCCGTTTGGATACCGCTTCCTTGCGCTTGTAGCGTTGCTTTTTGGCGGCGCTCTTCTTGACCGTAGATTTTTTGACAATCGTGGAGCCGCCGCGCTGCTCGACCTTGGCCGCCTCGGCGGGGGTCAGCACGAATAGCAGGGAGATAAATGCACCCAACGCTAACTTGAACATCTGGAATTCCTATGAAGCTCTCGGATTTACTTCTAGTTGCAGTGTAGCAAGGCACTCGGCAATCACAAGCAATTTAACATTTCTCGAAAGCATGGTGCAATAGTGCAAGGCGTGTGCGCAACAATTTTCTGCCCGCTGACGACAGTATACGCCTTTACTCCAAAAACCGGGTAAAGCCCGAGACTGGCTCGCGCTCTGTAACAAGGCTGTTTTCAATCTTGCCAGGGTCGGCAAAACCGAGCGCCATGCCGCACACGACCATCTCTGTTCCAGGCAGCCCAAGCTGTTCCGCGATGATGCGGTGGAACTGGGTGAAAGCTGCCTGCGGGCAAGTGTCGAGCCCGCGTCCGCGCGCGGCCACCATGATGTTCTCCAGGAACATCCCGTAGTCCAGCCATGAGCCCTGCTCCATCACGCGGTCGATGGTAAAGATCAGACCAACGGGAGCGTCAAAAAATCTGTAGTTGCGCGCATGCTGCGCGGCCATGCCCGCCTTGTTGTCGCGGCTCAGGCCGAGCAGCGCATACAGGTCCCAGCCCACCTTGCGGCGGCGGTCGATGTAGGGCGACACCCATTCGCGCGGGTAATAGGTGTACTCTTCGCTGTGCTTGCCGGCGGCCGCAGGATCGGCGTAGGCGTCCGTGATGGCATCCGACAGGCGTTCCCTGGCGGCGCCGGTCAGCACATACACTTTCCACGGCTGGGTATTGGTGCCCGACGGCGCGCGCGCGGACACCTCCAGGATGCGTTCGATGTCCTCGCGCGCGACCGGTTTCGGCAGGAAGGCGCGGATCGAACGGCGCGACGCGATGGCCGCGTCCACCATTTCCTGTTGCTTGCTTGAAATCATTGCTCCTCCTATTTTTTGACAACGCATATCACGCCGAGAACGGCCACCATCATGCCGGCCACGCCGGCCAGGCCTAGCGCCTCGCCGAACACCGCCCACGCCATCAGCGCGGTGGTCGGCGGGGTCAGGTACAGCAGGCTGGTCACCGAGGTCGCTTCGTTGCGGCTCAACAGCTTGAATAGCAGGAAAATGGCGCCGATGGACAGCGCAAGCGAGGACCACAGCAGCGAACCGACGAATTCAGGCGTCCATTTTACTGTGGCAATACCCGGACCGAGATCTTCGAACAGCACTGCCAGCGGCAACAGCACCGCCACCGTCGCCGCGAACTGCACCGCGGTCCCGGTACGCAGGTCGAACCGCGGGCAGAAATGGCGCTGGTACATGGTGCCGGCCGTGATCGACAGCAGTGCCAGCAGGCAGAAACCGATCGCCAGCGGCGACAGGCCCGACAGGTTGATTTTCGAATATACGACCAGGCCGACGCCGGCCAGGCCAAGGGCCAGCCCCAGCCATTGGCGCGGCTTGACCGACTCGCCGATCAGGGGCGCGGCGGCGGCGGTCAGGATGGGCTGGAGGCCGACGATCAGCGCCGACAGCCCGGCCGGCATGCCGAGCTTGATCGCGCACCAGACGCCGCCAAGGTAGCCGGCCTGCAGCAGCACGCCGGCGACGGCAAGGTGGCCGATGTTGCCGCTCGGCCAAGGCGCGCGCGCAAGGACAACCCATGGAAGCAGCAGTAGCAGCACGAGCACACAGCGCAGCAGCAGGAAGGTCAGGGGCGGCGCATACGGCAGGCCGAACTTGGCAACGATGAATCCCGTGCTCCACAGAAAGACGAAAAAGACAGGGAGTGGGGACAACCACGCCGCAGTGTGGCGCGGCGCAACATTATTTACGTCGATGTTTGACATGGATCAATACGCATGGGCTAGCAAAATGGCCGATGCGCCACGTCAGCGGGGCTAAAGCGCAAGAAACCGAGTCTAGCATGCCCCGCATTTCAGCATTGAAGGTGGTCATTTCTCCTATGAAACTGGAGTTTTCACCGACTTCCACTACCCTTTGTGCATATCGAAAAGTTGCATAGAGGCTATCATGTTGCGCCGCACAAGAATGTCTTGACTTGTCATTTGATTTCATTAAAATATGAATTGTTGCGACGCACAATGCAACAACGAATAACGAGTCTGCTTCACCGGTCAATCCAGCAACATTAATCGACAAAATCACCACACATCTGGAGAACACATATGTTTGCATTCCCTGAGCAGTTTTCGAACGCTACCAAAGCCAACCTGGATGCCCAATTCGCGATGCTGACTTCCCTGACCTCGAAAGCATTCGAAGGCATGGAAAAGCTGGTTGAACTGAACATCACCGCCGCCAAGGCAACGCTGGAAGAGTCCGCGCAGACCGCCAAGCAGCTGCTGTCGGCAAAAGATCCACAAGAATTCTTCTCGCTGTCCGCAGCACAAGCCCAGCCAGCCGCAGAGAAAGCGATTTCCTACGGCCGCCAGGTGGCAGCGATCGCTTCGGGCGCACAGGCTGAGTTCAGCCGCGCTGCCGAAGAGCAAATCGCCGAAACCAACCGCAAGGTCATCTCGCTGGTTGACGAAGTCACCCGCAACGCGCCAGCTGGTTCGGAAAACGCTGTTGCCGCATTCAAGGCTGGCCTGAGCAACGCCAACGCCGGCTACGAGCAGTTCAGCAAGACCGCCAAGCAGGCAGTTGAAGTGGTGGAAGCCAACGTCAACGCAGCAGTGAACCAGTTCTCGCAAGTTGCGGAAAAGGTTGCAGCACGCGCCGGCGCTAAGTAATTCGATGTAAAAGCCGGTGACGGCTTGAAGTGAAAAATGCCTCGCGATGCGAGGCATTTTTGTTTTGTACGGCGTATCCGCCCTAACGGTCACGGCAGGGCGAACGGCTGGATTCCTTACTCGCCCAGGTACGCAGCCTGCACGCGCGGGTCGTGCAACATGTCTTCGGCGTTGCCCGTCATGATGACCGCGCCTGAATCCATCACATAGCCGCGGTCCGCCGCCTGCAGCGCCAGCTTGGCGTTCTGCTCCACCAGCAGGATCGTGATCCCCTGCGTCGACACGTCGCGGATCACTTCGAAAATCTTTTCGACCATGATAGGCGAGAGGCCCATCGACGGCTCGTCCAGCAACAGCAGGGTCGGATGGCACATCAGCGCGCGCGCCATCGCCAGCATCTGCTGCTCGCCGCCCGACAGTGTGCCGGCCAGCTGCCCGGCACGTTCCTTCAGGCGCGGGAAGGTGGCGAACCACTTCTCGATGTCGGCCTCGATGCCCGCCTTGTCGTCGCGCGTGTAGGCGCCCATCTGCAGGTTTTCGTAAATGGTCATGCGGGTGAACACGCCGCGGCCTTCCGGCACCATCGCCAGCTTTTGCTCCACCAGCTGGAACGAGTGCTTGCCCTTCAAGGGCTGGCCCATGTAGCTGATCACGCCTTCGACGTTACAGTCCGGCAGGGTGCCGGTGATCGCCTTCAGCGTGGTGGTCTTGCCCGCGCCATTGGCGCCGATCAGCGTGACCAGTTCGCCTTTGTTGACTTCGAGGTCGATGCCCTTGACTGCCTTGATGCCGCCGTACGCAACTTTCAGGCCCTGAATCTTGAGAATGTTGTCGCTCATGTTAGTGGGCCGTTCCCAGGTAGGCTGCAATCACAGCCGGATTTTGTTGAATTTCGGCCGGCAGGCCTTCCGCGATGGGCTTGCCGTACTCGAGCACGGTAATGCGGTCGCACAGGCCCATCATCAATTTCACGTCGTGCTCGATCAGCAGCACGGTCTTGCCTTCGTTCTTGATCTTGACCAGCAGCTCGCGCAGCGCCAGCTTCTCGGTCGCGTTCATGCCCGCCGCCGGTTCGTCCAGCGCCAGCAGTTTCGGGTCGGTCGCCAGTGCGCGCGCGATCTCCAGGCGGCGCTGGTCGCCGTAGGACAGGAACTTCGAGGTGCGCTTGGCGAACTCGCCGATGCCGACGAAGTCCAGCAGCTCCTGCGCGCGGCGGCGGATCATCGCCTCTTCCTGGCGCGCGGCCTTGTGGCGGAAGACCGCGCCGAACACGCCCTGGTGGGTGCGCACGTGGCAGCCGACCATGACGTTCTCCAGCGCGGTCATCTCGCCGAACAGGCGGATGTTCTGGAAGGTGCGGGCGATGCCGGCCTTGGCCACTTCGTGCGGGGCCGACGGCGAATACGGCTTGCCGGCCAGCTCGAAGGTGCCCGTGTCCGGCTGGTACAGGCCGGTGATCACGTTGAAGAAGGTGGTCTTGCCGGCGCCGTTAGGGCCGATCAGGCCGTAGATCTGGCCTTCCATGATCTTGATGCCGACGTCGGTCAGCGCCTGCAGGCCGCCGAAGCGCTTGTTCACGCCGGCAATGTTCAGAAGAATCTTGTCGCTCATTTCTGGTCTTCCTTGCTTGGCGCTCAGGCCGGAAACACGTCTGGCTTGTTGGTCTCGGCCGCCTGCGGGCGGTCTTCGTGCTTCGGCGACGGCCACAGGCCGGCCGGGCGCAGCAGCATGATCAGCACCATCGCCAGGCCGTACAGCAGCAGGCGCAGCACTTCGGCTTCGATCAGCACCTTGCCGAACACGGCGTTCTGGAACGGCTCGACCGTGTGGCGCAGCACTTCAGGCAGCGCGGCCAGCAGGATGCCGCCGACGATCACGCCCGGGATGTGGCCGATACCGCCCAGCACCACCATCGCCAGCACCGCGATCGATTCCATCAGCGAGAACGATTCCGGCGACACGAAGCCCTGGAACGACGCGAACATGGCGCCGGCGATGCCGCCGAACGAGGCGCCCATCGAGAATGCCAGCAGCTTGACGTTGCGGGTATTGATGCCCATCGCCTTGGCGGCGATCTCGTCTTCGCGGATCGCCACCCAGGCACGGCCCAGGCGCGAATGCTGCAGGCGCGCGGTCATGAAGATGGTGGCGATGCACAGCGCCAGGAACAGGAAGTAGTAGGCATTCACCGACGGCATCGCGAAGCTGCCGATGTAGACGGTCGCCTTCGAGCCCGCTTCACCGGCCAGCGATACGCCGAAGATGCGGATCGGGTCGATCATGTTGATGCCCTGCGGACCGTTGGTGAAGTTGATCGGGTCGTTCAGGTTGTTCATGAAGATACGGATGATCTCGCCGAAGCCCAAGGTCACGATGGCCAGGTAGTCGCCGCGCAGTTTCAGGGTCGGGGCGCCGAGGATCGCGCCGAACAGCGCGGCGATGCCGGCCGCCAGCGGCACGATGAACCAGACCGACAGGTGGATGCCGGTCTCGGTGATCTCCGGACCCATCACCGCGACCAGCCATTCCCCGAGCACGGGGTATTGGTAGACGACGGATTCGAGCAGGGCCGCGAACTGCGGCGAGGCCAGCAGGCCGGTCAGGTAGGCGCCCACCGCGAAGAAGGCGATGTAGCCCAGGTCCAGCAGGCCGGCAAATCCGACCACGATGTTCAGGCCCAGCGCCAGCATGATGTACAGCAGCGCGATGTCGACGATGCGGACCCAGGAGTTACCGAACTGCTGGGCAAAGAATGGGAACACCAGCAGCAGCGCCAGCACGATGGCCATGCTGGCATAGGCCTTGCGCGGATTGTGTTCGACGTCGAAAGAGAGGAGTTTCATGGTCAGTGTCCTTTCCTGTTACGCACGGTCGGCAACACGTTCGCCCATGATGCCGGACGGACGGATGGTCAGGACGATGATCAGCACCACGAAGGCGAAGATGTCCTGGTAATGGCTGCCGAGGAAGCCGCCGGTCAGGTCGCCGATGTAGCCCGCGCCCATCGCTTCGATCAGGCCCAGCAGGATGCCGCCGATCATCGCGCCGTAGATGTTGCCGATGCCGCCCAGCACCGCGGCCGAGAAGGCCTTCAGGCCGGGCAGGAAGCCCATCGCGAACTGGATCGACGAATAGTTGGCGCCCCACATCACGCCCGCGACCGCGGCCAGCGCAGCGCCGATGGCGAAGGTAGCGACAATCACCTTATTGGAGTCAACGCCCATCAGGCCCGCGACGCGCGGGTTCTCGGCGGTGGCGCGCATGGCGCGGCCCATCTTGGTTTTTTCGACCAGCAGCACCAGGCCGCCCATCGACAAGGACGCCAGCGCCAGCAGCAGCACCTGGGTTTGCGAAATGACTGCGCCGCCGATGGCGATCGGATCCGACGACAGCAGCTGCGGGAACGGCAGCGGATTGCGGCCCCAGATCATCATGGCGAAGGTGGTGAGGAGGGTCGACACGCCGATCGCGGTGATCAGCGGAGCCAGGCGCGGCGCATTGCGCAGGCGGCGGTAGGCGACGCGTTCGATGATGATGTTGACCAGCATGCAGACCGGGATGGCGCCTGCGATCGCGATGGCCAGCTGCACCGCGCCCGGCAGGCCGGGCATGAAGACGTCGAGCAGCTTAAGTATCGACAAGCCAACCATGGCGCCGATCATGAGTACGTCGCCGTGAGCGAAGTTGATCAGGTTCAGGACGCCGTACACCATCGTGTAGCCCAGTGCGACGAGGGCATACATACTGCCCAGCACCAGACCATTGATAATCTGTTGGATAAAGGTATCCATGGTTCGCTTGCCTCTTTTATTATCTATCTAATAAAAACGGCACCCCGGAGGATATCTCCGGTGGTGCCGCTCATGGCCTGACGCCGCCTCACAAACTTCGCATCCCCATGGGATCACGCGCTATTGCTTCAACCGCACCCCCACCGGGCGCGCGAGGATAACGCGGGCCTGGCTACAAATTTTTCGAGCGTCGCCATGATAGCGAGGTTTCGTGAAAACTAACACCGGAAAATTACCTCTCTACCAAATATTCTCTTGTCGAATGTAAATACTCATTCGGCTTGCGGCGCCGCTTTGGCGCCATCCAGGCCCTTCGGCAAGGGGAAGGTCACGTGCTCCTCGACGCCTTCGAGGGCGCGGACGCTGCGCGCGCCCAGCTGCTTGAGGCGGTCGATCACGGCCTGCACCAGCACTTCAGGGGCCGAAGCGCCGGCGGTGACGCCGATGCGCTGCTTGCCTTCGAGCCATTGCGGGTCGATCTGGTCGGCGTTGTCGACCATATAGGCGGGCGTTCCCATCTTTTGCGCCACTTCGCGCAGGCGGTTCGAATTCGAGCTGTTCGGGCTGCCGACCACGACCACCACTTCCACCTGCGGCGCCATGAACTTGACGGCTTCCTGGCGGTTGGTGGTGGCGTAGCAGATATCGCCCTTCTTCGGCTCGATGATGTTCGGGAAGCGCAGCTTGAGCGCGGCGATGATGTCGGCGGTATCGTCGACCGACAGCGTGGTCTGGGACACGTAGGCCAGCTCGTTGGGGTTGTTCACCTGGAGCGTGGCGACGTCGGCCACGGTCTCGACCAGGTGCATGCCCTGTTCGGTCTGGCCCATGGTGCCTTCGACTTCCGGGTGGCCGTCGTGGCCGATCATGACGATCTCGCAGCCCTGCTTGCGCATCTTGGCCACTTCCACGTGTACCTTGGTGACCAGCGGGCAGGTCGCGTCGAAAATCTTCAGGCCGCGGCGCTCGGCTTCGGCACGCACGGCTTTCGAGACGCCGTGGGCCGAGAACACCAGCGTATTGCCGGCCGGGACGTCATCGAGTTCCTCGATGAAGATCGCGCCCTTGTTGCGCAGGTCGTCCACCACATAGGCGTTGTGGACGATTTCGTGGCGCACGTAGATCGGCGCACCGAACTGCTGCAGCGCGCGTTCGACGATTTCGATGGCGCGGTCGACGCCGGCACAGAAGCCGCGCGGCTGGGCCAGGAGAATTTCGTTATTCATGGAGTATCCAGTTACAAAACCGAGATCAGGTTGACTTCGAACTTGAGGGTCTGGCCCGCCAGCGGATGGTTGAAATCGAAGATGGCGGTATCGTCGCCGATTTCGCGCAGAACGCCGGCGAAACGGCCGCCGCCGGGCGCGGCGAAGTCGACCAGGTCGCCCACCTTGTAACCGGCGTCCGGCGCCGAGTTCTCATCCAGCGTGGCGCGCGACACCGCCTGCACCAATTCCGGGCTGCGTTCGCCGAAGCCCTGCGCCGGGGTCAGCACGAAAGTCTTGTGGGTGCCTTCCGGCAGGCCGAGCAGGCAGGCCTCCAGCGCCGGGGCAAGCTGGCCCTGGCCCAGCATCAGCGTCGCCGGGTTCCCGCCGAAAGTAGTAATCAGATCAGTACCGTCGAGCGACGCGAGCCGATAATGCAGCGTGAGGTAGGAAGACTCATTGACAACAGGGGCGGTGGCGTTCGACATAGTGGTGGCAAAAATCGGGAATCCGTTATTGTAAGCCACTGCGGCGCTCGCCGGTTCATGCACAGCCATTTGGATCGATGCGACGATGGGAATCAAGGACTGGCCCGAACACCTGCGGCCGCGCGAACGCCTGATCCGGGACGGTGCCCCTGCGCTGTCCGACCAGGAATTGCTGGCCGTATTCCTGCGCGTGGGCGTCAGGGGCCGCAGCGCGGTCGACCTCGGCTGCGACCTGATTACGCGTTTCGGCTCGCTGGGCGGCATGTTCAGCGCCAGCCTGCGCGATTTCGCCGCAGTGCCGGGGCTGGGCGCGGCCAAGTACGCCCAGCTGCAGGCGGTGATGGAACTGGCCCAGCGCGCCATCGCGGAACAACTGCGCTCGGGCGATTTGTTGACTTCCCCCGCCGCCGTGCGCAGTTACCTCAGTATGCGCCTGGGGCGCCAGCATCATGAATCCTTCCTGGTGATGTTCCTGGATGTGAAAAACCGGCTGGTCGAATGCGAGGAACTGTTCACCGGCACGCTGACCCACACCAGCGTCTACCCGCGCGAGGTGGTGAAGAAGGCGCTGGCGCACAACGCGGCCAGCGTCATGTTGGTCCACAACCACCCTTCCGGCGTAGCCGAACCCAGCGACTGCGACCTGATGCTGACGCGGGCGCTGGTGCAGGCGCTGGCCCTGGTCGACGTGCGGGTGCTGGATCACTTTGTTGTCGCCGGGCCACATGTCCATTCCTTCGCCGAGCACGGGCAGATGTAAGCGCCTGCTGTGTAGAAACCTATGCAAATCAAGGGTGTTGCGCTGATTTTACAATTGTTAAATTCATGAATCAGCTTAAGACACTATTGTTTTTCGCAAGTGATTGATTCCGTGATGGTTTTCACGCTATACTCTCGTTTTTCCAATTTTGGATATTTTCAAGGAGTGCGCTATGGCACGTGTTTGCCAAGTTACTGGAAAGGGCGTGATGGTTGGCAACAACGTATCGCACGCTAACAACAAAACCAAACGTCGTTTCCTGCCTAACCTGCAGAACCGCCGTATCTTCGTAGAGTCGGAAAACCGCTGGGTCTCCCTGCGTTTGTCTAACGCCGGCCTGCGCGTCATCGACAAAGTGGGCATCGACGCCGTTCTGGCTGACATGCGCGCTCGTGGCGAAAAAGTATAAATTAGGGAGCTATCATGGCAAAAACTGGCCGCGACAAAATCAAGCTGGAATCGACTGCAGGTACGGGTCACTTCTACACCACCGACAAGAACAAGCGCACGATGCCTGCGAAAATGGAGATCATGAAGTTCGATCCTAAAGCACGCAAGCACGTGATGTACAAGGAAACCAAGATCAAGTAATTCTGATCGGGTATTCGGTACGAAGAAAAGCCGCAGACGAAAGTTTGCGGCTTTTTTGTTTTTGGACCACTGACCTCAAACCGGCGGATAACGCGCTGCGCGCTTTTCCGCCCCTACGAACACCGGGAACAATTGCGTCATTTGCCATGGCGAATCGGCGGATGCGCTCCGCTTATCCGCCCTACGCCACTATGAGAGACACGTAGGGGGGATAAGTGCGCAGCACGCATCCACCTTTCCCACATAAAAAAACGGCTTCCTCGGAAGCCGTTTTTTCACTTGAAGCCGTATGTATTAAGCGTAACTGCGCAGCCTCAGCGAGAAGTCCTGCAGCGCCTTGATCTTGGATGCCTCGGCACGCGCGCACCAGTCCTGCAGTTGGTGCAGCAGCTGGTCGCGGGTGAAGTGCGAACGCTCCCAGATCGCGCCCAGTTCCACACGCATGTGGTGCATGGTTTCCAGCGCCTTGCTGTGCTCGAACACCTGTCCCAGTTGCAGTTTGTGCGGCGCTTCCAGCTTGGCCGGTTCGCGCTGCATCAGCTTGCGCGACGACCTCAGGAAACGCTTCTCGAATGCAGCCTTGTGGCGCAGGTGCTCGACTTCCTCGCTCCATGCATGCTTGACCGACTTGGCATACTTGGCCATCACGTCATAACGGTTCGCGATCACCGATTGCAGCGTATCGAAGTCAGGCACTTGCTTGCCGTGTTCGAACACCGGCTTCGGCGCCACTTTCTTGACCTTCGCCAGGCCCAGCATTTCCAGGCCGCGGATGTAGGCCCAGCCGATGTCGATCTCGTACCACTTCGACGACAGCTTGGCCGAGGTGGCGTAGGTGTGGTGGTTGTTGTGCAATTCTTCGCCGCCGATCAGGATGCCGAACGGGATGATGTTGGTAGCGGCATCGGCGCAATCGTAATTGCGGTAGCCCCACCAGTGGCCAATACCGTTGATGACGCCAGCGGCCATGACCGGGATCCACATCATCTGGATCGCCCAGATGGTGATGCCGATAACGCCGAACAGCGCAACGTTGAGGATCAGCTGGATGACGACACCGGCCCAGCTGTACTTGGTGTACAGGTTGCGCTCGATCCAGTCGTTCGGCGTGCCGTGGCCATATTTTTCCATGGTCTCGAGGTTCTTCGATTCCGCGCGATACAGCTCCGCGCCTTCGAAGAAGACCTTCTTGATGCCGCGGGTGACCGGGCTGTGCGGATCTTCCTCGGTGTCGCACTTGGCGTGGTGCTTGCGGTGGATCGCCGCCCATTCCTTGGTGACCTGGCCGGTGGTGAGCCACAGCCAGAAACGGAAGAAATGGCTTGGAATCGCGTGCAGGTCCAGCGCACGGTGCGCCTGGTGGCGGTGCAGGTAGATCGTGACTGCTGCGATGGTGATATGGGTGACGATCAGGGTGTAGATTACAACTTGCCAACCTGAGAGACCGACGATGCCGGTCGAGAGAAACGCGAGGACGGTATCCAGAGTGTTGCTTAACAAATTCATTACTGCTCCAAAATGGTGGCTTCATCCCACCACGTGGCTTGCGTTTCGCAACGTGCAGGGAACCCACATTTTACGCTGATTAGTGATGCACGGCACGAATGTCACCAATCATTTGCTGTCGAGCGTGGCTGCCTTATCGAGTAGTACATCGAATCGCGGGTCGGCAAGGCGCAGTTCGCGCGTAGCGCGAGGGAGCGTCACGCCTTCCGCTTGCAGTAATGACCAGATCTTCAGGTTCGCTTCCGACAATACTTCACCTTTGCTCTTGTCCGGATCCTGGATCCACATGCCGACTTCGAGCAGCAGGCCGTCGGGCGTAAAGCGCAGCAGGAAAGCTTCCGGCGCCGGCTCCTGCATCACGCGCTTCACGCCGCGGCAGGTCTCCACGATTTGCGGCAGCAGGCTTGCGAGGTCGGTATCGAAGCCAACGATGACTTCGGTGACAAGCCGCGTCTTGCGGTCGGTGAACGAGGAGTTGATGACCGCGCCCGACACCAGCATTTCGTTCGGCACTACCGACTCGGTGCCATCGACGCTGCGCAGCACCGTGTAGCGGGTGTTGATGCGCGCCACCTTGCCGCTGTATTTGTCGACGGTGATGTTGTCGCCGATGGCCAGGCTGCGTTCGAGCAGGATCACGAAGCCCGACACGTAATTGCTGGCGATCTTTTGCAAGCCGAGGCCGAGGCCGACGCCGAGCGCGCCGCCGAACACCGACAGCACCGTCAGGTCGATGCCCACCTGCTGCAGGCTGAACAGCACCGCGACGACAATCAGGATCGCGCGCCCGATGCGGGCCATCGCCACGCGCAGCGAGGTGTGCATGCCCTCCATGCCCATCAGGCGCTCTTCCAGCGCGGTGCCGGCCCACAGCGCCAGCATCAGCAGCACCACCACCGACACCACGGCCTGGATCGCCATCGCCAGCGAGATGTCGCTGCGCCCGAGCGGCAGTTTGGTGCCGTTGAGGAAAGCGATTATGTCCGGCCACAGCCCGGCCAGGTATAGCGCCACGCCGGCCCATACCAGCAGCGCGAAGATCTTTTCGAAGGTGACGAGTGCCGCGCCCAGTTGCCCGCGCCGCGCGAACACGCGCTGCAGCAGGTAGAACGCGGTGCGGATCACGGCCAGCGACGCGAAGATCGGAAGTGCAACCTTGAGCAGGCTGACGTTATGCAGGAAGTTGACCAGCACCAGCTTGACGCCCCAGACCAGCGCCGCGATCAGGAGCGGCGTGAGGATCTGGGCGAAGCTGACGAAGCCGGCGCGTACCAGGGCGGCATGCCCTTCCACGCCCTCGGCACGCCGGCTCCGGATGGCGCGCGCCATGAACCAGCCCAGCGCCACGCAAACGACGATCGCCGCCACCTGCCATAGCACGCCCGGATCGCGTATATCGTTGACCAGGTCGGTAAGCAGGTTTGACAGCGGCATAGGCGGCGCCTTTCTTATTCGTCGGTTGCAGTTTCTTCGTCGGCTTCAACAGCCTTGACAGGCTTGACCATCTTCTTGCGCTCAAGTACAGCAGCGAAGAAGCCGTCGGTCTGGTGCTTGTGCGGCAGCAGCTTCAGGTAGTCGCCCATTTCCAGGTCGATCTTCTGTTCCGCGAGTACCTTATTCATCGGCACCAGCTCGAAATCGTCGTGCGAAGCAAGGAACTGCTCGATCACGCGGTCGTTCTCTTCATCCAGCAGCGAGCAGGTGGCGTACACCAGGCGGCCGCCGCCCTTGAGCAGGCGCGCTGCGCCGTCGAGGATGGCTACCTGCTTGTCGTGCATCTCGGTCACGGCTTCCGGCTTCTGGCGCCACTTGACGTCAGGATTGCGGCGCAAGGTGCCCATGCCGCTGCAAGGCGCGTCAACCAGCACGCGGTCGATCTTGCCGGCCAGGCGCTTGATCTTGGCGTCGCGTTCGTGTGCGATCTGCACCGGGTGCACGTTCGACAGGCCGCTGCGCGCCAGGCGCGGCTTCAGCTTGGCCAGGCGCTTCTCGGACACGTCGAAAGCGTACAGGCGGCCGGTATTGCGCATCGCCGCGCCCAGCGCCAGCGTCTTGCCGCCCGCGCCCGCGCAGAAGTCGACCACCATCTCGCCGCGCTTGGCGCCGACGATCTGCGACAGCACCTGGCTGCCCTCGTCCTGCACTTCGATCGCGCCGCTCTTGAACAGCGGCAGGTTCTGCAGTGCCGGCTTCCGCAGCACGCGCAGGCCCAGCGGTGCATAAGGCATCGGCTCGGCGGCGATCGGCGCTTGCGCCAGTTCCGCCACCACGTCGTCGCGGTTGGCCTTGATCGAATTGACGCGCAGGTCCAGCGGCGCAGGCTGGTTGAGCGCCTCGGCCAGCTTCAGCGTTTCTTCCTCGCCGTACTGGCCGACGAATTTATCGTACAGCCACTGCGGCAGGTTCGAGCGCTTGGCCGCCGGGATCAGGCTGCGGTCGATTTCCTTGATGCGTGCCAGGAATTCGGTTTCTTCCTCGGTCAGGCCGCCGAGAGAATCGACACCCATCGCTTCGGCCAGGCCAAGGATGGTCAGGCGGCGCATGCCGTTGCCCGAACCGGCGAAGTCGGTGAAGAAGTTCTTGTTGCGCAGGACTGCGTAGACACCTTCGGCGATGGCGCCGCGTTCGCGGCCGCCCAGCCGTGGGTGGTCCTTGAAATAGCGCGACAGGGTGGTGTCGGCAGGCGCCGAAAAACGCAAAATCTCGCGCAGTACTTCTTCTGTGTTCGCGAGGATCGCTGGTGGCAGTCTCATGTAATTCCTTGGTTAGATATTTGCTGTGTCGGCGATGCGGACGCCGCCGCCGACGATGCTGAGCCGGTCCTCGACAAACAGCCGGATGGCGAGCGGATACAGCTTGTGTTCTTCGACCAGTACGCGCGCCGACAGGGTGTCTTCCGTGTCGCCGGGCAGCACCGGTACTTTTACCTGCACCACGACCGGGCCGTGGTCGAGTTCGGCGGTGACGAAGTGCACCGTCGCGCCATGCTCGGCAACGCGGGCGTTGATCGCCTGCTGGTGCGTATCCAGGCCCGGGAACAGCGGCAGCAGCGACGGGTGGATGTTCAGCAGGCGGCCTTCGTAATGCTCGACGAAAGGCGCGGTCAGGATGCGCATGAAGCCAGCCAGCACGACGAGGTCGGGCGCAAAGCCATCGATTACTTCCTGCAATTTGGCGTCGAACTGGTCGCGCGTGGGGAAATCCTTGTTTGCGACCACGGCGGTTGGAATGCCGTGCGCCTGGGCGAATTCGAGACCCTTGGCGTCCGCCTTGTTGCTGATAACGGCGGCGATACGTGCCGGCCAGGCTTCGGATTGAGCTGCGCGCACGACAGCTTCCATGTTGCTGCCGCGGCCGGAAATGAGGATGACAATGTTTTTCATGGCGCACATTGTACCCCGGCCCACAGGCCGAACCAAGGAAACGGGCCAAAAATGATGCGGCGCAGCATACACTTTCTGCGCCACCGGATAGTGCGATTGAAGCTTATTCGAACGAGTAAAAGACGCGGAACGGGACTTTTTTCTCGGCCCAGTAGTCGGCGGCGTCACGGAAGACGTCGAGCAGGGTTTCGCGCGCTTCCTTGTCGAATTTTTGCGTATTTGGCAATTGCTCAAGCACAACAATGAAGCCTGGCTGCTGGCCGGCCTTGAAGATGGTATCGGTCAGCGACACGCGAAGCGCTTCGAAGTTCTTGCTGGCCTGCTTGGGAAAATGGAAGTTCTCGCCAATGCGCGCACACACTTGCTGTTTGGTCAACGTATCGGCGCAGTGAGCGTACAGAAAGTGCTGCCCCAGGCGAGCGGCCTCCTCCTGCAGCTCCGTCACACGGAACGCACGAATGGACTGCACTAGGTTGGGCGGCACTGTTATAAACAAACTCATTTTTCCCTCAAGTCGACCTGATGAACGGGGTGTTTTTTCTTGTATTGAATGCTGATGCGCTACGCGCTCGCTGCTGCGATCGCTTGTCTCCTTGGTTGGTTGCCACGCGCCAATATATCCCTGAATCATATAAGGGTAACGTTTTGTGGTAGTTGAATCAACCCGAATGTGATCACGGACGCAAGATTTGTGAAAATATGGAATGTATTGGCTTAAAAGAAGTCTGATTTCAGCGATATCCTCGAAATGGGCGTCGATCGTGGCGTCTTATCGTGCTGTTACATTTTGTTGCCACATGGATCATGGATGAACCCTGCGCAGTATTAATATGAGAACTGGGTCAGTAACCATGCAGTCCAACGAATACAAGCGAGGTTCAAAATGAACGCACAAGCAAAATTGATGATCGCCGCGATGGGCGTTTGCGCCCTCCCGCTGGCCCAGGCGCAGGTAGCCGAGTTTGAAGATTTTGGCCACGTCACCCGTGTCCAGCCGCGCGTCGAACGCTACAGCCAGCCGCGCCAGGAATGCCGTACCGAATACGTGCAGGTACCGGTAGCGCAGCAACCGCAGCGCAGCGCCGGCGGCGCCATCCTTGGCGCGCTGGCGGGCGGCGTGATCGGCAACCAGGTTGGCGGCGGCTCGGGCCGTGCGGCAGCGACCGCGGCCGGCGTGCTGGCCGGCGCCGCGATTGGCGACCAGGTGTCGAACGCCAACCGTGCGGCGCCGCCTCCGGGTTATCAGGAACAAGCCGTGCGTCAATGCCGCACCGTGGATTCGTTCGAATCCCGCAATGTGGGCTACGACGTGACTTACGATTACCGTGGCCGCACTTATACGACCTTAATGCCGCGCGATCCGGGCAACCGTGTGCGCCTGCGCGTTTCGGTCGAGCCGGACGAGCGCCAGTAATAAGTTAGCAACCCGTAGGGCGGATAAGCGGAGCGCATCCGCCAAATGCATGCGATATCGTGACGCGTGCGTTTGGCGGATGCGCTTTCGCTTATCCGCCCTACGTTTTTCTGGATACGCGCACACGATATAATGCGCCCACTCAACCAGGCCGCATCATGCTCATCAAACGCAAATCCATCGAACAAGCCGAATCGTCCCGCAAGCCCGCGCGCAAACCAAAATTTGCACCTGTCACCCTATCCGAACAGGACGGCGTCCGCTACCTCCACTTCGGCACCGAATGGGTTCAAGGCGCGATGCGCATCCGCAAGCCCGACTGGCCTGAACTCGAATACGCGCAGCAAATGATGGCCTGGACGCTGTTCATCAAAGAACCGCGCAACATCGCCCAGCTCGGCCTCGGCACTGCCACCCTCACCAAGTTCTGCTATCGCCAGTTCCCCGACGCGAACGTCACCGCCGTCGAACTGAACGACGCCGTCATCAACATCTGCGCGTCGATGTTCAAGCTGCCGGCGAACGATGAGCGCCTGAACGTGGTCGAAATGGATGCGATGGACTTCGTCAACGACGATGCCAACCACGGCGCCTTCGACGTACTGCAATGCGACCTGTACGACGCCACCGCGCGCGGCCCAGTGCTCGACACGCCCGAGTTCTACCAGGCCTGCAACGCCTGCCTGGCCGACGGCGGTATCATGACGGTCAACCTGTTTGGCGACCACCCGAGCTTCGCGAAAAACTTCAAGGCGATGAAGTTCGCCTTCGCTCATGTAATTTGCCTGCCTGAAGTGCATGATGGTAATGTTGTCGCGATCTGCTTCCGCGACCGCCCGGCTCTCGACATCGAGGCGCTGCAGGCGCGTGCCGCGGAGATCGTCGCCGCGACCAAGCTGCCCGCCAAATCGTGGGTCAAGGGCATCCAGTCAGCAGAATAACCAACCGCAGCGCCCGCAGGAGGAACGGCTTGAACGCAGATGTGAAACCAGCAGCGCCAAAACCGGCGGCGGCCCAGCCAAGGGCTCCCCGCTCGCTCGACCTCCAGACGATTTTTTCGTGGCTGCTTGCCGACGGCATCGTCGAAAAAGCCAACGTCAAAACCAACTTCACCCAGGCCCAGGCCATCCTGAAAAACGCGGTCGGCTCGATGCACCCGCTATCGGCCGCGGCCCAGTGCAAGCTGATCTCCGCGCAACCGCCGCACCGCCTGATGACGCTCGACCTGCTGACGGAATACGCCGCCAGCAAAGTCGGCCTGCCGTTCGTGCGCATCGACCCACTGAAGATCGACTTCACCAAAGTGGCGGACGTAATGTCCGCCAGCTACGCGGCGCGCTTCAACATCCTGCCGCTGGAACTCACCGGCACCACGCTGACGGTGGCCACGGCCGACCCGTTCTCGCACGAATGGGAAGCCGAGATTGCCAAGATCTCGCGCCGCAAGATCCAGCTGGCGATGGCCAACCCGCTCGACATCGCGCAGTACATTTCGCAGTTCTTCAGCCTGGCCAAATCGATCAAGGACGCCAACAAGTCGACCGGCCAGGACGTCGCGCTGCGCAACAACTTCGAGCAGCTGGTTGAACTGGGCAAGTCGAACAAGCAGGTCGATGCCAACGACCAGCACATCGTCAACATCGTCGATTGGCTGTGGCAGTACGCGTTCGAACAGCGCGCCTCGGACATCCACCTGGAACCGAAGCGCGACATGGCCGTCATCCGCTTCCGCATCGACGGCGTGCTGCACCAGGTGTACCAGGTGCCGGCGGTGGTGATGATCGCGATGACCGCGCGCATCAAGCTGCTCGGACGCATGGACGTGATCGAAAAGCGGCGCCCGCAGGATGGCCGCATCAAGACGCGCACCAGCGGCGGCCAGGAAGTGGAGCTGCGCCTGTCGACGATGCCAACCGCGTTCGGCGAAAAGCTGGTGATGCGTATCTTCGACCCCGAAGTGGTGGTCAAGACGCTGCCGGAACTCGGTTTCCCGCTCGACGACGCGCGCCGCTGGGACGAACTGACCGCCAAGCCGCACGGCATCATCCTCGTCACCGGTCCTACCGGTTCGGGCAAGACGACCACGCTGTACACCACGCTCAAGGCGCTGGCCACGTCCGAAGTGAACGTGTGTACGGTGGAAGACCCGATCGAGATGGTGGAAGCATCGTTCAACCAGATGCAGATACAGCCCGGCATCGACCTGTCGTTCGCTGACGGCGTGAAGGCGTTGATGCGGCAGGACCCGGACATCATCATGGTCGGCGAGATCCGCGACCTCGGCACCGCCGAAATGGCGATCCAGGCCGCGCTGACCGGTCACCTTGTGCTGTCGACGCTGCACACAAACGACGCGCCGTCTGCCGTGATGCGGCTGCTGGAACTTGGCGTGCCCTACTACCTGCTGGAGGCGACGCTGGTCGGCATCATGGCGCAGCGACTGGTGCGTACGCTGTGCCCGCACTGCAAGGCGCTCGATGGCGAGATCAGCGACGAGGTGTGGCAAAGCATCGGCGGCTCGTGGAACATCCAGAAGCCGTCGCCGATGTACCGCCCGATCGGCTGCCCGGAATGCCGGCAGACCGGCTATCGTGGCCGTACCGGCATCTACGAGCTGCTGACGATCACCGAAGACTTCACCAAGCGCATCAGCGAAGAAACCGACCTGATCGCACTGCGCCAGCAAAGCGTGGCCGACGGCATGAAGCCGCTGCGCATCGCGGGCGCGTACAAGATCATCGAAGGGGTAACCACGGCGGACGAAGTATTGAAGGTGACGGCGGCACTGACCTGATTTTTGGACAGTCCGCAGAAATACCCTAGCGCAATCACGAATCGCAGGCTATAATGCTGCCTCTTCGGGTCGTTAGCTCAGCTGGTAGAGCAGCGGACTTTTAATCCGTTGGTCGCAGGTTCGAATCCCGCACGGCCTACCACGAATACAGAAGTAAGCAAATGAAGCAGTTACGAGTGATCGTGACTGCTTTTTTGTTTTGGGGCGCTGATAGGTTTTTTATCGCGTGATCAGCGGCCAAAACTACATCCCGCCTCTAAACTCGTCGTTCCCGGGATGGGTGCCTCGCCACTTCCAGTCGACTGCACCCGCACCTCTTCTGGCAACGTTGCATCTCAACGTGACTTCAGCCACTCCCTAAGAACATCGTTCATGCGCGTTTGCCAGCCAGCGCCAGTAGCTTTGAAAGCCTCCAGCACGTCGGCATCAAACCGGATCGTTGTGCTGACCTTGGTCCCGCTGCCTATCGGACGCCCGCGCCGCTTTCCTAACTCTGCGCACGCTTCCTCGCGCGATACGATCTTCTCGCCGACTCTCCATTCGCCTTTCTCAAAAAATTCGTCTGTCAGCTCGGGAGCATCGTCAGGGTCAACCCAAGGCTCTTTCGAATTCGGCGATTTCACGTTCATTTGCTTTCCTCATGCTAATGATTCTTCGCGTCCCGCCACGCGGTGTCCACACGACGACTATGACCCGATCGTCCAACAAGCCGACAGTCATACGCCGGGGCTCGCCATAGTCCCGGCGGTCGTCGTCAAGCGTCATGGTTACACCTGCGAAAACTTCGTTCGCACGTGCGAAATCCAAACCTCTTTCAATAAGTGCCTTGGCACGTTTTGCCGGATCGAAGCTAAGCTTCATTGATTATTGTAGTAACAGAAATAGGATGTGCCAGTGTTTTGTGCACTTGCACCTTACTACCGTTCCTTTTCTACACCTCACGATAGATCAAGATTGGTTGACGCTTGCCAAGGCCGAGACCTAGATTGCTCCAATGCAAAAATCAAACGTCGAGCCATCCTCAGCTTTCAACGATCCCATTGCCCTGTCCGACTACGCTGAAAAAACTCGGCGCCTCGTCCCGGGCTGGTCCGACCTGCAAAAAATGACGGCTTTGCTGGTCGCCGAGCGAGCGCAGGAACAAGCCAGCGTCCTCGTCGTCGGAGCAGGTGGTGTCGAATTGGCAGCCTTGGCGGAAACGTCACCACAATGGCATTTCGTGGGTGTCGATCAGGCGGCCCAGGTGGTCACCCGCTTCCTGCGCGACCGCCGGATCCTGGCCCGCACCAAGGCCTTCCGCGCGAGTGCGATCGGCCTCGCTTGAGCGATCAAAGCATTGTTCGACTTATACGTTTTTCCGACCTATATTGCATGTAAGCGGGGCCGCGGTTTGATGGTCCCGCTGGCGAGCAATATACTATGCAATAACTGACGAACCAGCGTCCCCGGCCGCCAACAGTCAGTCACCCCGCTCGTCGAGTGGCTTTGCGTCGACGGCCTCCAGGCAACGGTTCAGGAGGTGCGTCATGAAACGCTTATTATTCCTGTCCGGCTTCGCCGCCGCCATGGCATTCAGCCCAGTGGCCCTGGCCCAATCCGACATCAGCAAAGTCACCATTCCACGCGTTCCCGAAACGATCGAGCTTCCGGCCAAGTACAGCAGGATCTGGGCCGGTGAATTCGAGACGCTGCTGGGTTCATACGATCTGTCGAATGGCGATACCCTTACCCTGACCAAACGGGTCAACCGCAAATACATCCAGGTAGGCGACATGCCGAAAGCCGAGGTGGTCGCGGTCAATGACTATGACTTCGTCGCTCTCGACAAACGCTACCGTGTGGTGCTGCAGGAACCAATGTTCGGCGATGTCACCGGCTACCTGCTGATCGACCGCAGCAAGACGATGTCGCGCGACCTGTCCTCGATCGAACCGCAGATCCAGTCCTACGGATTCGCTGCACGATAACAACTGGAAGGAAGTATTACGAATTACGACAATTCATTGCAATTGATTTCGCAGGAGAACTACGTTGCCATTTAAAATGGCAACATGAATATTGATCTGCTTGTTTCCGCGCTAACCCACGTCATCCTGCTTCCGCCGGTATGCCTGGTATTGGGGATCGCGGCCGGCATGCTGCTACGGCGCTGGAAACCGCGCGCGGGGCGCATGCTGGCGGTGGCCAGCGCATCCATCCTCCTGGTGCTCAGTACGGTAGCCGGGGCGCGGATGCTGATGTGGCCGCTGCTGGAACATGCGCCCGTGCTCGCCACCGGCGACACCGGCGGCGCCGGCGCCATCGTGGTGCTGGCCGCTGGCCGCATCGAACACGCCCCCGAGTACGGCGGGCGGGACGTTCCCGACCTGACCACCCTGGCGCGCCTGCGCTATGGCGCCCACCTTCAGCACCTGACCGGCTTGCCGCTTCTTGTCACCGGCGGCAACGCCTCGCCCGACGGCGTCCACGAAGCGAAAGCCCAGACCATGGCGCGGGTCCTGCGCGACGACTTCCGCACGCCGGTGGCGTGGGTGGAAGCTGCCTCGGAAACGACCGCGCAAAACGCCTCGCGCTCCGCCAGGATTTTGAAAGACAACAAGGTCGGCCGCATCCTGCTGGTGACCGACGCCCTGCACATGGCGCGCGCCGCGCGTGTGTTTGCCGCCACCGGCCTCGAGGTGGTCCCGGCGCCCACCATGTTCCACGGCGCCGGCAAACTGGCGGCGCTCGACTTCATTCCAAGTGCGGCCGGACTGCACATGTCCTGGTACGCCAGCTACGAGCTCGCCGGCCTGGCCTGGTACCGGCTGCGCGAACTCACACGTCCCGATTAAGAACGCACATGCAAAAGAAACGACGGACTTCACCGTTCAAGAAAATCCTGTTCACCTTGCTGACCCTGGTGCTGCTGTCCGCCGGCGGCGTCGCCTGGTTCCTGGAAAGCGCCGCGGTGCCGCCACGCCAGATGGGGCCCTACATCGAACGGCGCGCCTCCGGGCACCGTTTCGACCAGCTGGGCGTGCTGGCGGCGCGCAAGCTCGACGACCTCGACCGCGGCGCCGGCATGGGCGACCTGCCGCCGCTGCGCATCGGCGCCCAGGCCGATGCCGTGGCGCCCGCCAGGCCTGGCCAGGTGGTGATGGTGACCACGCCGGACGCCGCGGTCAAGGCCATCGAAAAGGCCCATCCGGGCGATATCGTCACCTTCGCGCCCGGCGTCTACCTGTTCAGCGGCCGCCCCTACATCGCGACCAGCAGCGCCGAGGGCGTGACGGTACGCGCCGAGCGTGCCGGCACGGTGCGCATCGAACTGGCGATCACCGAAGGCTTCCTGGTCACTTCGTCCGGCTGGACCTTCGAGAACCTGCACATCCGCGGCGCCTGCGCCGCGCAGGAGGCCTGCGACCATGCCTTCCACGTGGTCGGCCGCGGCAAGGGCTTCGTCGCGCGCAACAACACCATCACCGATTTCAACGCCCACTTCAAAATCAACGGCAACGCCGGATCCTTCCCGGACGACGGCCTCATCGAGAACAATACGATCAGCAACAGCAGCGTGCGCGCGACCGGCACGGCGGTAACGCCGATCGACCTGGTCGCCGCCAGCAACTGGACGGTGCGCGGCAACCTGATCACCGACTTCATCAAGCGCGGCGGCGACCGCATCAGCTACGGCGGATTCTTCAAGGGCGGCGGCAGCGGCAACAGCTTCACGCGCAACGTCGTCATCTGCGAAAACCTGCTGCACGGCGCCAGGGGCCAGAGGGTCGGCCTGTCGCTTGGCGGCGGGGGCAGCGGTCCCGAGTTCTGCCGCGACAAACGCTGCCTGACCGAACAGGATCGCGGCGTGATCGAAGCGAACCTGATCGCGTCGTGCTCGGACGAGGGCATCTACCTGAACCGCTCCGCCGCCAGCACAGTCACCCACAATACCTTGCTCGACACGGCCGGCATGTCGGCGCGCTGGCCCGAGAGCACCGCCGACGTGCACGGCAACATCGTGGACGGCCGCATCAACGCGCGCGACGGCGCCCTGCTGCGCGCCAGCGACAACCTGGACACCGGCGTCACCCGCCTGTTCACCGGAGCCCACCCCTTGCGCGACCTGTACGCCGCTCCCCAGCGTCTCGACCTGCGCTGGAGCGAGCAGGCGCCGCGCCGCGACAAGGCTGGCGCCGATGAAAAGGCGGCAAGCGACCTGTGCGGCACGGCGCGGCCCGCCACGCCGGCCTATGGGGCCTTCGAAGACTTTTCCGCATGCCTGTTGAAATAGGCATGGATTTCACGACCGGCGGTTTTGCCCCGGTATAATTTTTCGACTTTATTTTTGCCAAGGTAAGCCTGACATGACCAAACCGATCAAATACGCCGCCCTCTGTTCGCTGTCGCTGCTGCTGGCGGCCTGCGGAAGCGACAGCGCCACCGATGCGCCGGCCACCACCGCGACCGCGTCGCGCGTGTCCGCGCAAACCAGCCAGGTCGAGGTCAGCGCTTACCACGACGTGGTGCAGCGCATCTACGTGGGCTACTTCGGCCGTCCGGCCGACGCCGGCGGCCTGGCCTTCTTCGCCGGGCGCTTCCGCGACCTCGGTGCGCCGACCAACATCGCCGACATGAGCATCGCCTACGGTAACAACGCCGACATCCGCGCCCTGATCGACGTGTTCGGCACCAGCGCCGAATCGCAGGCGCTGTATGCGGGCGACAACAGCGTCTTCATCGACGCCATCTACAGCAACCTGTTCGGCCGCGCCGCGGACCAGGTAGGCAAGGACTTCTGGACCGACGCGATCAACAAGGCCACGTCACGCGGGCCCGCGCCGCGATCCAGATCATGTCCGGCGCGCAGGGCACCGACGCCGACATCGTCGCCAAGAAGGCTGTGGTGGCGGGCAGCTTCACCACCTCGCTCAACTCGCCGCAGCGTTCGCTGGCCTACGACGGCCTGGCCGCCAACGTCATCGTGCGCAACCTGCTCGGCTCGGTGGGCTGTCCACCGACACCGCCGCCTTCCAGGGCAGCATCGATTCCACCTTGGGCACGCTGGTGGCCCAGCTTGGCGCGCAGGGCTTCTACGCCGGCCGCCTGACCGGCAACGGCAACCTGTACAACTCACTGGTACTGGAAAACGGCCAGTACTGGGCCTTCTACGCCAGCGGCGGCGCCACCGTCGTGACGCCGACCTCCTTCCTGCAGGGCCAGGGCAACTCCAACAGCGGCGTATTCGCCGCGCCCGACACCAAGGACTTCGGCCCGGCCCCGCATCGGCGGCCGCCGTCAGCTCCCAGTATTCGCCGCTGGCCAGCCTCAACGGCTCGATCACGGTTGGCGGCAGTTCCATTCCCTTCACCAGCACCGGTTTCCCGGAAAGCGGCTATGTGTACAACACGCCGGCCAGGCTGTCCGAGGTGGCGGGCAGCTACCGCATGAGCGGCACGCTGGGCGTGCACAATACGACGATTGCCGCGGACGGCAGCTTCAACGCGTCCCTCGGCGCGTGTAACTATTCGGGCCGGCTGACGCCGCGCGCCTCGGGCAAGAACGTGTTCGACGCCAGCTGGACCTTCGGCGCCGGCACCTGCCCGCTGTCGGGCCAGACCGGCACCGGCGTGGCGCTCAGCTACATCCCGGTCGCTGGCGGCACGCGCCTGGTGACCATCGCCGTGACCAATGCCGCGCGCACCACCGGCACCATCATGGCCAGCCTGCCGCCGGCGCTGGCAGCGCTGGGCGTCACCGACACCGTCGCCGGCGCAGGCGCCGAAGCGACGAACGGCAAGGTGCTCACCGTGAACTACACCGGCTGGCTGTATAACCCCTACGCCGCGGACAAGCACGGCGCGCAGTTCGACACCTCGATCGGCAAGACCCCGTTTGTCTTCAGGCTCGGTAACGGCAACGTGATCAAGGGCTGGGACCAGGGCATGGTCGGCATGAAGGTGGGCGGCAAGCGTATCCTGGCGATCCCGTCGTCGCTGGGCTATGGCGCCATGGGCAGCGGCTCGATCCCGCCGAACTCGGACCTGATCTTCGAAGTCGAGCTGATCAGCGTCAACTAGTCCCCTTCCTCCCGGCGATGGTGTCGAACAGGTCTATCGGCATCGGAAACACCACCGTCGAGGTCTTGTCGCTGGCCAGCGTGGTCAGGGTTTGCATGTAGCGCAGCTGCATCGCCCCGGCCTGCTGGGACAGCACCTGGGCTGCCTGCATCAGTTTCTCCGATGCCTGCAGCTCGCCTTCAGCATGGATCACCTTTGCGCGCCGTTCGCGCTCGGCCTCGGCCTGGCGCGCGATGGCGCGGATCATCGACTCGTCCAGGTCGACATGCTTGATCTCCACGTTGGCCACCTTGATGCCCCAGGCGTCGGTCTGGGCGTCGAGCACCTGCTGGATGTCGATGTTGAGGCGTTCGCGCTCGGCCAGCATGTCGTCCAGCTCGTGCTTGCCCAGCACCGAGCGCAGGGTGGTCTGCGCCAGCTGGCTGGTCGCCTCCAGGAAGTTGGCCACCTGGATGATGGCGCGCGCCGGATCGATGACGCGGAAGTACAGCACCGCATTCACCTTGACCGACACGTTGTCGCGCGAGATCACGTCCTGGGTCGGTACGTCCAGCACGATGGTGCGCAGGTCGACCCGCACCATTTGCTGCACCACCGGGATCAGGAGGATCAGCCCCGGCCCCTTGACGCGCCAGAAGCGTCCCAGCTGGAACACCACGCCGCGCTCGTACTCGCGCAGGATGCGCACCGACATCGCGAACAACGCCGCCACGAGCATCACCAGCAATCCCGCGCCGAATCCGATTTCAAGAATCATGATCGTTCTCCCTGTTGTTGGTAGTCCACCGGCGTCACCATGAGCAGCGGCCCGCTGCGCCCCACCACCTTCACCTTTTGCCCGCGCATCAAAGGCGCCGCGCTGGCGACGCGCCAGGTTTCGCCACCGACGTTGGCCCACCCTTCGCCGCCGATGCTCGCGTCCAGCATCTCGGCCACTTCGCCAAGCAGTGCCGACGGCCCCCCCGCCACTGCACGCCTTCGCGTTCGCAGCGCCACGCCGGCCGTCGCGGCGATCAGGATCGCGCTCGTCACCGCCACCGCCGCCACCAGCCCGACCGGGATGCCGTAGTCGGGCAGGTCCGTGTCGATCAGCATCAGCGCACCCGCCACGAAGGCCACCACGCCGCCAAGGCCAAGCACGCCGAAGCTGGGCAGGAAGGCCTCGCCCACCATGAACGCGAGGCCGAGCATGATGAAAGCCAGGCCGGCGTAATTAACGGGAAGTAGCTGCAAGCCATACAGGCCGAGCAGCAGGCAGAGCGCGCCGATGACGCCCGGCGCCACCGCGCCCGGGCTCATGAATTCGAACAGCATGCCGTAGATACCCAGCGTCATGAGGAGCAGCGCGATGCTGGGATTGGTCAGTACCGACAGCACCCGCGTGCGCCAGTCGGGCTGGGCCGCTTCGACCGGCGCGCCACGCGTGGCGAGCTTCACTTCACGGCCAAGCACGGTCAGGACGCGGCCATCGACTTGCGCGGCGAGCGCCGGCAGGTCGGACGCCACCAGGTCGATCACCTTGAGCTTGAGCGCATCGTCCGCGGACAGGCTGAGCGACTCGCGCACCGAGCGCTCGGCCCATTCGGCATTGCGCCCACGCATTTGCGCCAGGCCGCGCAGGTAGGCGGCGGCGTCGTTGAGATGCTTGCGTTCCATCGCCCCGCCGCCGGCCGGCTCCTTCTTGTCGGCGCCCTCCTTGTCGGCCGGCGCGGAAGGGCCGGGTACGGGACTGCCGGGGCCACCCGGGCCGCCCGGACCGATGCCGACCTGCACCGGCGTGGCCGCGCCGATGTTGGTTCCCGGCGCCATGGCCGCGATATGGCTGGCGTAGACGATGTAGGTACCCGCGCTCGCAGCGCGCGCGCCGCCGGGGGCGACGTAGCTTGCCACCGGCAGCGACGAATTGAGGATAGCCTTGATGATGTCGCGCATGGCGGTGTCGAGGCCGCCGGGCGTATCGATCCGGAGGATGACAAGCTGTTTGCCGTCGCGCGCCGCGCGTGCGATGCCGCGTACCACGTAGTCGGCGTTGGCCGGGCCGATGGCGCCGTCGATCGTCAGCACGGCGATGGGTGGGGCCGCCGTCGGTCGGGCCGCCGTCGACTGGGCCGCGATCGGCGGGGCTGCCGTCGGCGGGGCGGCGCTCGGCTGCGCGGCATTCGCTGCAGGTATGCAAATGAGCATCAGCAGGACAGCAGCCAACGCGCGCAGCATGGCCGCCGCGTGCTCGCCAGAATGTCGGAACATAGGCCCCTCCCGTGAAGCAACGCATGCCCCACTGTCCGGTTGGCAGCCGGGCCGGAAATCAGGTTCCGGACGGGGCTACCGGCGCCGGCCAGTGGTCGGGTTACCGTCGTTGCCCGGCAGGGGGCAACGAATACATTGTAGTCAGCTTGAGCCGGGTTTGCTTAGACCAGCAGCGCCGCACTCATCGATTTCACCTCGTCGGCCGATTCCTTGAGAATGCTGGCCAGCGTCTCGCCGTCGAGCACGAAATCGAGCACGGAATCCTCATGGCTCGGCAGCTCCTTGGGGGGCGCGGACAGCGGCGAGTGCACCGGCGAAAACTGGTTGGCCAGCACCAGTGTGTCGAGCAAGGTGCTCGGCGGCATGCTGATCCAGGCGCCGCGCAGCCCTTCGATGGCGGTGCGCACGGGTTCGGGCACTGCCAGCTTTTTCAGGACCTCACGGCTGACGACTTCTTCGCACAACTCCGACCATTTTTCGGGATCCTCTTCCAACAGGCCCGGGAATTCGTCGGCGCGCGACAGCAGGTAGAAGCCGCCCACTTCGTGCATGATGGCAGCGAACATCGCGGTATCCGGGTTGACGAAGGTAACGCGGCGCGCGAGCACCTGTGCCAGCGCGGCAACGTGCGCCGTGTGCTGCCACAACTGCTCGGCCTTGGCGCGGATGGCGGGGTCGACGATCCGGCTGCCGAACTGGCGCACGACCAGGCCCGCCACCAGCGTCTGCAGGGCGCGGTAGCCGACCCGCATCACGGCAGCGCGGGCATTGGTGATCGGCGTGTCGCTGCTGTTGTACGCGGCCGAATTGGCAAGCGCAACGGTACGTGCGGCAAGCTGAGGCTCGGACAGCACGAGTTTGATGGCATCCTCGATATGGCAATCGGGATTATCGAGGGCAAGCTGCAGGCGCAGGGCGGCGTTCACGCTGGTGGGGAAGGTCATTTCCCCGCGCGCGGCCTGGGCGGCAATGTAGCCAAAGGCTTCTAGTCTGTTCACGGCAAAAATTATAACCCGCCATGCCAATGCTGCCCCACAATCCCGCCGCTGTTCCGCGCTGCATTGGCCCGGCCGTAAAAAGGGAAGCCGGTACCAAGCGGCCTCCCTTGCGATGCTCAGGCCAAATTACTTGACCTTGATCGAACTCTTGACGCTGGTAACGCCCTTGACCTCCTTGGCCAGGCGCACCGCCCTGTCGGCGTCGGCCTTCGAGTCGACGAAGCCGCTCAGCATCACGACGCCGTTCTCGGTCTCGACGTGGATCGACATCGCGCTCAGGTCCGGCTCCCTGACCAGGTCGGCCTTGATCTTGGTGGTGATTACCGCATCGGCAACGTTCTCCTTGGTCTTGGCGGCGATATTTCTCGTCGTGGAGGCAACCACGTCGCCGGCGCGCTCGGTCTTGCTGGCGGCTGTATCGGCCATGCGCTCGGTACGGTCGGCAGCGCGTTCAGCGGCGCTTTCGGTACGCTGCGCAACGGTGCTGGTAGCGGCCGCTGCGCGGTCGGTTGCGAGGTCGGTACGGTCGGCGATGGTTTTGCCTTCATGCGTGATCAGGCACCCCGTGGTCGGCTGGCCGCCGACCTGCGCGCACTTGTCGACGGCGGCGGCTTTGGCCGGATCGCGCGTATCGGTGCCGGTGACCGGGCTGGCCCGGCTGGTGCTGGCGACGGCCATGTTGCGGTCGGCCTTGGCATCGGCCAGCGCTGCGGTGTGGACCGAGCGCGCGGTGCTCTTGCAGCTGTCTTTTTCCGCACCGCTCATGTCGGCGCACTTGGTCTTGGCCAGCGAATAGTCGGCGTCGGCCAGCGAAGTGCGGGCCTTGGTGCGGTCTTTCTTGGTGTCCTTGTACTGGGCGACGGCGTCGGCTTCGGCGCGCGCGCGGGCAACCTTGGCTTCCTCGACGCAGACCTTGCGCGCGTTGCCGCTCATGCTGGCACAGGTGGAAGTGGCGGCCTTGTAATCGGCCGCAGCCTTTTGCGTCATGTTGCGATATGCGGCCGGATCGCTGGGCGACTCGGCGGCCTGGGCTGCAAAGCTGGTGCCGATCGCAGCAGCCAGCATTGTCGCGGCAAGAGATTTCATGGCGATGTCCCTTCATGTGTATTGTTGGTACATGATTTAACGCTGTAACCAGCGTCCTAATCTGTGCGACAACGTACATTCACTGGACTATCGATACCTCGACATCCTACGCTCGGCGAGCTGGAACACATTGCCGTCGGCGTCAAGCGCTCCATCGGCTCGCGCGGCCTCCAGCCAGGCCAGCGTATCGTGCCTGGGTTTAAGGAAGCGCCGCCGCACGCGCTGTATCTGCTCGACCATGGCATCGAAGCGTTCCGGGTGGTAACGCGCCAGCCAGGCCACCTCGGTCATGTCGGCGAACACCTCTTCGGTGCGGACGCGGCGCGCGAACCAGCTTTGCACCGGCGCGATCCATGCCACGGCCGGCAGCAGCTTCTCGTTATGGGGGTAGCCGTTGAGGCGGCGATAGCAGTGGCCGACCTCATGCATGGCTGCACCCTGCAGGAACAGCTCGAGCAGTTCCGGCGCTATCATCTCGGTTAGCTTAACTGCGGTGGGGTTGTCGCGTGCCGACACCACCAGCGTGCAACGGCCGTTCTCGTTCCACACGCCGATCGGCGTATGGCCTGGCGACAGGCCGGTGCCGCTCATCACTTCAAGGTCGATCACCAGGCCATGCGCCCTGCCGAATTCCACCGCGTGGCGCGCGGCGGCGATCCACTGCTCCTCGGTGGCGACCGCGGCGCAGGCATTGGCGCCTGCCGCGGCGAGGCATAGCGCGGCGAGCGCGTTGCGGAGTATTTTATTCATCGGCGAGCAGGCCGCGGCTCCAGGTGTCGCGGACGCTGTCGAAGGGGCTGGCGGCGGCGTCGAACACACTGGCGTCCTTGGCCAGCCTGACCCATGCCCAGGTATCGTGGGAGGTGCGCACTTCAGGATTCTGGCCGCGCACCGATTCCAGCCAGCCGTACACGCGCGCGTACTCTTTCGGATGGTGATGTTTTGTCCAAGCCAGCGCGACCAGGTCGGCATAGCCTTCCTCGCGGCGGTTTTCGCGCAGGGACTTCGACTCGGCCAGCAGCGCGGCATCGTCGGCATGTTCCTCGCCCACTTCGGTAAAGCCGGCCGGCAGCGTATGCCACACGCCCTGCGCATAGCGCCAGCAGTGGCCTACTTCGTGGGCGGCCATCGCCTCGATCAGCAGCTGCTGGTCGGCTTCGGGGACATTGGCGAGGACAGATTTGGCGTCCGGATTGCCGCGCATCGACAGCACCAGCTTGCAGCGGCCGTCCTTGAAGCCCATGGCAAGCGGGACGTCGCCGGGACGCGCCTTCGGCTGGACGATGATGTCGACGGGGAGGTTGATGCTCCTGGAATACGACAGCACCGGAGCGGCGGCTTTCAGCCAGCGCACTTCCAGTTCGGTGAGGCTGGCCGACGCCGAGGCGCCGGCTGAAATGAGGTAGAGCGAAGCGATCAGGATTTTCTTCAGCATGGTTGGCTCCTAGCACGTCCATACATGCCTATCGTCAATTCTAAAGCGCGCTTTACCCCTTCCATCAACTAAATTTCTGAGCAGAAACAAAACAGCAAACTTGTTGCAATTTCAAGTGCTGAAATAAGCAAGGCGCGTCGCGTTTATCTTTACACAATGTGCAGATGCACGCCTTGCTGCTGACAAGAGCAATATCTGTGTATTATGATAATCGTATTATCATAATGAATTGATTCGGCCATGGAAACCAAAACCGCACGATTGACGATTCTCATCGATCCCGTTAAAAAAAAGGCATTCGAAGAACTCTGCACGCTTCAAGACTTGACCCCGTCGCAAGTGATTCGGCAATTGATTCGGGAGTATCTCGACCGCCACAATATCGACTACGCGACGAAGGCCAAAATCGGTACAACATCAAAATAATGCCGCCTACCGCCGCGGATTCCCTGAGTCTGCGCGATGTTATTCTTTGTCGACAAGAAAGAAATTCTTGCTCGTTTCGATCAATTTGTGCGCCGCGACACTCAGCCTTTTCTTGCGGAGCGCCTTGCCTCCTAGCTCTCTAGCTGCATGACATTGCGCCAGCGCCTGGCTGAAATCATCAACGCAGTTTTCTGGCCCAGCGGTATTGAGCACACCCGCTTTGACAAGCTTGCCTTTCACCCGCTCATTGGCTTCGCACAGCATGACGCGCACACCGCGTTTTTGCAGTGCGCCAATCACTTCTTCCAAGGTCAGCAAGCCCGTCATATCCATGAATGGCACCCTGCGCAGACGCAGTATCAGAACGCGCGGTTCGGTGTGGAACAGTGCGAGCGTACGTTCAAAATTCTCCACCGCGCCAAAGAAAAACGGCCCTTCAATCGAATAGACGAGCACGTCGGCGGGAAGTTTTTCCAAGCCTTGCTTCGCCAATTCCGGCCCCAAATGCTCATCAGTCAACCGCTGCACCTCCACCGACGAGGACATTCTCCGCAAAAATTGAAGCGTCGCCAGAATCACGCCGATATTGACGGCAACCACCAGATCGGCGAAGACCGTCAGCAAGAATGTCATCACCAGAATGGCGGAATCAGCCCGCGGGGCACGCCTTGCCATGAGCGCAAAGTGTTTCACGTCGCTCATGTTATAGGCCACCACGAACAGGATGGCCGCCAGCGCAGCGAGCGGCACGTTCGCCGCCAACGGTGCCAAGACCAGAATGACCAGCACCAGGGTGACGGCATGCATCATGCCGGCCAGCGGACTCGTTCCGCCATTGCGGATATTGGTCGCGGTGCGGGCGATGGCTCCTGTGGCGGCGAAGCCGCCGAAGAATGGCGTGACCATGTTGGCCAATCCCTGACCGACCAATTCCTGGTTCGAGTCATGCTTGGTGCCGGCCATGCCATCGGCGACGACCGCAGACAGCAGTGACTCGATCGCTCCCAGCATGGCGATGGTAAATGCCGGGCCAACCAGTTCGACGATGCGGGACAGGTTCAGCGCCGGCATGGAAAACGC
>NZ_QYUP01000128.1 GCF_003590855.1 Massilia cavernae
GCATGATCACCAACCATCTGGCCTTTTCCAAAACAGCCAACGGCACGCTCGCCTATGTGACCGTCGGTGGTGAAAATGCAGTAAAGGTGTTCACAACCGACGATACGCCCAGGCTGATGGCGACCATTCCGGTCGGCGCGCTACCGCACGGCATCTGGGCATCCGACGATGGCAGTCGCCAGTATGTTGGACTTGAAAATGGCGACGCGGTGGATGTGATCGACACGGTCTCCAACAAAGTTATTGCACGGGTGCCGGTCGGACAGGCGCCCCAGGCTTTGGTCTATGTCTCGAACGCAGTCATGCGCGGCGATGGTGGGGCGAACCTGACGCCTCGCGGCAATAGCGATCCGATCAATATTGCATTGAAACCTGCTGCCAGCAACGGCAATGGCTTTGTGGTGGCACGCAATCTGGGCGTCATCGATTCACTGGAAGTCTCGCTGTTCAAGCTAAAACCGATGACCGTCTACAGCGTCTATGTGACAGGTCAAAGAACGCCGGTTGCCAGCTTCAAGACCAATCCAATGGGCATGGCCAATGGCACGACGATCGGCCCGCTACGCGAAGTCTCCAACACCTTGTCCACCAAGGACGCGGCAGCCAGCAAAATCATCGTGATGGAGGGTGAGGCGGCGGCAGATACGGCTAAAGCCGTCCTCGTCGGTTCCTGATGAACTCAACCGCGGCACAGCAACATCGTGCTATGCAACCCGGCGTTATGTAAGTAAGCTGAAGCCTGCAAACGCCGGCCGGCCGCAATGATCCAGAGTTTGTACGAATGCGTTCATATAAAAATCGCTAAAGGAGACGAGGATGCGACTCAAACAAAACGAACAGACTGCTCAGACGCAGCAGCTTGCCAGCCCACGCCGTCGCCATGTGCTGGCCGGTAGCGCTGTCGCGGTGACGGCCGCAGGGCTAGCTGCGTTCACCCGGTCTGCGATGGCGCAGGCGGTGGCCAGTACTGTGCCCGCCGCCAAGCCGCTGCCGGCCTATGTGAACTGGAAAAATGCCGACGCGATGATCGTACATACCTCCAGCACGTTGGAGACGAAGCGCAGCGCATTCGGCTCCAGCATCATCACACCCACCAATCAACTGTTTATCCGCAACAACCTGCCGGTGCCCGACGCCTCGATCATCGCCGATCGTGACGGTTGGGCCATATCGATTGAAGGAGTGAAAAATCCCCGCACCCTTCGAGTCAAGGATCTGAAATCGATGGGGCTCGAGACGACGGCGATGGTGCTGCAATGCTCGGGCAATGGCCGTGGCCTCTTTCCAAACAAGCCCAGCGGCACACCCTGGCAAGTGGGGGCCGCTGGCTGTGTTGTCTGGAGCGGCGTTCCGGTGCGCGCAGTGGTCGAGGCATTGGGCGGCGTCAACAAGGGCATGCCCTACATGACTGGTACCGGCGGTGAAAAGCTGCCGGAAGGGATCGATCCGAAAAGCGTAATGGTCGAGCGCTCGGTGCCCGTAACGGCAATGGCCGACGCCCTGCTGGCCTGGGAAATGAATGGCGAACCGATTCCGCTGGCCCACGGAGGCCCCCTGCGTCTGGTCGTGCCGGGCTACACCGGCGTCAATAACGTCAAGTACATCAAGCGCCTCGCGTTCACCGCAGAGCAGACCGATGCAGCCATCCAGAAAACCGGATACCGGATATCCCCGCCTGGCCAGAAGGGGGATCCGAGTCATCCTCCCGTTTGGGAAATGGGACCCAAGTCATGGATCAATTCACCTGCGCCGGAATCAGGGCAGCTGGCGGCCGGTCCGGTGCAGATCAAAGGGGTGGCATTTGGCGGCATCAATGCGGTGAAGTCGGTGGACGTGTCGGTTGATGGCGGCAAAACCTGGATGAAAGCGCGGCTTGTAGGCCCGGATATGGGGCGCTACGCCTGGCGCCAGTTCGTGCTGCCGGCGACGCTCGGGCCGGGCAGTCACACGATTGCGTGCAGGGTCGTCGATGCGGAAGGAAACCGTCAGCCGGAGGGGCGGGTGGAAAACGCTGGCGGTTACAACAACAATAGCTGGCGCGATCATGCGCTGACCATCAGTGTCGCCTAAAGGAAACCTATGTCATTGAAGATTAAATTTTTTGCTATTGCCGCCGGGATGGCTGCATTGCAGTGCGGTTCTGCGGCCTTTGCACAAGCCAATGTGGGGGCGGGAAAGACACTCTTTAACCAAACCGCAACCCCGGCCTGCGCGGTGTGTCATACGCTCAAGGACGCGGGCGCGGCAGGTGAAATTGGACCAAACCTGGATGAACTCAAGCCCGACGCGTCGCGGGTGGAAAAAGCGATTCGCAATGGCATAGGTCAGATGCCCGCTTACACTAAGCTCAGTGACGAACAGGTTGAACTTCTGTCACAGTACGTTGCCAGAGTAACAGGCGCGAAGTAGAACGAGTTTGCAACTTCGCGCTCGCATGGCGCGGGTGATAATGATGACGCGTGGCGCTTCTTGCATGCTCAACACTCCGTCTTCGGGCGTTTGGCTTGCCTGTGGTTTGAGAACGGAAATGGACCGGAACGCGACATTTCCGATCCACGAACAAAAACGCCAAGCTTTGAAGGCTTGACGTATTGTGAACGAAATTCTTGGTGGCCCGGGGCGGAATCGAACCACCGACACAAGGATTTTCAATCCTCTGCTCTACCGGCCGAGCTACCAGGCCAGGGTCAGGCTTGCAAAGGATTGTGTGCCTTGCTCTAAGCCGATTCCGAGGTCTTAGAACTGGTTCATCGTGTTGTGCTTGCCGGACGCTTTCAGGGCAGCGTCGCCACTGAAGTACTCCTTGTGATCGTCGCCGATGTCCGAGCCCGACATGTTCTGGTGCTTGACGCAGGCGATGCCCTGTCGGATTTCCTTGCGTTGAACGCCGGCGACATAACCCAGCATGCCTTGTTCGCCGAAGTAGTCCTTCGCCAGGTTATCGGTCGACAGTGCAGCGGTATGGTAAGTCGGCAGCGTGATCAGATGATGGAAAATACCGGCTTCGCGCGCAGCGTCGGCCTGGAACGTGCGGATTTTTTCGTCTGCAGCAATCGCCAGTTCGGTCCCGTCGTACTCGACGCTCATCAGTTGTGCGCGCTCGTAAGCGGACACATCTTTGCCTTCGTTCTTCATACTGTCGTACGCTTGCTGGCGGAAGTTCAGGGTCCAGTTGAACGATGGGCTGTTGTTGTACACCAGCTTGGCGTTTGGAATCACTTTGCGGATCTCGTTCACCATGCCGCCAATCTGGGCAATGTGCGGCTTTTCGGTTTCGATCCACAGCAGGTCGGCGCCGTTCTGCAGCGAGGTGATGCAATCCAACACGCAACGCGCTTCGCCCGTGCCCGCACGGAACTGGAACAAGTTGCTGGGCAAACGCTTCGGACGCAGAAGCTTGCCGTCGCGCTTGAGCACGACATCGCCGTTGCTCATCGACTCGGTCGACACTTCTTCCACGTCCAGGAAGGAGTTGTATTGATCGCCCAGGTCGCCTGGCTCGCGGGTGACAGCAATTTGCTTGGTCAGTCCTGCGCCCAACGAGTCGGTACGCGCAACGATCAGGCCGTTGTCCACGCCAAGCTCCAGAAACGCATAACGTACAGCACGGATCTTGGCGAGGAAGTCTTCATGCGGAACGGTGACCTTGCCGTCCTGGTGGCCGCATTGCTTTTCATCGGAAACCTGGTTCTCGATCTGGATGCAGCAAGCACCCGCTTCGATCATCTGCTTGGCCATCAGGTAGGTTGCTTCAGCGTTGCCGAAACCTGCGTCGATGTCCGCGATGATAGGCACGACATGCGTGATGTGATTGTCGATCTGGTCCTGGATTGCGTGCCTGGCGGCGCCGTCGGCCGCGTCCAGCTGGCGGAATAATCCGCCCAGTTCGCGCGCATCGGCTTGGCGCAAGAAGGTGTACAGCTCGCGGATCAGGTCGGCAACGGCGGTCTTCTCGTGCATGGACTGGTCAGGCAAGGGCCCGAACTCGGAGCGCAAGGCAGCAATCATCCAGCCAGACAGGTAGAGGTAGCGACGGTCGGTGCTATTGAAGTGCTTCTTGACCGAAATCATCTTCTGCTGACCGATGAAACCGTGCCAGCAACCGAGCGACTGGGTGTACTTTGACGAATCGGCGTCGTAGTTCGCCATGTCGTCGCGCATGATCTTGGCCGTATACCTGGCGATATCGAGGCCGGTCTTGAACCGGTTCTGGGCGCGCATGCGTGCAGCGGACTCAGGATTAATCGCGTTCCAGGCACTTCCTTCCTTGTCCTTGAGTGCAGCGATGGCTTGTATATCGTTTTGATACTGTGACATGTGAATCTCCCGGGTAGATAAAAGCGAATCAAAAAAACCTATCGTTGTGTGGCTGGGTCTGCTCACGGCCTGATTCGCAAGGCGGTGAAATAAAGCAAAACTACCTGTACAAATGATAGACGTTTTTTTCCGGATTTGATCATGTTCTTATATAAGACATATGACTTAAATTATTTTTTCGTCAAGAAAACAAAGAGTTTAGGAGTCTATTATCATGATGTGAAATGAAGTTCTCGAAGAAATGGAATGGTCCGTCACCTTATTCCTTGGGCTAAATGCCACATGTGAAATGGACTTTTTAGCACAGGGAAGGGTAAACCAGGGCTCACCTGGAAAACGACGCCGAGCTTAAAATCTTCGTTTGTACTTGACAATGACCCCCCCAAATAAAATTTGGTAGCCAACTTTTGGGTTCGTTCACGCCAGGAGTGGTGTTTGTTTGGAAGGTTTTTCTGTGGCTGGCTCCGGGGAGTGAATGCGAACCACCTGACCCACAAGGATCTTTCAATCTTTGTGTCAAGGAGGGGCGACGCGGTTCGATTGATTGTAAGGTGAAGTTGCATTACCATTGATGCATTGGACGACGAGGATGGCATCATGGCGATATTAACTGTAACCGCACGCGGCCAAGTGACCCTGAGGAAAGAGGTGCTGCAGCACTTGGGCATCAAGCCCGGCGACAAAATCGAACTCGACTTGCTGCCAGATGCAAGGGGCATTCTCAAAGCCGCCCAGCCAAGCGGAGCGATAGGCGGCTTTGTCGGATTGCTCGCCGGTAGGACAAAGAAAGTCGCCACCTTGGAAGAAATCAACGAGGCGTCAGCACAAGCCTGGGCGGGCAAAACATGAAGGTAACGGTAGATACAAACGTCCTCATCCGTGCTGTCGTGCATGACGATCCCGCGCAGGCGCTGCTTGCAGCCAAAGTCTTGATGGATGCGAAATTGATCGCGGTGGCTGTGCCGTGCCTGTGTGAATTTGTATGGGTATTGCGTAAGGTGTATGCCTTCCAGGCTGCGGATGCGGCGTTGGCGATTCGCGCACTGCTTGCAACCGCAAACGTAGAAATGAATAGGCCCGCCGTTGAGGCCGGACTGAGGGCACTTGAAGCGGGCGGAGATTTCGCCGATGGCGTCATTGCCTATGAGGGAAATTGGCTTGGTGGCGAGACCTTTGTTTCCTTCGACAAGAAGGCGGTTGCGCTGCTCGCCGCGCATGGTCAATCCGCGCGTCAGTTGTAAGCGGGGCAGGGCGCCAGAATGTCGTACTCAGCAGACAAAAACGCCACCCGAAGATTAATGCCGTTCAGTTAAGGTGTTTTCTTAATGACGCGGACGGCATATCGCTTGGGTTGTGGGTGAAAGTCCCGTTCCGTGAGCTGACCACAGTGAACGAAGTGAAGCGCAACTGCGGAAGGGGTGACGGTCGCCAGTGGCGACAGGAACACCGTGGGGAGGAAGCGTGGAGCGAACCTGCGAGCCGATGTACAAGAATCGGATAGAAGGCGCTGCCGATCAGGGCGAGCGGGCATGAGACTGCGAAGCTCTTGTAGTCAAGGTCATGGTGTACGCTGTAGACGCCGCGGTTGCTACAAATATGGACAGAAGCAGAAGGAATGCCGCTGACTACACGTACTATTTGACCCAATCCTTGCCTCGGTCTCGGGTGTGAAATCCCCTGATTGGCTGTTTCGAAAGGATCGAACTTCGGTGCATGTGCAGGCGACAGTCGCCGCTATTTGCGAGTGACGATGAAGCACGAAATTGCTGGCCACGCCAATATCGGTCAAGGCGAAGGCCGACCGCTGATCTCTACAACACCTCCCAGCGCGGCCATGCAGCGATCAGCGCCTCCGCTGCAACACTGTCGAGCGGTTTCGAAAAATAATATCCTTGCCCGTATTCGACCTTCAGCGCGGACAATTGCTCCAGTTGATTTGCGGTCTCCACTCCTTCGGCAATCACATCCATGCCGAGGGTATGGGCCAGCGTAACGATGGTCTGGATGATGTCGGCATTCTTGCGGTCGACGTCCATCCGTCTGACGAACGACGCGTCGATCTTCAGGGTATTGACCGGGAAACGGTGCAGATATGACAGCGATGAATAGCCGGTGCCGAAATCGTCCATCAACAGCTTGATGCCCTTGTCACGCAGCTTCACCAGCACTGCAGCCGCCTGTTCGGCGTACTGCATGATAACGGTTTCGGTCACTTCGAGTTTCAAACTCCACGTGTCGAGACCGGTTTCCTTGAGCACTTGCTCGATTTGCTCCATCAAATCAGCCTGCGCGAACTGGCGTCCTGCCAGGTTGACACTCATCTGCAGCGGCTGGCGTTCCGGGAATTTCAGTTGCCAGTTGCGCATCTGCCGGCACGCTTCGTTCAGCACCCAACGGCCGATATGCACAATCAAACCGGTCTCTTCCGTCAATGGTATGAATTCGATGGGCGGCACCAGGCTGCCATCGGGCCGGCGCATGCGCACCAGCGCTTCGAAACCCGTCAGGCGACCGGATTTCAGCGCAACAATGGGCTGGTAGTGCACCACAAATTCCCCGCCTTTGACGACCGCTTGGCGCAGCCTGGTTTCCATGTCGAGCAAGGCCACCACGCGGTCGCGCAAGTCGGTCTCGAACACTTCGCTGCATGCGCCGCCGCGCGCCAGCGCACGGTGATTGGCGATTTCCGCATCGCGCAAAATATCGGCTGGGTCGGCATAACCCGACTTGCTCAACACGACGCCGATGCTGGCGGTGGTATACACCTCGCAATCCTCCAACTGGTAGACGTCCAGCAGCGCGCGTTGCAACTGGTCGGCGAAATGCATTGCTTCGCCTGCATCGTGGATATCGTCGAGCAGCAGCGCAAACTCGTGACCGCCCAAGCGCGCCACGATATCGCCCGGCCGCAGACTGCCGCCGAGCCGCTGCGCCACACCGATCAGCAACTGATCACCGCTGGCACGGCCAAGGCTGTCGGTGATGATGGAAAAGCGGTCCAGGCTCAGCAGCAACAATGCAAAACCGCGACCGCCGGTCAGCTTGGTCTGTTCCAGCGCATCGTTCAAGCGGTCCAGCATTAGCGCCCGGTTCGGCAATTCGGTCAGCCGGTCGCGCAAAGGTTCCTCCTCGATCACCGATGCGATCATCACGCGCGCCGATGCCGCGCCAATGACGCCGGCCAATTGGGATTCGGCGGTATTCACGAGCTCGGCGTCGGCTTCCCGCGGCCACGCCAGCCCGCGCTGCCTGGCATAGGAACTAAAGGTGGTAACCGCACGGGCCGGCCCAAGAAAACGCGACAGCAGCGCATGCAATTCGGGCAGCGAGCCGCTGGTGCGCCAAGCGCGTGCGGCGCGCCGCTCGTGCTTGAACACGTCGACGAAGAGCGCCGCCTGGGTTTGTTCAAGCGCGCTTTGCCCGGTCATCAGCGATACCCCGATATAGGCGCCGACGTTGACCAGCATGCTCCACAATACCGCGTGCGAAATCTCGTCCAGTCCTCCCAGGCCGAACAATTGCAACGGCTGCAGCAACGCGATGCCGAACGGCCCCTGTTCCAGCAGGCTCATCGGCAGCCAGCCTGAGCGGGCAAACGCCGGCAGCATCAAGGTATATAGCCATACCAGGAAGCCGCCGCATAGCCCGGCCAACGCACCGTTGCGCGTGGCGCCCTTCCAGTAGATGCCGCCCAGCACCGCTGGTGCAAACTGCGCCACGGCGGCGAAGGAAATCAGACCGATCGACACCAGCGCATACGCTTCCCCGGCCAGCCTGAAGTAAGCGTAACCGAGCAGCATGCCGAGCACGATGGTCACACGGCGGATCGCCAGCAGCAGGCCGGACAAATCCTCGCGCTCGCTCAGTTTCAGTGCCTTGATGCGCAACAGCACCGGCATCACCAGGTCGTTGCAGACCATGGTGGAGAGTGCAATGCCTTCAACGATCACCATCCCTGTTGCGGCGGAAAAGCCGCCGATGAATACCAATAGCGCCAGCGCCAGCTGGTGTTCCGACATCGGCAATGTGAGCACGAAAGTATCGGGATTGGCAGCAGTACCGGCGAAATGCAGCAAGCCGCCAAAAGCGATCGGCAGCACGAAAATATTGAACAACAGAAGATACAGCGGAAATAGCCAGATCGCCTTGTTCAGATGGGCTTCGTCGACGTTTTCGATCACGGCGACCTGGAACTGGCGTGGCAGGAATACGATCGCCAGCATCGACAGGAAGCTCACCGAGAACAGCGAGGCCCAACTGCGGTAGACATCCACTTTACCGCCGCCGATGGTGAGCGCTTCCTGGACCTGCGTCAATTGCATGGCCTTTGCGAACAGGTCGCCAAAACCGTCGTACATGCCGTAGGTGACAAAAATCCCGATGCACAGGAACGCGACCAGCTTGACCAGCGACTCGAAGGCGATCGCGGCCACCATGCCCTCGTGACGCTCGGCGGCGTCGAGGTGACGGGTGCCGAAAATGATGGTGAAGGCGGCCAGAATCAAGGCGACATAGAGCGCAGTATCGGTCAGGATCGGCGCCGGCGCGGTCTGGGTAGCTGAAAGGCTATTGGGATCGCCGAGCAAGACATTGAAGCTGGTGGAGATGGCTTTCAGTTGCAGCGAGATATAGGGCGTGATACCCAGCACCGCAATCAGCGTGACCAGGCCGGCCAGGCGGGAACTCTTGCCGTAGCGTGAGGAAATGAAGTCCGCCAGCGACGTGATCCGGTTGTCCTTGGCAATGCGGATGATCTTGCGCAGCACCAGCCACCACAGCGTGGCTGCCACAGTCGGCCCCAGATACACCGGCAGAAAACCGATGCCGCTGGTGGCGGCGCGTCCCACGCTGCCATAGAAAGTCCAGGCGGTGGCGTAGACCGCCAGTGACAATGAATAGACATACGGATTGGCAATGATGCTACGCCCTTGCGCGGCGGCCTTGTCACCCTGATAGGCGATCGCGAACAACAGTCCCAAGTAGGCGAAAGCGACCAGCGCTATCATCCATCCGGGCAGCATAAATCCTCCAGAGCTTTGCATCAGACCAAAATGGGGACGGCGATTTACATGGGTTTACCTCTTCTCAACCACCAGGACCAACAGCGCAATCAGCAGGATCCAGGCTGCGAATACATAGGCGTACAACACAGGAATGCCGAACACCAGGCTGGCTCGATTGAAGAGGGCGAGCAAGGGATAGTTGAAGAGAAGATTTCCCAAAAGAAATAATGCAGCAAGGCGTTGGCTCTTGCCTTTTGGTAGGTCCATATTATTCTCCCGGGAACAAGCGACTTCTCCCTTGCTTATACTGTGCCCTTTCAAGCCTCTTTGCAAGGGGGGAATTTTGCCAGGGCGATTGCATGAAGGATCAGATTGCCAAGCCCAATACTTTAGCGAGATAGTCGGTGTTCCAGCCTGCCTTTAAGCGTTTTCCGGCGATCCCGAGCTTCGTGGTCTTCTCGTTTTTCAGTAGGTTGAGAGCAATTCGACGCAGGATGGCGAAATTTTGCGCAGCTTCGCCTACGCGGATACGGCAATCGTCCTCGCGAAATGCGACGTCCAGAACCCAGTGCATGCAGTTTTCGATGCCCCAGTGTGCCCGTACGGTCTGAGCGAGATGCGCCGCTTTGGCCGGCAGGCTGCTGATGTAGTATCGGCGTTCGACGCTGGTTTTGCCGCTACTGTTTCTGCCAATAATTTCACGCGTCGATTCGATCATGATTAGGCTTTGCAGGCCGGACCAGTGCTGGTTTTGCTGACCGAGCCAGGCGACGTCGTTGGTTACCAAGCAGCGCCGGGTTTCGATCCGTCCGTGATCTTTTTCCGTCTGGCTGTCATCCCAGAACGGGCGATCCAACTTGCCGCTATCTGCGGCATCGAACCACAGCTTGACGGCTTCGGACAGACCGGGCTGGTTGTCCTTCACGCCCAGCACATAGTCGGCGCCGCTTGCGACGATATTGGCCGCGATGTCGTGCTGGCATCCCATCGCGTCAATCGTGATTATGGCGCCTTTGATGTCCAGCGTCGCCAACAGTTCCGGTATCGCCGTGATCTCGTTACTCTTGTCGGCTGTCCGGACCTGTCCCAGCGTCAAACCGCTTGCGCTGCTCCATGCCGACACTAGGTGAATGGCACTCTGCTTGCCATCATGCGAGCCACGTACGCACTTGCCATCGATGGCAATGTGCTGTCCCTTCAGCGAGGGACACATTGAACTCATCCAGCGCACGAAGCATGCCTCGAACTGCGTTGCGTCGAGCAGCGAAAAGACCCGTCCGAAGGTGTCGTGCGAGGCGATGCCATTGGCAAATGGAAGGTGCTGGCGCAACCAGTCGAGCTTCATCTCGCTCCATTCGACAACATTGGTCCAGCTCTCTGCCCCACTGATGACGGCGCAGATCGCGGCCAACAGTAATTCGTCGAGTTGATATGCGCATTGCCGCGCACGCGGATCGCGCAATTCATCGAATGCTTCCACCAACGACATCGGTCCGTTTGCCATTTTCTCGCTCAAATATCGAGAGTAAACGCCATTCTGAGCGAGTTTACAAGCAATACTTGCAACCTTTGCTCATGACAACGAGATCGCCTTCATGCAATTGCCCTGGGAATTTTGCCCGTCACCGTAGCGGCCATCGGCGCGTGAACCTCCAGGCAAAATCCTGCCAGAAAGTTCTACCAATTGCATGTCTCTCGAATGGGTGAGCTTACGCCGGGACTTACGGAGGACGCAATTGAAGCGGCCTATCCGATGGCGGGCATGATGATTACTCACCAAAAGCGAACGCATGGAACTTCAACAGCAAGTCAGCGCGAGGAATGGGCGGGCCGACACAGTGCGTCGTGCCCGTCTGATTCTGCTGCTGTCCGATGGTCACGCGTGGGCCGAGATCCGGGCCAAACTCGACTGCAGCGACAGCTTCATTGATCTCTGGAGCAAGCGCTTTGCAACGGACCGGCTTGCCAGACTGTTTTCGCGTCACGCGGGTCGCGAACGCTACAAGGTCACCGATCGCATCGAAGCGCGCGCTGGCGCGCACCACGAAACACAAACCGGCCGACGCATTGGTCGACGCGCAAACCGTCTTTGGCATCATCAAGTCGGTAATGGGGTTTCGCCAATTCTCGCTGCGCGGCTTGAAACAGGTCAGTGGCGAGTGGAACTTGGCGTGGAATTTGAAACGGATGGCCGTATTGCGTCATAAATTTGGATAAGCCGGGAAATAGTCCGAGAAAATCACGAAAATCGCCAAAATTTCGTTTGAATTGCCTATTTTTTTGGGCAGTTTGCGTATTCCGCCGAAACTGGACACCTGTTCCGCCGCAAACTGGACAGTCGTTCCGCCGCAAACTGGACACTTGGTCCAGGCCAAACTGGACACTTGAGGCGATGCGGCCGGGGTCGAGCTTGGGTTTTACTCCTGTTGGTGGGTACTTGTCAAACCTGCACGCTTTTTCCGCATTGATTCTCCTTTCAAATTGAGATGATGGCGTTGTGGACCAGGCGTCGAGGATCGCGTCAGCCAAGGTCGCGTCACCGATGCGGCGTGCCAGTGCTCGATGGGAATTTGACTGGTGACGATCGTGGAACGGACCCCGTGCCTGTCGTCGAATACTTCCAGCAGGTCGCGCCGGTGCACGTCGTCGAGCACGGCAAGGCCCCAATCGTCAATTATCAAGGTGTCGATTTTGGCCAGTTGCTTGAGCAACTTCTGTAGCGGCCGTCTGCACGGCCGATGCTCAGCTCATCGAGCAGGCGCGGCAGGCGCACGTAATAGGCGCTGTACCCCTGGCGGCAAGCCTGGTGCGCGAGTGCACAGGCTAGCCACGTCTTGCCCACGCCGGTGGGCCGGTCAACAGCACGTTCTGATGGGCAGTCAGCCAGTTACCGTTCAGAAGGCGCTGGAACAAGGGCTTATCAAGGCCGCGCGCATGCGGTAGTCGATGTCTTCGCAGCAGCATTCGTTTGAGCTTGGCGCGTTGCAGGCGCAGCGCCAAGGCCTTGCCATCGCGTTCCGTGGCTTCATGTCGATCAGCAGGCCGAGCCGTTCATCGAAGCCGAGATGATCCAGATCCAGCCCGCTCTGCTCGGCGAAGGCACGCGCCATTCCGAACAGCTTGAGGCGGGTGAGTTTGTCATAGGTTGGGTGATTCAACATGGTTGTTCCTTGGTGGTGGCTGGGCGCTGGCAGCGCTCAGTCGAATCTGAAATAAACGGTTTATACTGTTTAGTTAATAAATCAATGGAGATGATTCGATTGGTAGTAAGCCGCGCCACGCAGGTTCTCGTGCTCGGGCAGATCGAGCGTGCGTTGCGCAGTGAGCAGCTCGAGATCGAGGCCATTCTTGAGGATCGACTGCACGCTGGACCAGCTCACCGCGTTGTGTTTAAGCGCGCGTGCACAGGCCGCCTCCAGCCGCGCGATGCCATACTTCTGCCCGAGTGAGAGCACCCCCAGGCAACTGCGGAAGGCCTGCTGGGGATGGCGCCGCTGATGCAGCAGGCGCTCAACCAGCACCGAGCAGCGTGGGCCGATGGCGGCTGCGCGACTGGTCAGGGTTTCGGCATTCCAGCCAGCGACCTCGCGGTGCGCCGCCGGCATGTGTGCGTCAATTGTGGTGTGACGCCCTTTGAAAGCGCAGTACGCATGGCTGGCGATGCGCAGCCCGCGCAGAAAGACTTCGACGGTGTTCGTGGTGGCGCGCACGTCCACCTGGACACGGGCGTGCTGACACGGCACCGAGTAGTAGTGGCCGTCGAGCTCGACGTGGTAGTCGACGCCAACACGTGCCACCTTCCACTCGGCATATTCGTAGCCCTGTTGCGGGAGCGGGCGCAGTGCGGGCTGGTCCATCTCGGCGAAGGCACTGGCGCGGCAACCCGGCAACTTCTTGAAGGGACGCTGGTTCAGGTCGGTGAGCAGCACTTTCAGTTCACGATTGAGTTCATTCAAGCTGAAGAAGCGCTGGTGACGCAGTCGGGCAAGCACCCAGCGCGTCACCACCAGCACGCCGTTCTCGACCTTGGACTTGTCCTTGGGCTTGCGGGCCCGCGCCGGCAGGACGGCGACGCCGTAGTGGTCTGCCAGGTCGTGGTAGGTGGGGTTGATGTCCGGCTCGTAGCGCGACGCCTTCGATACACCGCTGCGCAAATTGTCGGGCACCCACAGTTCGCTGCAGCCTCCGTAAAAGTCGAGTGCACGCACGTGGCTGCCAATCCAATCGGGCAGCTGCTGGCTCCAGGTGGCCTCCAGGAAGGTGTAATTCGATGCGCCCAGCACGGCGACGAAGATCTGCGCTTCC
>NZ_QYUP01000129.1 GCF_003590855.1 Massilia cavernae
CGTTCCAAGCAACGGGCCCTAATTGACGTGCCTGATGTAGAGGAACACGAAGATGCGGAACACGAAGTTCACGGATGACGCTTGGAATGATTATGTCTATTGGCAAGGACAAGACAAGAAAACATTGAAGCGGATTAATCAATTGATCGAGTCCGCAAGACGTACCCCGTTTGAAGGAATCGGAAAGCCGGAGCCATTGAAGGTCAGTTTGGCAGCGTGTTGGTCGCGAAGAATCGACGAGAAAAATCGCCTGATCTATGAAGTGGATGACTCCGACATCACAATCATTTCCTGCAGATATCACTACTAAAGCAAATGGCCCCTTCCGGGGCCATTCGCATTTTTATGCGTTGCCCTGCTGGGCGGTACTTTCTTCCTCGCCGGCTTCCACGGCCAGGCGGGCAGCCGATTCTTCGGCCATCGCCTCGCCGATGCGTGGCGTCGTGCTCAGCTTCTTGTCGTGCAGGCGGCCCAGCGCGCTGTCGATCGCGCGCTTGAGCTTGTCGGCGGCGCCGGAAATGGCCTGGTGCAGCGTGATCGAATGGTGGCTGACGACCACCGGCTGGTAGCCGGTAACGCGCGCCTCCAGCGTGCAGCGGTTGCCGCCGTCGACCGACTTGGCGCTGTTGTCATCGGACAGGTGGACTTCGATGCGGGTAATGTGCTCACCGAAACGCTTGACGGCCTCGCCGACAACATTCTGTACGTGGTCATCCAGGCCCTGGTGGCGTTCGATGGTCTTGTCGGTGTTGACGTTAATTTGCATATGCTTACTCCTGGTTGTTCGGAAAAGTACTGCGGCCACACGCTTCGATCTTACACGTTTTCGCCGACATTCCCATTGTCAACAGGGTCAGGACACCAGGTCGGCTTCGCTGGTGAAGGCGTCGGCGTAGAACTCGTCGGCCGGCAGGCCGCATTGTTCGACGTAGTCCTTGCGCGCCGAATCGATAACGACAGGCGCGCCGCAGGCGTACACCTGGTAGTTCGACAGGTCGGGCAGGTCCTGCATCACGGCCTGGTGGACGAAGCCGGTGCGGCCAGTCCACTGGTCTTCCGGCAGCGCGTTCGACACCACCGGCACGTAGGTGAAGTTCGGCACGATCGCGGCCCACTGCTCGCACAGTTCGTTCATGTACAGGTCGAGCGGGCGGCGGCCGCCCCAGTACAGGTGCACCGGGCGCGTGGATTTCAGGTGCAGCAGGTGCTCGACCAGCGCCTTGATCGGCGCGAAGCCGGTGCCCGACGCCAGCAGCACGATCGGCTTGTCCGACTCCTCGCGCAGGAAGAAGGTGCCGTGCGGGCCTTCGAAGCGCAGGATGTCGCGCTCCTTCATCGAGTTGAACACGTGGTCGGTGAACAGGCCGCCGGCCATATGGCGGATGTGCAGCGTCAGCGGGCCTTCCAGGCTGGGCGCGTTGGCCATGCTGTAGCTGCGGCGCTTGCCGTCCTTGAGCAGGAACTCGATGTACTGGCCGGCGCGGTAGGCCAGCGCTTCGTTGGCCGGCAGCTGCAGCGTGACGACGGCGACGTCCGGCGCCACCTTGGTGATGCCGGACACGCGGGTCGGCATCTTGCGCACCGGGTACTCGCTGCTGCCGGCGATTTCGCGCGCCTGGATCACCAGGTCCTGCTGCGGCACCGCGCAGCAGAACAGCGCCATGCCTGCGGCCGCTTCATCCGGCGGCAGCGCGCGCTGCTGGTGCGCCTTGTGTTCGACTGACCCTTCCATGACCTTACCCTTGCACGACCCGCAGGCGCCGTTCTTGCAGCCGTAAGGCAGGCCGATGCCGGCCCGCAGCGCCGCGGTCAGTACCGTTTCGTCAGCCTCGCAGGTGAATTGGTGGCCGCTAGGCTGTACAGTAATCTGGAAAGTCATCGATTAAGCTTAGTAGTAATAGTTACAGGAGGCTAAACTGTTGATTTAGCGAATTTTTTATTTAGTAACACTTTTCCGTATTTTACCTCGACCTGGTAAACGGCTCTAGCTAGGCCAGTGAGCGGCGGCGCGCGTAAGGAACACCGAAGCGGACGGATTCCGTGCAATAGTTGTGCGGTGGAAGGGACTCCATCAACGAAGGCCCTGGGTGGCGCCGGCAGGATCACATTGCTGATCTCCGGTTTTTTTGTCCGGTTGGTGGGAAAATGCGCTCCAAATACCCGTGAGGTTTCATCCAGCACCAAGGCCACCATACTTTCCCCGCTTCCTGTCACGTACACGGGCAATCTATCTTGCTATCGTGGTATTGCCAACGAAGACCTCCGCCGACGGTCACCCAACGATTGCTCGACAGTGAGTGCCTTGTCGTTAGAGCAGAAAGATCTCAACAACTTCCGTGACTTGTCCTCTGTACGGCTCTGCAGAAGCTAAGGAAACGTCTTCATTTCCAGGACCAGGTTTTGCAAAAGCGAACAGCGTGTACAGTGCGCGTTGTTCTTTGCCAGGGCCGCGATTAGCGTCTTTCGATGCTTGAACAGGCACTTCACGACATGGAAGCACGTGCTCAACTTCTCGGCGCGTTCGCTGGTGGCCTTCGCATGCTCCAGCTTTTCCTTTGCACGACCAATCGAATTTTTCTTGAGCGCCTTGAACAGTGTCGAGTTCCTCAACAAGCAAGTCGACGGTCATTTCGTCCAAAACATGAAAACATCGCGATGGCGTTCGCGTCATATGTCGGTATGCAGTCGATCGGAAAACACAATCAGCCGCTGCTCGTCGGAGCGATCAAACGCGCGCTGGCGGCCTATGAAACGTACGAAGAATCTCCCCGCGCAGCTCGGGCGGCATTTGTGCATTCGCTGCTTTCAAACAGCCAAGAGGTGTTCTCCCAGCAGATCATCGTTGAGACGCCTCGCGGCGCGATTGCATGGATGCCATTCGCCTCCAGCGTAACTGAATTCCTCGACCACTATCCAGGCGCAGAAGTCGAGGTAGAGCGGATCACTAACGCCTTCCTGATGACCAAGATCATTCCGCCATCGCTGCTCGACCAAGCGTCGTTGGCTTGATGTATATGCGGCGGACGAAAAGCGTTGTTGTGGGACGCTATTGACAATGCGAGCCTTGCGACCATGCACTGCTCCACGCCTGAAATTGCTCTGCCGGCATCGGCATACTGATGTGATACCCTTGTGCGACATCACACTTTAGCGCCGCCAACCGGTCCCAGACAGCTTGACTGTCCACCCCTTCGGCCACCACGGTCAAGCCCAGGTTATGGCCCAGCTCGATTGTGGACGATACGATCATCGCCGAATTGCTGTTAATCACCATCGGCATGACAAATGATTGGTCGATTTTTACCGCATCGATAGGCAGCTTTTGCAGGTAGCTCAGGCTGGAATATCCCGTGCCATAATCGTCGATGAACAGTTTGACATCCAATTGCTTCAGTCGGGCGAGCGTTTCCAGGCAGGCTGTGGGATTGGCCATCACGGCGCTTTCGGTAAGCTCAAATTGGATCAGCGAAGGTGCAATGCCCCAGGTCGAGAACATGCCTCGGATGCGTTCGATCAATCTCGGATCGTAAAGGTCGTGCCCCGACAAGTTGACTGCCAGCGGCCACTCGAGTCCCGCCTCATGCCAAGCGTAGGTTTGGCTGAAAGCGGCCTCCAGCATCCAGTTCGTCAGTGGGGTGATCGTTCCCGCCTCTTCAGCGAGTTGGATGAATTCGAACGTCGGAATGTTGCCGTGTTGCGGATGTTGCCAGCGTACGAGTGCTTCGGCACCGCATACACGGCGCGACTGAATGTCGACCTTAGGCTGGCAAAACAAGCGCAGTTCGCTGTTCTTAATGGCGCGGTGCAGGTCGCCCATGAGAGCCAGGCGTCGGGTGTGCTCCTGTTCCTGGCCCTCGGTGTACATGGCGTAGCCTCCAGACGCCAGATTGGCCTGGTGCATGGCGACATTGGCACGCCTTAACAGGAACTCCGCGTTGGTGGCGTGGCCGGGAAACAGCGCGATGCCGATTGCTACCCTGGCATCCAGGGTCAGCTGCGCGACCTCGACAGGCTCGAGCAGCACGATCAGCAGGCGTTGCGCGACCTGTATCGCATATTCGGCGCCGCCATCGGGCAACAGCAGGGCGAACTCCGCTTCGCCTACCCTGGCCAAGATTTCCTTGCTCTGTATCTCGCTGGATAGCCGCCGGCTGAGTGTCTGCAGTAGTTCGTCGCCCGCGCGGTAGCCCAGCACCTTGTTGATTGCACGAAAGTGGCCTACTTCAAGATGCAATACAGCCAGAGCATGACGCTGCCGCTTCGCATCGTCTATTGCGGCTTCCAGTTCTTCCACCAATCGCGTGCGATTGGCCAAGCCGGTGAGCGTATCGTAATATGCCAGACGAGTGATCGTGGCTTGCGCTTCGCGCTTTTGGATATGCGTGCGCAGGTTGGTAATGCCATAGGCGAGATCGTCCGCCAACTCGCTAAGCAGTTTAACTTCCTCTTCATCAAAGGCATCTGGTTCGTTTGCCGCTATCGCCAAGACGCCGAGCACCTGCCCCTCGACGCGCAATGGAAAGGCGGTAAAGGATGCATAACCGTGTTGAATAATATGCTCACGTATGGGAGCGAAGACTTCACCCGCGTAAGCCGGATCCTCGATATGCACTCCTACTATCGGTTGACCTGTACGAATTGCAGCGCCTGGCAAGTTATTGCCGAATTCTGTATCGGCCCAAGTGAAATGGAACGTGTCGAGGAGTGCAATATCCGTACCGACTCCTGCCATCCATCGCAGACTCTTTGCCTCATCATGCACCGCATAGGCGACGCAGGCAAAGGCGTAGCCACCGGTCTCGACGATGACCTGGCACATCTCATGCAATAAGTCCTGCTCATCTGTCATTCGAAGCAGGGCACGGTTGCCGGCACTTAAGGTTCTGAGCGCACGGTTAAGCCGCACCAACTCTTCCTCGTGCTTGTCCGGCACCGGCGTTCGCACGCCCGTTTCCTTTTCATCAGCAGGGTATGCCATCAGCATTACTCCAGCGTATTGATCGATAAATTATACGTCAGAAAAGATAACTACACTGTCCCTGATGGTGCGCAGTCAGATCTCTGCAAGCGGTCAAGCAAGGGTTTTTGTAGTGCCGTGTTAAGAATTATATTAATGCAATAGTTCGTCTCACCGCCGAAACGTGGAATCGAATCATTAATAACTCAGCCTCGCTGCTCCATCAGACTTAACAGGATGTTGAAAAAGGCATGATACCTTCGGGTTTTATCGATGATCAGTCGAAATTTATCGCTCGCAAACCCGCATGCTGCCTCGAAACCGGGTTCTAGTTGCTTTCCGGGGCGATTCCCGCGTGTTTCATGACTTTCGGCGCTCACTTGGCGGATTCCGCCCTATACAGTCGACAAACGCCAACCAAAAATCGTCGCCATGCGTGTCAGGTTGTAGGCTGCGAAAGTAAAAATCGTTTGCGCCCTGACCTTCGCCAAACCGACGCTTTGCGAAGCCCACCGATTGTTTTGCGCCAGCCGAATATTTCCTCGACCAGTTTGCGTTTCTTCAGGCTCACCCCGTAGCCATCGTGGCGCGTCGTGCGGCCATCGATGGCGCTGTGTTTTTTCTGCGCGACGTGCGGTGTAATCTTCAGCGCGCGCAGATCCTTGACGAACCCGGCGGCATCATAGCCTTTGTCGGCGCCCAGCGTCGAGCCCGCTTTCGTCATGCTCCGCGTCGCCATCGTCAGCGCCGCGTCACGCTCTGCCGTGCCGGTCGCGAGCGTCGTTTCGGCATCGACAACCAAGCCATTGCGGTTCTCCATCAGCGCATGACTCAAGTAGCTCATCCGCGATTTGTCGCCTTCGCTTTTCTTGTACAAGCGGGCGTCCGGATTGGTCGTCGATTGATGCGTTTCGTTGGAGCTCGCCCTTGAAATCAACGGTGGCGTTGCGCCCGCCAACCTCGAGCGGCGTGCCGCTGCTGTCCTTCTTGACGAAACTTTTCATCGATGCCCATGCTTCGATCTGGGTGCCATCAACCGTGAAATGTTCGTCCGAAATCAGATCCTGCCATTCCGCGATCAGCAACACCTGGGCGAAGAAACGCTGGGCCATGCTCTCGCCGAACAGGCGGTCGCGGTTGGCACTGAAGGTCGAGTGGTTCCATACTGCCTCGTCGATATTCATCCCGACAAACCAGCGATAGAGCAGGTTGTATTCGATGTGCTGGACCAGCTGGCGCTCGGAGCGAATCGTAAACAAAGTCTGGATCAGGCTGGCTCTGAGCAAGCGCTCGGGCGCAATCGACGGCCGGCCACGACGCGAGTACAGCGGTTCAAATTCAGCACTCATGCTCTGCAAAATTCCATCGACCAGAATGCGCAACTTGCGCAGCGGATGCGCCTCAGGAATACGCTCCTCCAGCGATCGGTAGCTGAACATGGCGTGCTGGGTAACGTCGGACTTGCGCATAATATCGAAGTGGAAAGTTGCTCTCATTGCACAACGTATACCCCAACCGTCCAGTTGACAGGCCGGGGGGATTTTTCAACATCCTGCCAAACCCCATGGGGTCGATCCTTACCGTGCTAGCGCCCGGCTGATCACCATACGTTGAATGTCATTGCTGCCCTCGTAAATTTGCGTTACTCGAACATCGCGATAGATGCGCTCGACCGGGAAGTCATCGACATAGCCGTAACCGCCATGAATTTGGATAGCGTCGGAGCAAATCTTTTCTGCCACTTCTGACGCATACATCTTTGCCATCGATGCTTCAGTAAGGCAGGGTTTGCTGGCATCTTTCAGGCTCGCCGCATGCCACACCATCAGCCGGGCCGCGTTGAGCAGCGTCGCCATGTCGGCAAGGCGGAATGCAATAGCTTGGTGTTCGATAATCGGTTTGCCGAACGTCTCTCGCTCCTGTGCGTATTTCAGCGCAGCCTCCAGAGCAGCGCGCGCCATGCCCACCGCTTGCGCCGCAATGCCAATCCGTCCAGCCTCCAGATTCGACAGGGCGATCTTGTAGCCGTCACCGTCGGCACCCATCATGGCGCTGGCAGGAACCCTGCAGTTGTCAAAGATGATTTGCGCAGTATCCGAGGCTTTTTGGCCCAACTTGTTTTCGACGCGCGCCACGATGTAGCCGGCGGTGGTGGTCGGGACTAAAAAGCACGAAATGCCTTTTTTTCCCTCATTCTTGTTGGTGACGGCAAAGACGATTGCAACGTCAGCGTATTTGCCAGTCGTGATGAATTGTTTGGTGCCGTTCAGGATCCAATCGTCGCCGTCACGCTCGGCGGTGGTGCGCAGCGACGACGCATCCGATCCTGCATGGGGCTCGGTCAGGCAAAAGCATCCCAACTTTTCACCCTGTGCCAAGGGTCTCAGCCATGTCTCTTTTTGTGTGTCGGAACCGAATTTGAGCGTGATGCCACAGGCCAGCGAGTTTTGCACGCTGACGATAGTCGAGGTAGCCCCATCGCCCGCAGCAATTTCTTCGATTGCCAGAACCAGGCTCATGTAATCCATGCCCGCGCCGCCCCAGCGCTCCGGGACGATCATGCCGAGCGCGCCCAGCGCGCCGAGCGCCTGAAGCGCTTCTTTCGGGAAGGTATGATTGCGGTCCCATTCGCCTGCAAAGGGGGCCAGGCGTGCCTGCGCGAAGTCGCGCATGGAGTCGCGTATCATTTCCTGTTCTTGGGTCAGTATCATAGCTATCTTCCTTAATTCATTTGAATGGCGATCGCGGTGGCTTCGCCGCCGCCGATGCAAAGGCTCGCAATACCGCGCTTGCCACCAGTTTTTTTCAAGGCGCCGATCAGCGTCACAAGAATGCGCGCGCCGCTGGCACCAATCGGATGGCCCAGCGCACATGCACCGCCATGGACATTCACCTTGCCAATGTCGAGTTTCAGATCGCGGATGGCCGCCATCGTGACAACGGCAAAAGCCTCATTGATCTCCCACAGGTCGACGTCGTCGACTGACCAGTCGACCTTGGCCAGCATTTTATTCATCGCGGTTACCGGCGCTGTGGGAAATAAATGGGGCTCATGGGCATGCGTGGTATGGCCCAGGATGGTGGCGATTGCCTTGGCTCCCAGCTTGTCCGCAGTCGACTGGCGCATCAGTACCAGCGCGGCTGCGCCATCCGAAATGGAACTCGAGTTAGCGGCTGTCACGGTGCCGTCTTTCCTGAAGGCTGGTTTAAGCCGGTGAATCTTGTCGATCTGTGCCTTCAACGGTTGTTCGTCATTGCCTATTTCGGTATTGCCCAGCTTGTTGGTGACGGTGACAGGCGCGATTTCCCAAGCGAATGCACCGGACGTGATGGCTTTTTGCGCGCGGACCGTGGATTCGATCGCGTACGTGTCCTGGTCTTCGCGTGTGAAGCCGTAGCTGGCGGCGCAGTCTTCAGCAAAAGTGCCCATGAGACGGCCACGCTCAAAATACGCATCTTCAAGACCGTCCAGGAACATGTGGTCGACCACACGTCCGTGGCCCAGCCTGAGTCCTCCCCGCACCTGAGGCATCAAGTGCGGAGCATTGCTCATGGACTCCATTCCGCCCGCAATCACCACGTCGCTACTGCCGGCGACCAGCGTGTCATGAGCGACCATGACGGCTTTCATTCCGGATCCACATACCTTGCTGACGACGGCGCAGCTAACCGATAACGGCAGCCCGGCGGCGATGCTGGCTTGGCGAGCAGGCGCCTGGCCAAGCCCCGCGGTCAGGACGCAGCCGAGGACGAGTTCCTGGACCGATTCGGCCGGTATCCCAGCGCTTGCGACAGCTGCCTTGATGGCGGCTGCGCCGAGTAGAGGGGCGGTTAGCTGCGAGAAGTCGCCCAGGAACGCTCCCAGCGGTGTACGTGCAGCAGAAACAATAACTATTGGATCATTGGACATGTTCGTTTCTGAAAAAAGTTTGCAAGTTCAAATTGGACCGTACTTTCGCCAAAAAGAGCTCGTCTTAACCGACGAGCACTGGCTGTCTCAACCCCCCGATGCCGCTTGGACGTGCGGGCTTCATGTTGTCGTTTTTCCTCACCAAAAGTCGTCGCTCGTCAAATCCGACGATGTGTCTCCATGCGCCCTTCCTTACAGTGCACCTGTATCTCACCCAGACCAGAGAGACAGCGGCCGCACTGCAGCATGGGCGCCGCGATTGAATTTGTTGACAAATGAAAGGAGACAGAAGGTGAAAAAAACGTCGATGCAAAATGAAGTTTCTTGTATGTCCAAGAGAGGTTTGGCGCTGGCTATTGCGCTTGCCTTTGTTGCCGGAAAAGCAGCCGCAGTGTCGATCGAGACAGGCAATCCCGATGTTTCATTGCGTTGGGATAATGGCATCCGTTACAACCTGGGGATGCGTACCGAATCGCCGGATCGTCGAATCGCCACGCACCCCAATTACGATGAGTCTGACGCGAAATTCAAAAGCGGCGACGTGGTCAGCAACCGTGTCGATCTCTTGACCGAAATCGACTTCGCCTACAAGAAGGATATCGGCTTCCGTGTCAGTGCCAGTGCCTGGTACGACCAGGCCTATCGGGATGACGCAATTCGATCAAACTCGGAAGTCGCTGCCGCAGGTTTCCCAAACAGCTATTCGAGTAACCGCTACGCGAATTACACTAAGCGTTATCACGCGGGGGCGTCCGGCGAAATTCTTGATGCCTTTGTATTCAGCAATTTCGACGCCGGTAGCGTTCCAGTCAGCGTGAAACTGGGGCGCCATTCTATTTATTGGGGCGAGTCCCTTTTGACGGCCGGCCATGGCATTGCCTCTTCCCAGGGGCCGATAGACCTGATCAAGGCGCTTGGCAATCCAGGGTCGCAAGTAAAGGAACTTTTCCTGCCCGTTAGCCAAGCATCGTTCCAGGCGGGCTTGACTGAAGAACTCTCCATTGGCGCACAATATTTCTTCGACTGGCGCCCAAACCGCTATCCGGAAGGCGGAACCTATTTAGGATTGCTGGATTCCCTCGGGGAAGGTCCGAACGCGCTGCCGGTAGCGCCGGGATTCGCCTTCCCGCGTAGCAGGGATCTCAAGCCCGACGGGCGAGGGGACTTTGGTGTCATGGCACGCTGGAGTCCGCAGTGGCTGAACGGTACTGCCGGGTTCTACTATCGTAAATATGATGAGAAAAACCCATGGCTACTGTTGTCCGGTACCGCTGGCGCACCTGCCGGTTATCGCCTTGCCTATGCTCAAGACTTGCAATTGTTTGGGATCAGCTTGTCCAAGGAACTGGGCGGCATCAGTTACGGTGCAGAGTGGTCATACCGTAAAAATGCGGCGCTCAACAGTGCTCCTGGCGATGGCGGGGCAATCGAGGGGGCGCGCGGCAATACCCATCACGTGGTGGTGAATGCCATGGGGTTAATTGGAAGAACGCCGTTATTCGATACGGCTAGCTACTTGGGTGAAGTGGCCTACAGCAGGCTGGATAGAGTCACTAGGAACCCTGCCCTGTTTTCGGCGTAGGCTATGCCGCCTTAGCGCCGCAAAGACAAAGACGAGCGCCTGTGCCACGAAAAATTACGTTGGCATGCCGCTTAACTTCACGCCGAACCTGGTTCCCAAGTGTTGCCATCCGTTGAATTGCAAATGCCCATCACGTATCAGACCGGCTTGAGCGGCAAACTCGGCCGTACGCGCTGCGGCTATCAAGGCCAGGGCGCACTGCGAGTATCGCGCTGACTCCTGACGTTGGCCAACAAAAATACAACCTCAGTCTGAAGTACGTGGACTACCTGGGCAAGATCAAGCCAAACGGTCAATTCAACGGTGAGTTGCCGCTGACCGATCGTGGCTGGCTGGTTGCCACTTTCAAACCGCATTTTGAATACAACAAAACTCATACTGGAGATATCAATGAAAAATTCGCGAATTCTGTTGGTGCTTGGTGGTATCGCAATGGTCGGCGGTGTGCACGCCGCAGTACCCGTCGAGGAAGCCAAGCAATTGGGCACTTCCTTGACCTGGATCGGAGCGGAAAAAAGCGGCAACAGCGCCGGCACCATCCCCGAATATACCGGGGGCCTGGGCACGCCGCCCGCCGGTTATGACCGCAAGAATCCTGGGCACCGGCCGGATCCATTCGGCAATGAAAAGCCTACGCTGACCATCGATGCGAAGAATGTGGACAAGTATGCCGACAAGCTGACTGAGGGCACCAAGGCGCTGATCAAAAAATATCCTACCTTCCGCGTCGACGTGTATCCAACCCACCGCACTGCCGCGGTTCCCAAGTACGTGCGGGACAATACCCTCAAGAATGCACTTAACTGTAAGACAACTAATGCCGGTGAAGCTGTCGATGGCTGCCACGGCGGCGTTCCCTTTCCTATTCCGAAGGATGGCTATGAAGCCATGTGGAATCACCTGCTGCGCTTCGGGGGCTTTTCTTATTTCGTGACGCAACGTACCTACTACGTTGACTCGAGCGGCAAGAAGGTCATGACCGGGCAGAACGATATTCATCAGGAATACCCGTATTACGATCCCAACAAGACCAGCACCGACAAGTATTGGATGATTTCCTGGACCTCGACTGCGCCATCCCGTATCGCCGGCGATGCGGTGACGCTGATTGATCCGATGAGCTTTGTCACCGACAGCCGCAAGGCGTGGCAGTATCTTCCCGGCCAGCGCCGCGTGAAGCTCGCTCCCGAGCTGGCTGCAGATACGCCGATGGCCCAGTCGGCCGGCGCCAATACGTACGATGACATGGCGTTGTTCGCCGGCCGCATGGATCGCTTCAATTTCAAGTTGCTGGGAAAAAAGGAAATGTACATCCCATACAACTCCTACAAGCTGAATGATCCCAAGTCGTGTCCGGACGACAAAGTGGTGACGCCAAATCATTTGAATCCAGAATGTATCCGCTGGGAGCTGCACCGGGTCTGGGTAGTCGAGGCGAACTTGAAGCCGGGCAAGCGTCACGTGTATTCCAAGCGGGTCTTCTATTGGGACGAGGACACCTTCAACGCTGGCGCAAGCGACCAGTATGACGCCAGCGGAAAACTCTACCGAGTCGGCTTCAATTACATGATCCAACGCTATGAGACGCCGGCGCCAACGGCGGATACGTATGGCCATTACGACCTGGTCAACGGCATATACGTGATCAACAGCCTGGCTGCGGAAACCAAAGGCTATTTCGACGTTCCCCAGCAGTCTGCGCGTTGGTGGACTGCGGATGGCTTGTCCGCTCGCGGCCTGCGCTAACGCGCATAGTCAGAACGCACGCGGGCGGTAGCGCCCGCGTGTCAATACTAAGGAAAGAAATCAAATGGGCAGGTTTATTCTCATGCGCGCAGCCGCTGCATGCGCACTGGCGACAGCCATATTGCCGTGCCACGCGGCCTATCAGGATCCGCTGGACGTTCCAGCCCGGCAGAGCACACTGGTGGCGCGCAGTGCGATGGCGGGCATCGCTACATCGGGGTCCAAAGTGGCGGCGGTGGGCCGGCGTGGACATATCCTCATTGCGAACGACGCCGGGACCACGTGGATCCAGTCGCCTTCTCCGGTCAGTTCCGACCTGGTGGCGGTACATTTTGCATCAGAGCGACATGGATGGGCCGTCGGCCATGATGGCGTGGTTTTGCATAGCGGCGATGGTGGCCGAAGCTGGGCCAAGCAGTTTGACGGCCGGGCGGCTGCAAAGACGACGGTCGCATACTACCGCGAGGCCGGATCGGGCCAGGCCGGCTCCGATGCCCTGCTTGCAGATGCACAGCGGTATATAGAGCAAGGGCCTATCCACCCTTTCCTTGACGTCTGGTTCGAAGACGAACAAAAAGGCTTCGTTGTCGGCGCTTTCGGGCAGATCTTCGCCACCGAAGACGGCGGCAACAGCTGGATTCCGTGGATGGATAGGATGGATAACCCCAACAGCCTGCATCTTTATGGCATCCGGGGCTCGGCGGATGGCATCTATGTGGTAGGGGAGCAAGGTCTGATACTGCGTTTGGACAAAGAGAAACGCCGCTTCGTTGCCCTGCCCGGTTCCTATCAGGGCACTTATTTCGGCCTTGTTGCAGAGCAGGGAACGCTGCTTGTGTTTGGCATGCGCGGCAACGCGTTTCGCAGCAGCGACAGCGGGCGTACCTGGAACAAAGTGGACACGCGGCTCAGCGAGGGCATCACTGGCGGAACCCGCCTTGCCGATGGCCGCATCGTCCTAGTAACCCAAGGTAGCAAGCTCCTGATCAGCAACGATGGCGGCGCCAGTTTTACCTTGCGCAAGGCCGCAGTGCCGAATGCCTTCGCAGGCGTCGCAGCGGCCGGGACGGGCGTCGCTGTGGTGGGTGCGCAAGGGGTCGGGTTTGAGAAGTTGAAATAGAAAATTTAGGGGAAGTATCATGACAATTGCAAGTGGCCAGCTTGACGAAATGCCCGTCATTAAAGAGCTAGAAAATTTTGACAAGCGAACGGGTAATTTCCTGGAAAGGGTCATTTTT
>NZ_QYUP01000130.1 GCF_003590855.1 Massilia cavernae
CCCAGCTGCCGAAGGCGCGCCCGGCGCTGGAAGAACGCTTCAACGTGTCCTTCAACAATGTGCCGGCCCAGCAGTTCTTCAACTCGCTGGTGGCGGGCACGCGCTACAACATGCTGGTGCATCCGGAGGTGAGCGGCGCCATCACGGCCAACCTGAAGGACGTGACGATGGCCGAGGCGCTCGACGCGGTGCGCGAGCTGTACGGCTACGACTACAAGATCGAGGGTACCCGTATCTCGATCCGCCCGCTGACCATGCAGACACGCATGTTCCATGTGAACTACCTGGTCGGCAACCGCCGCGGCGCATCCAACCTGCGGGTGACCTCGACATCGGTGGCCAACGCCGGCATCAGCAACAGCGGCGACAGCAATAACAACAACATCAACAACCAGAATAACCCGAACAACCAGAGCAACGACCCGAACAATCCGAACAGCCGCATGGCCGGCGACAGTTCGGCCGTCAGCACCAATTCGAGCAACGATTTCTGGGTCGAGCTGAAGGCGTCGATCGAGGCCATCGTCGGGCCGTCGGAAAAGGGCGGGCGCAGCGTCGTCATCAGTCCACAATCGGGCGTGCTGGTGATCCGCGCCATGCCGGATGAGCTGCGCAACGTCGACAGCTACCTGAAGGCGACCCAGCTGTCGGTGGACCGCCAGGTGATCCTGGAAGCGAAGATACTTGAGGTGGAGCTGAACGACAGTTTCCAGAGCGGCATCAACTGGGCATCGTTCGCCTCGTTCCGCGGCTCGCACGACAACCGCGTCTCGACCGGCGTTGTCGGGCCCGGCACCACCCTGGCGCCGCTGCCGTTCGGCGGCGGGCAGCCGCCCACCATGACCAGCGAAACCGGCCTGTCCGCCAGCAGCGGCTTCACCCTGGCCAACGCCGCCAACCTGGGCAGCTCGCTGTTCGGCCTGGCGTTCCAGACCAATAATTTTGCCGCGCTGATCTCCTTCCTGGAATCGCAGGGCACCGTGCACGTGCTGTCCAGCCCGCGCATCGCCACGCTGAACAACCAGAAGGCCGTGCTGAAGATCGGCACCGACGAGTTCTACGTGACCGGCGTGACTACCACCACCAACACCAGCGCCACCGGCAACACGGTGACCCCGAGCGTGACCCTGCAGCCGTTCTTCTCCGGCGTGGTGCTGGACGTGACGCCGCAGATCGACGACAAGGGCAACATCATCCTGCACGTGCACCCGTCGGTGAGCCAGGTGACCACGATCCAGAAGGGCATCAACCTGGGCAGCGCAGGCAACCTGAGCCTGCCGCTGGCGGCGTCGTCCACATCGGAAATCGACAGCATGGTGCGCGGCCAGAACGGCCAGGTCGTCGCGATCGGCGGCCTGATGCGCCAGGCCAGCAACAACGACAAGGCGCAAGTGCCGGGCGCGGGCAACCTGCCGGTGATCGGCAACCTGTTCAAGAACCGCAAGACCGTCAATCAGAAGCGCGAGCTGGTGGTGCTGATCAAGCCCACCATCGTCGACGGCGGCGGCGAGTGGAGCCAGGACCTGCTGGACTCCAGCCGCCGCATCCGCGAACTCGATCCGAACGCAACGAGGCGCAAGTAATGTACACCGCACACTTCGGCCTGCGTGAGGTGCCGTTCAGCATAACGCCGGACACCAGCTTCTTCTTTACCAGCCCGCACTCGCAGGAGGCGCTCAACACGCTGCTGGTGGCGGCGCGCAACGGCGAAGGCTTCATCAAGATCACCGGCGAAGTCGGCACCGGCAAGACCCTGTTGTGCCGCAAGTTCATGGCGACCGTGGGCGAGGGTTTCGTTACCGCCTACATCCCGAATCCCTACCTCGAACCGCGCACGCTGATGCTTGCGCTGGCCGACGAACTTGGCGTCGTGCTGGACAAGGACGTCGACCAGCACCAGTTGCTGAAAGCCCTGACAATGCGGCTGATGGAGCTGGCCGGCCAGGATAAGCGCGTGCTGCTGTGCCTCGACGAAGCGCAGGCGATTCCGGTGGAAAGCCTGGAAGCGCTGCGCCTGCTGACCAACCTCGAGACCGAAAAGCGCAAGCTGCTCCAGATCGTGCTGTTCGGGCAGCCGGAACTGAACCGCAAGCTCGAACTCGAATCGATCCGCCAGCTGGCCCAGCGTATCACCTTCCATTACCACCTTGGTCCGCTGACCCGCGACGACCTCGAATACTACCTGGCGCACCGGCTGCGCGTGGCCGGTTTCGCGGGCGCGCGCATTTTCAGCCGCAGCGCGGTGTCGCGCCTGTTTTCGGCCAGCGGCGGCATCCCGCGCCTGGTCAACATCCTGGCCAACAAGTCGCTGATGGTGGCCTACGGCGAAGGGCGCCAGCAGGTCAGCCGCAAGCACGTGGCCGAAGCCGCGCGCGACACCGGCGCCGTCAAACGCCGCCTGTGGCCGTGGCTGGGCGGGTTTTCGGTGCTGCTGGCCGCTGCCGGCGGCCTTGCCTGGGCGCTGACCCAATGAGCCTGATTAACAAGATGCTGCAAGACCTCGACAAGCGCGGTTCCGCGCCGGGCGAGGCGGCACCTGCGGACGTGAAGTCGGTGGTCTACGATGAAGGCCGTTTGCGCCCGCTGGCGATTGCCGGCGCGGTGGCGGTGGGGCTGGCGGTCGCCGCCGGCGCCGCTTTCATATTGACGAAACGTGCGCGCGCGCCGGATGCTGTGACTGCGCGCGCGCCGGAGCAGGTGACGCAGATGAGTCCGACGCCGCTGGTAGAACAGATTCCGCCGGAAGTGGTCGACGAGCCGGCCGCCGCGGCGCCCGAATCGGCGCCGGTGGGTTCCATCGAGCCTGAAAAGCCGGCTGCAGCGAAGGCCGGCAAGGCCCCGACGCCGGAAATGACCATCACCAAAAAGCCGGCGCCCAAGGCCGAAAAGCCGCCAGTGAAGGCCGCCGTTGCCGCGGCAGCCACGCCGAAGATGGCGCCTGCGGCAAGTGCGGCCGGCCTGCAGATAACGCCCAGGCAGCGCGCCGAAACCGAATACAGGCGTGCGCTGGCCAGCCTGCAGGAGGGCCGCACCAGCGAAGCGGTGTCCGCGCTGGAGCAGGCGCTGCGCATCGACAGCCGCCACGAGGCCGCGCGCCAGACACTGGTGGGCCTGCTGATGGAGAGCGGCCGCAGGGGCGAAGCGATGCATCTCCTGCAAACAGGCCTGATCCTCGATCCGCGCCAGCCCGCGATGGCGATGCTGCTGGCACGCTTGCAGATCGAGGGCGGCACCTCGGGCATCGAAACCCTGATGCGCGCGCTGCCATACGCGAACGGCGATCCCGAATACCACGCCTTCCTTGCAGGCGCACTGGCGCACGACGACCGTCACCGCGAGGCGGCCGAGCAGTACCAGGCCGCCTTGCGCAAGGCGCCGGCCAATGGCGTGTGGTGGATGGGCCTGGGCCTGTCGCTGCAGGCCGAGAAGCGCATGCCCGAAGCCGTAGCCGCGTTCACGCGCGCGAAGGAATCAACCAGCCTCACCCCGCAACTGCGGGCTTTTGTCGAGCGCAAGCTGCAGGCGCTGTCGAACTAACTAAAAGGAGCTTATATGCTGAAATTGTGCGGATTCGCGGCCAGTAACTACTACAACAAGGTAAAACTGGCGCTGATGGAGAAGGATGTGCCGTTCGAGGAAGTGCTGGTGTGGACGACCAAGCCGACCGAGGAAATGCTGGCGCGCTCGCCGCTGGGCAAGGTGCCTTTCCTCGAAACGGAAGACGGTCCGCTGGCCGAATCGCAGGTGCTGGTCAACTACATCGAAGCGCGCTTTCCTGAAGTTCCGCTGCTGCCGCGGGACGTGTACCAGGCTGCCAAGGTGCAGGAGCTGATCACCTTTATGGAACTGCACCTTGAACTCGTGGCGCGCGAGTTGTATGGCGCCGCCTTCTTCGGTGGCACGATCTCCGACAGTTCGAAGGAACGCGTGCGCAAGCAATTGGCCAAGAACGTGCCGGCGTTCGCGCGCCTGGCGAAGTTTGCGCCGTATATCGCGGGCGACAGCTTCACCATGGCCGACTGCGCCGCGGTGTGCCACCTGCCGCTGATCTCGTCGGCCACCAAGAAAATCCTGGGTGAAGACGTGCTGGCGGGCCTGCCGTCGCGCGATTACCTCAAATTCCTGGGCGAGCGCGCCACTGTGCAGAAGGTAAACGCGGACCGCAAGGCCAGCCTCGAATCGTTTACCTCCGCACTGGCCAAGTAAGCGCGCGTAGCGAAACCCGCCAGGCTACATTCCTAGACCGCCGCTGCAGCGCCCCACACCTGGCGCATGCTGAAGCGCAGCCGGGCGTCGTCTTCGTGCTGTGCCGTGTCGATGGCATGGCCCGGCTGGTGCGCTGAGCGCACCAGCGGCTGCGCTACCGGCGTTCCGTCGGCGCTGCGCAGCACATGCACCAGCGGACCCTCGCGCGACGACACTACTCCCGTTTCACCATCTTCCAGCCTGACCAGTGTGCCGGGCGGGTACATGCCGACCTGGCGTTCCAGGTGCTGCGCCAACTCGTCGTCCCGGCCTTCGCCGAGCAGCTTCAGGCAGGCCTCGGGCGGAAGCAGCGAGCGGCGGTAGTTGCGCGCCTTCGTCCGGATGACTGCGCACGGACGCGCGCTCGGTGTCGGTGAGGGCGCAGTCCTTCAGCTGGAAGGTGTCGGCTAGCCGCAGCATGCCCACGTTCATGGTGAGCGCGGCGGCGACCAGGGATTCGGTGTCGCGCGGCGGCTTGCCCATCGAACGCGCCAGCAGAAAGGCGATGATGGCGGTCTCGACGCAATGGCGCACCGCGTACATGCCGGGGATCTGGTTCAGGTAGATGCTGGCGAGGGCCACTTCCGGCGAGCGGTCGATGCGTGCGGCAGGTTGCCGGCGATGGCGCGCAGCACGGCCTCGGCGCCCCCGCCTTTGCCCAGGGCGAGCAGGGCGCGTTCAAGACGGCCGGATACCAGGGTGAGGTCCTGGAGGACGGAAGCCTGGCTGCTGTTTGCGTCGGTCTGCGGCCCTGGCATGCGCGTGACTCCGTCGTGAGTGGATCAAAGCCTGGCCAGGCGGTCCACTGCGAGCGCCAGCGTTTCGTCCTTCTTGGCAAAGCAGAATCGCACGATGCCCGATTCGGTCGGCTTGCTGTAGAAGGCCGACACCGGAATCGCAGCGACCTTGATCTCGGTAGTCAGCCATTCGGCGAACTGCGCTTCCGGCAGCGGCGAGATGGCGTCGTAGCGCACGCACTGGAAGTAGGTGCCGTCGGCGGGCAGCAGCGTGAAGCGCGAACCCTCGAGGCCATCGCGGAACAGGTCGCGCTTGCGCTGGTAGAAGGCGGGCAGGCCGAGGTAGGGTTCCGGATCGTGCATGTAGCCGGCGATCCCGTGCTGCATCGGCGTGTTGACCGTGAAGACGTTGTACTGGTGGACCTTGCGAAACTCCGAAGTAAGAGGCGCCGGCGCGGCCACGTAGCCGACCTTCCAGCCGGTGACGTGGTAGGTCTTGCCGAAGCTGGAGACGACGAAGGCGCGCGCGGCCAGGTCCGGGTGACGCGAGACCGATTCGTGGCGGCCGCCGTCGAACACCACGTGCTCGTACACCTCGTCCGACAGGATGAGCATATCTGTGCCGCGCACGATGTCGGCCAGCGCGTGCAGGTCGGCCTCGCGCAGGATCGAGCCGGTGGGGTTGTGCGGTGAATTGATCACGACAAGGCGGGTGCGTGGCGTGACCGCGGCGGCCACCTGGTTCCAGGGTACGCTGTAGCCGTCCGCGCCGACCTGCATCGCGACCGGTACCGCGACGCCGCCGGCCAGTTCGATGGCGGGCAGGTAGCAGTCGTAGGCAGGCTCGATGACGATGACCTCGTCGCCGGCATGTACGCAGCACAGGATGGCCGTCATTACGGCCTGGGTGGCGCCGGCGGTGACGGTGATTTCGGCGGCCGCGTCGTAGCTGTGGCCATACAAGGCGTCGATCTTGGCGGCAATCGCCTCGCGCAATGCGGGCACGCCGGACATCATCGGATACTGGTTGTGGCCTGCGCGCATGGCCTCGCCGACCATCTCCTGCAGCTTCGGGTCGCAGCCGAAATCGGGAAAGCCCTGGCCGAGGTTGACGGCCTTGTGTTCAGCAGCGAGGGCGGACATGCGGGTGAAGACGGTGGTGCCGACGGCGGGAAGCTTGGTGCGCAGGGTAGGAGTCATGCTGGTCATGGAACTATTGGACGATTTACACCATGCCATTCTAGCTCGCTTCGGCAACCCTTGCCTTGACCCACGCCTCCGGCAGCATGATGCGGAACAAACCCGCCTGCGCCGTCTTGCGGGCGAGCTTGAGCAGGGCCTTGTCCTTGGTGATCAGGATATCGGCATTGGCGTCGCGCGCCACCTCGAGGAATTTCTGGTCGTCCTTGTCGCTGCAGATGGGCAGGCGGATCAGTTTCGGTTCGGGCGTGACCACCTTGATCAGGTCGTCGAAGCGGGCGGCCGAATGGGGGCGCGAGGTTTCGTCGAGCGGCAGGTGGGGGTAGTGCAGCACGACCAGGTATTCGTCGCGGCAATCGGTGCGCGTGACGACCTCCAGCGCGCCGCTCTCGATATCGGCCAGCAGCATGTTCCAGCGCGGATCGTGGAACACGAACAGGTCGAGGCAAACATTGGTATCGATGACGATGCGTTTCGCTGGAGCAGGTATCATGTCGGATTGTTTAATGTTGAATACTGATTTATTTTATGTTGATTGTCTTGTCGCCCGCAAAATCGCTCGACCTCGAAACCCCGCCCACGACCAAGCTGTACACCAACCCGGATTTCCTGCACCGCTCGCGCGAGCTGATCGATGTGCTGCGCACCAAGTCGCCAAGCGACATCGGCAGCCTGATGAGCATCTCCGACGCGCTGTCGGCGCTGAACGTCGGCCGCTATGCCAGCTGGACCGGCGACCCTGCGGATGGGAGGCAGGCGATCATGACCTTCAACGGCGACGTCTACGACGGCTTCGATGCGCGCACGCTGAAGCCGAAGCAGCTGGACTACACGCAGGCGAATGTCCGCATCCTGTCGGGGCTGTACGGCGTACTGCGTCCGCTCGACCTGATCCAGCCGCACCGGCTCGAAATGGGGACGCGGCTGGCGACGCCGCACGGCAAGGACCTGTACACGTTCTGGGGCGAATCGGTCACGCACAAGCTGAACGACACGATCGCGGCGCAAGGCGGGAACGCGCTGGTCAACCTCGCATCGGAAGAATACTTCAAGTCGGTCAAGCCGAAGTTGCTGGCGGTACCGGTGATCACGCCGGTCTTCGAAGACTGGAAGAACGGAAAATACAAGATCATTTCCTTCTTCGCCAAGCGTGCACGCGGCATGATGGCGCGCTATGCGGCGGTGAAGGGCATCACCGATCCCCAGAAGCTCAAGCGATTCGACGTTGACGGCTACGCCTTCGTCAAGGAAGCCTCGAACGACACCAGCTGGGTATTCCGCCGTAAAGTCGCATAAAGCAATCTTTCGCAAATCGGGGTCAGACCACCATTTCCGCGCAAATCGGGGTCAGACCACCATTTCCGCAATGTTTCGAAAATGGTGGTCTGACCCCGATTTTAGCAACTATTACTTGGCGTCTTTTTTGGACCAGAATTTCCACCAGGATTTTTCTTGGCGGTTCGGGTCGAGGAAGCGGCTGTTCGGGAAACTCTTCATGAAGACGCGGTTGGCATCGTCGCGCAGCTCGGGCATGTTCAGCTTGTCGTAGTTGCGCACTATCAGGTACAGCGCTTCTTCGATCGCCGGCGCCTCCTGGTAGTCGTTGACGGCGTTCATCGCGCGATTCAGCGAGGCCAGGTAGGCGCTGCGGCGGTAGTAGTAGTTGGCCACGTGGACTTCGTATTGCGCCATCGCGTTGACCAGATACTTCATGCGCGCGATCGAGTCTTCGGCGTAGATGCTGTTCGGGAATTTCTCGACCAGCGCCTTGAACGCGGCGAACGCTTCACGCGTCGCCTTCGGGTCGCGCTCGGTCGGGTCCTGGGTGTACAGC
>NZ_QYUP01000014.1 GCF_003590855.1 Massilia cavernae
CCAGGCACGGGCGGATGCACTCAGGAACACGCCGGGCGAGTTGGTTGGGCCGCGCGGCAAGACCGTGCATGGAGTCGTGAACGCAATCGGCACAATCAGTGCGACACCGGTGTTCGGCAGTGCTCCTGGGCCGCCGAACTGACCTGGAGCCGCTGGAACTCGGTGACGAGCGACCCGTTCAACCGTTTCAAGGGCCGCGCCGGCAATACCGCACTCGACCGCGTCACCAAGAACACCTACGGCCTGGCAGTGAACTTCACGCCAACCTGGTTCCAGGTGTTCCCGGGCGGGACCTGTCGATGCCGCTCAGCTACTCGGTGGCCTGAAGGGCAACTCGCCAGTTCTCTTCGGCGGCAACGAGGATGCCGGCAGCTATTCGATTGGCCTGGCGCTGGATGTCGACAGCAAATACCGCTTCGACCTCAGATACGTCGATTACTTCGGCACGCTGATCCCCGACGCGACAGGGACGATACCGGCGGGAGCCACTGCAACCACTGGCGCCAACGGCCTGACCCCGCTGCTCAAGGACCGCGGCGCGGTATACCTGACATTCAAGACATCGTTCTAACACGAGGAGACTGACATGATGAAGAAATTAGCAGCAGCACTGACCGGCGCGGGCCTGTTTTCAGTGTCCATGGGCATGGCCCATGCCGCGGTTGGTGCGGACGAAGCAAGGAAGCTCGGCACCACGCTGACCATGACCGGCGCGGAAAAGGCCGGCAACAAGGATGGCTCGATCCCCGAATACACGGGTGGCCTGACCACCGCTCCCGCTGGTTTCGACAAGTCCAGCGGCGTGCGCCCCGATCCCTTCGCGAACGAAAAGCCGCTGTTCTCGATCGACGCCAAGAACATGGCCCAGTACGCGGACAAGCTGACCGAAGGCACGAAGGCACTGATGAAGGCCTATCCGGAATTCCGCATCGAAGTCTTCAAGACGCATCGCACCGTGTCGCTCCCGAAGTCCTTGCAGGAAAATTCGGTAAAGAATGCGACCGGGGCCAAACTGTCTGACGATGGCCAATCCTTGCAGGGCGCCCGTGCCGGCGTTCCGTTCCCGATCCCGAAGAGCGGCAATGAAGTGATGATCAACCACATTACGCGTTTCCAGGGTGTGGGGTTTGTCGTGCCGAGATACACGGCGTACAACGTCAACGCTTCCGGCAAGCTGGTCGTCTCCACCCAGGGCATATGGACGCAGGAGACGCCATACTACGATGAGTCGAAGAACGGTGCAGCCACTCTCTACACACGGGCCCGCGCCAATTACACCGGACCTGCACGCCGTGCCGGGGAAGCGATCCTGTCCTACGAGCACATCGATGCCGAGAAGGGCAGCCGCAGGTGGCAATACCTGCCGGGCCAGCGCCGCGTGCGCCTTGCGCCGGACCTGGGCTACGACACGCCGAACGCCAGCACCTCCGGCATGTCGACCATCGACGACATCAACCTGTTCAATGGGAAGATGGACCGCTTCGACTTCAAGCTGGTCGGCAAGAAGGAATTCTACGTACCGTACAACGCCTACCGCTTCGCCTATGCGGCCAATCCGGAAGACGTGTTCGGGCCGAAGGTCATCAACCCGTCGGCCGTGCGCTGGGAACTGCATCGCGTATGGGTGGTCGAGGCGAAGCTGAAGGAAGGCAAGCGCCATATCTATTCGAAGCGCACCTTCTACGTCGATGAGGATAGCTGGGCTGCGCTTGCCTCCGACCAGTATGACGGGCGCGGGCAAATGTGGCGCCCAGGCTTCAACTACATCACGTCGAACTACGATACGGGCGGCGTTTACAGCAACGCCGCGGGCCACTACGACCTCATCGCCGGCACGTACAGCATGAATGTCTGGCCGGGCAAGGGTGGCGTGAAAGTGCTGGACAAGGCCGCGCCGGAAAGCAGCTGGACGGCCGATAGCCTCAGCGGCGCAGGCGTGCGCTGACGTTCGTGCGGCACCGGGGTTTCCGGTGCCGCAACCAGCTTCAATCGCTGCCGCGAACGAAAATCGCCCCGGGCCCCGGGGTGTCCACATCGAATCAACATTGGACGGAGCGAGACGTGCAATACAAAGCCTTATTGGCCCCGCTTGTGCTTGGGGCTGCCATGATTTCCGGTCCGGCAGCTGCCGAATCGATCTTCCAATCGCCGCTGGCCCTGCCCGCAGCCAAGAGTTCCCTGGCGCTGCGTGCGCCGCTCAATGCATTGGCCCTGGCCGGCAAGCGCCTGGTTACCGCGGGCCAGCGCGGCCACATCCTGTATTCCGATGACGGCCAGAACTGGACCCAGGCCGACGTGCCGCTCAGTTCCGACCTCACGGCTTTATATTTTCCAAGTGCGCAGCGGGGCTGGGCGGTCGGCCATGAAGGCGTCATCCTGCATAGCGCCGATGGCGGCGCCACCTGGACGAAGCAGTTGGACGGCAAGCAAGCCGCCGCGCTGCTGTCCCGGCACTATGGCAAGCCGGCCGATCCGAACGATCCTGCGGCACAACGGCTACAGCAGGACGCCGACGCTTTCGCCGCGCAAGGTGCGGACAAACCCTTCCTCGATGTCTGGTTTGAAGACGACAAGCGAGGTTTCGTCATCGGTGCATTCAACCTGATCCTGCGCACCGAAGATGGCGGCCAGAGCTGGACGCCATGGCTGGATCGTACCGACAACCCGAAGGGCTTGCACTTGTATGCGATCCGCCGAGCCGGCGGATCGCTGTTCATCGCCGGCGAACAAGGCCTGGTCCTCAAATTCGACCGCGAGCAGCGGCGCTTCACGCAAGTCGCCTTGCCGTATCGGGGAACGCTGTTCGGCGTTACCGGTACGCCTGACATGACACTGGTCTATGGCTTGCGTGGAAATGCCTGGCGCAGCAAAGATGGCGGTGCTTCCTGGAGCAAGGTCGACACCGGTGTCGATGCGGGATTGGCCAGCGGCATGGTACGCCCGGATGGTTCCGTCGTCCTGGTAAGCCAGGCAGGCCACGTGCTGCTGTCCGGCGACAGCGGCGCCAGCTTCAAGCGCGTGAAAGTCGCGACCACGGCGCCCGCATTTGCGGTGTCCGAGGCCGGCAAGGGCGCGATTGCGCTGGCAGGCATGGGTGGCGTCCGGGTGGAAGCCCTGAAGTAAATCGAAGAAAGAATGCAATGGTAACGAACAATATCGACGATATGCCGGCCATCCGCGAGTTGAAGGATTTCGACCGCAGCTCGGGCCCCCGTTTCGAACGGCTGATTTTCAACAACCGTCTTCTGGTCATTATCGCCTGCGTGCTGGCGACACTGGTACTTGGCTTCCATGCCACCAAGTTGCGCCTGAATGCGGCGTTCGAAAAGACGATTCCGCATAACCAGCCCTACATCAAGAACTTCCTGGACAACCGCAATGAGCTCAAGGGCTTGGGCAATTCGCTGCGCATCGTGGTCGAGAACAAGAATGGCGACATCTTCGATCCGGCCTACCTGCAGGCGCTCAAGCACATCAACGACGAACTGTTCCTGACACCGGGTGTGGACCGCGCCAACGTCAAGTCGCTGTGGATGCCGGTGGTACGCTGGAACGAGGTGACCGAGGAAGGGTTCACCGGCGGTCCGGTCATGCCGGACAACTACGACGGTTCGCCCACGCACACCGAGCAACTGCGCCAGAACATCGCGCGCGCACAAATCTACGGCAGCCTGGTCGGCACCGATTACAAGTCCAGCATGATTTTCGTGCCTTTGATGGACAAGGATGCACGCACGGGCGCCGCGATCGATTACCGCGAGCTGTCCACGCGGCTGGAAGACATCCGCGCCAGGTACGCCAAGGCCGAAGGCGCCGAGGTCGATATCCGCATCGTCGGCTTTGCCAAGGTGGTAGGCGACCTGCTCGACGGCCTGCAGCAGATGATGATCTACTTCGGTGTTGCGGCCGTCATCGCTGCCGGCATCATTTTCTCGTGGACTCGCTGCACGCGCAGCACGACGCTGGTCCTGGCTTGTTCGCTGGTGGCGGTGCTGTGGCAGCTCGGCCTGGTCGCGGCCCTGGGTTATGAGCTCGACCCGTATTCGATCCTGGTGCCTTTCCTGGTCTTTGCGATCGGCGTGTCGCATGGCGCCCAGAAGATGAACGGCATCATGCAGGATGTCGGCCGCGGCACGCACAAGCTGGTCGCTGCACGTTACACCTTCCGCCGCCTGTTCCTGGCCGGCCTGACTGCCCTGGCGGCCGACGCGGTCGGCTTTGCCGTGTTGATGATGATCGACATTCCGGTGATCCAGGACCTGGCCATCACCGCCAGCATCGGCGTGGCCTTGCTGGTGTTGACCAACCTCGTGCTGCTGCCGGTGCTGCTGTCGTACACAGGTGTGAGCCACAAGGCGGCCGCGCGCGCTTTGCGTGCCGAGCAGCAGGAGGAAGGCGGCGCCTGGAAATGGCTGGAACGCTTTACCGAGCGCCGCTGGGCCATTGGCGCCATCGCCGTCTCGCTCGTGATTGGGGTGGCTGGCTTCGTGGTCAGCCTGAACCTGAAGATCGGCGACCTCGATCCGGGCGCATCGGAACTGCGTCCGACTTCGCGCTACAACCTCGATAACGCTTACATCACCAGCAAGTATTCCTTGTCCAGCGATCAGTTCGCGGTGATCGTCAAGACCAGGCCGGAGGGCTGCCTGGAATACGCGACGCTGATGGAAACCGATCGCCTGGGCTGGATGCTGCAGCAGATTCCTGGTGTGCAGACCACGGTGTCCTTGCCCGACGCGGTACGCAAGATCACGGCCGGCACCTTCGAGGGCAGCAGCAAGTGGCTGGCCATCTCGCCGAACCAGGACGTGCTGAACTATGCGGCGCGTACCGCCTCCACCAGCAATCCGGAGATGTTCAACAATGAATGCTCGGTGATGCCGATGATCGCGTACCTGGCCGACCACAAGGCCGAGACGCTGGACCGGGTAGTGAAGGCGGCGGAGCAGTTCGCCAAGGAACACAGCACGCCGGAGCGCCAGTTCCTGCTTGCCGCAGGCAGCGCAGGCATCGAAGCGGCGACCAACATCGTGGTCAGGCAGGCAAACGTCACGATGCTGCTGTACGTGTACGCGGCAGTCATCGCCTTGTGCTTCATCACCTTCCGCAGCTGGCGTGCCGTGATCGTGGCGGTCGTGCCGCTGGTCCTCACTTCGATCCTGTGCGAAGCCTTGATGGTGGCGCTGGGCATGGGCGTGAAGGTGGCGACACTGCCGGTGATCGCCCTGGGTGTCGGAATCGGCGTGGACTATGCACTGTACCTGCTCTCGATCCAGTTGCAGCAGCAGCGCGCGGGCGCCACGCTGGCGGAAGCGTATCGCCATGCACTGCGTTTTACCGGCAAGGTGGTGGCGCTGGTCGGTGTGACGCTGGCCGCGGGTGTGTTGACCTGGGCATGGTCGCCGATCAAATTCCAAGCTGACATGGGCATCTTACTGACCTTTATGTTCATCTGGAACATGGTCGGCGCCCTGGTGCTGATTCCGGCCCTGTCGCATTTTCTGCTGGGACGAGTTGCCACTGCAACCGGCGAAAGCCAGGGGAAGCAGGCCGTCGATCTGGGCAGGCGCGTGGCCGCAGGCGCCGTGCCTGCCACCGCTGAAGCGAGCACATAAATGAGTCTTCCGGCAAAAGGGGTGCTGGCTTATCCCTGTGGCGATCCGCCCGAGACCGGGGCGACGCGCGAAGTCGCTCCAGGCGTGCGTTGGATACGCATGCCGATGCCGGCTTCACTGTCGCATATCAATCTTTGGGCCATCGAGGAGGAGGGCGGTTGGGCCATCGTCGATACCGGCCTGAGAACCGAAGAGACCATCACGGCATGGAGCCAGTTGTTTGCCGGGCCCCTCGGCGGCCGTCCAGTGACCAGGGTGCTGGTCACCCACATGCATCCCGACCATATCGGCATGGCCGGCTGGCTGACCCGCAAGTTCGCTTGCCGCCTTTGGATTTCGCGCCTGGAATACCTCGTGTGCCGCATGCTGCTTGCCGATACAGGCCGCGAGGCGCCGGCCGACGCCATCGATTTCTACCGCCGCGCGGGCTGGAGCTGCGAATCGATCGAGCACTATCGCGCGCGCTTCGGCAATTTCGGCAAGATGATCTACACGCTGCCCGATAGCTATCGGCGCATGCAGGATGGCGACGTGTTCACCATCGGCCAACATGAATGGCGGGTCGTGGTCGGCACCGGGCACTCTCCGGAGCATGCGTGCCTGTATTGCCCGGCCATGAAGCTGCTTATCTCCGGCGACCAGGTATTGCCGCGCATTTCGTCGAATGTGTCGGTGCATCCGACCGAGCCGGACGCCGACCCGCTCGCGGACTGGCTCGCATCGATCGACACAGTCAGGCGCGCCGTCCCCAACGATGTCCTGGTATTGCCGGCGCACGGCGAACCGTTTCATGGCTTGCATGAGCGCCTGGATTACCTGGCGCAGGGCCAACTGCGCTCGCTGGACCGGTTGCGCCGGTCGCTCGATGTGCCGCGGCGCGCGGTCGACGTGTTCGGCGCCTTGTTTGCCAGCGCAGTTACTTCGGACAACGCGATGCAGCTCAACCTGGCAACAGGCGAGAGCATCGCGCATCTCAACTATCTGGTTCACCGTGGTGAAGTGGCGATGCAAACGGACCATGACGGCGTGGCCTGGTATCGCATGGCGTGACCCTGGTCATCACCTTGAATTCGCCGGCTCGGCGCGCGTCGACCGCCGCGCCGCCGCCATCCAGCGCCTGGTCGCCACTGCCAGGCTCAATGAACTCGACCCGCCACTTTGGCTGGCCGACACCCCCTCGATAAGCTCCCGCCCTGCGCCAACAGCAGGATCGACTCACTGGTAGTCTCCAGGCCCACGGCGCTCGCCTTCGGGTTGCCTCAGTTACTTTGCACGCCCCATCGCACCCTTAGAAAAAGTAGCCTGGTAGCGCTTGTTTTTCGCGTGAAATTTTACTACGCATCGTTCGCTCATCATTACTCTGGCGGACATAATCACCATGCTCCACCATGTTGAAGGACTCCGCGCCGAGCTCACTTGTCTAGACGAGCTGAGGGGCTTTGCCCGCAAATCCGACATTCTGCCGGTTGACTGGGTCGACGCCAAAAATTCACGTAGTAAAATTACCGAAGTCTCTGTATAGTTGAACGAAAGCTCAGCAGGCATCCGATAAATCCAGCGCGAACGTGCTGCTCCCTTCGCTCCTCATACGACAACTTCATATCATGGCGCTCACCGATTTTGACCTGGTTCTTTTTGGCGGCAGCGGCGACTTGTCGATGCGAAAACTACTTCCGGCGATGTACGCCCGTGACGCCGCCAACGACCTCCTGGCGGAGTCACGCATCATTTGCGTCGGTCTCGAGGCCTGCAGCCAGCAGGATTTCCTGCGCATGGTCGAAACCAATGCGAAGCCGCATATCAAGGCGGCGGCGCTGACGCCGCAAGTGTGGGCAAGGTTTTGCGCGCGTCTCGTCTATGTATCGCTGAACGCCACCGATGCTGCCAGCTACGGCGCGCTGGCGGCGGCGCTGCGGCCCGACCAGGCCCTGACCCGTGTGTATTACCTGGCCACGCCGCCGCAGCTGTTCGCGCGGATCTGCGAGAACCTGGCGGCCAACCAGCTGGTCACGCCCGGCTCGCGCGTCGTGCTGGAAAAACCCCTGGGGCGCGACCTGGCCAGCGCCAGGCGCATCAATGCCGAAGTGGGAAAGGTGTTTGCCGAGTCGCAGATTTATCGGATCGACCATTACCTCGGCAAGGAGACGGTGCAAAACCTGTTGGCCCTGCGCTTCGGAAATATCCTGTTCGAGCCGCTCTGGCGCCGCGAATGGATCTCCGACGTTCAGATTACGATTGCCGAAAAACTCGGCGTGGGCAACCGGCTCGGCTATTACGACGCCTCGGGCGCCCTGCGCGACATGCTGCAAAACCATTTGCTGCAGCTTTTGTGCATCGTCGCAATGGAGCCGCCCACGTCGATTGCGCCCGATGCGGTGCGCGACGCCAAGCTGCAAGTGCTGCGCTCGCTGAAGAAATTTACGCCCACCACATTAGTACAAGACATCGTGCGCGGGCAATACCGCGCCGGCCATGTGGACGGCGTGTCCGTACCGGGCTACCGCGACGAGCCGGACGCGCCGGACCGTTCACGCACCGAAACGTTTGTCGCGCTGAAGGCGGAAATCGATACCTGGCGCTGGGCTGGGGTGCCGTTCTACCTGCGCACCGGAAAGCGCATGGCCGATTCCCTGGCGGAAATCGTGGTTCGCTTCAAGTCCATCCCGAGCTCGATCTTCGCGCAACCGGCCGCCAAGTCCCAAGCCAACTGCCTGGTGATACGCCTGCAGCCGGACGAGGGCCTGAGCATGAACCTGATGGCCAAGACGCCTGGCGACGGCATGCACCTGAAACCGGCAGAACTGGAACTGGACTTCCGGGAGCAGTTCAGCACGCCGCGTATGGAAGCCTACGAACGCCTGCTGCTCGATGTGCTGCGCGGCCAGCTGACGCTGTTCATGCGCGGCGACGAACTGGAAGCGGCATGGGAATGGGTCGCCCCCATTCTCGACCACTGGGAGAACGATCACAGCACGCCGCAGCCTTACGCAGCCGGTAGTTGGGGCCCAGCCGCCTCAGGCGCGCTGTTGGGCCGCGATGGTTTGCACTGGCGTGAAGAGACGCTGCCGGAAGACTGAACTATCTGGCGACAAACCGGCGCCACCGAATTCGGTTGACCTCAATCCGCAAGAATACAAGCTGGAGATTTTGATGATTAGTTCAGATGCAACAAGCTTCAAGGAAGAGTTACTTGGGCGCGATATCCGCCAACTCGGCCGATTGCTCGGCGATACCATCCGGGCGCAGCAGGGCGACCGGACTTTTGACCGGATCGAGTCGATTCGCAAGATGTCCATCAGCTTTCGCCGCGACCAGGACCAGGCGGCGCATGAAGGCCTTCGTTCCGCGCTGAACGCGATGTCTTCCGATGAAACAGGGCACCTGATCAGGGCATTCAGCTACTTCTCCCTACTGGCCAATATCGCGGAGGATCAACATCATATCCGCCGCAGCCGCGCCCACCTGGCTGCCGGCTCGGCGCCTAACCGCGGCAGCATCGCACATGCCGTCGACAGCGTATTCCAGGCCGGCCGCAGTGGCGACCTGGAGGCGTTCTTCAATAGCGCATGCGTGAGTCCTGTTCTCACCGCGCACCCAACGGAAGTCCAGCGCAAGAGCATTCTCAATTGCCAGATGGCGATCGCTCGCCTGATCGGTGAACGGGACCGCGCCCACCTCACGCCCGAGGAAGAGCAGGAAAATGACGAAGCGCTCGGCCGCGGAATACTGACTCTTTGGCAGACGCGTCTGTTGCGTCCGGCGAAGCTGTCGGTGATGAATGAAGTCAACAACGGGCTCGCGTTCTTCGAACACACCTTTTTCAGAAGCCTGCCGCGGCTTTATTCTTCGCTGGAGGACACGCTCGCGCAAAAAGACGCGGCCTGGGCCGGCGTGGAACTGCCACCGTTCATGAAGGTCGGCAGCTGGATTGGCGGAGACCGCGATGGAAACCCCTTCGTGACGGCGGATATCCTGCGCGCCACATTGAAAGCCCAGTCGACGCAGCTACTCGGATTCTACCTGGAGGAGCTGCAAACATTAGCATCCCAGTTGTCGCTCGCACAGTCCCTGTGCGCTTGTTCGGACGAGCTGCGCGCGATTGCCGATAGTGCGGCGGATAATTCACCGCACTATCTGGACGAGCCTTACCGCCGAGCGATCTATGGTATCCGCGATCGGCTTGAAGCGACCCGGACCTGGCTCCTGTCCGACCGCGCGTCTCCCGACGCATCGGCGTATCCCAGCGCCACGGCATTATTCGCCGACCTCGACGTCGTCCACCATTCGCTCATCGCAAACGGCGCGCAGCAACTGGCAAGGGGGCGCCTTCGCCAGCTTCGCCGCGCGGTCCAGCTGTTCGGATTCAGTCTCGCTCCCGTCGACTTGCGTCAAAACTCGGACGTGCATGAACGCGTGGTGGCGGAGCTTCTTTCGCAAGCCCGGCCTGGACTCGACTACCTATCGATGTCCGAGACCGAGCGATCCGCGCTCCTGCTCGAGGAGCTTTACGCGGCGCGGCCGTTGATATCGCCGTTTGTACGCTATTCGGAGGAGACCACTTCCGAACTCGCAATCCTCCGGGAGGTGAAAGGTGCGCACGCCAAATTCGGCAGCGAATCGGTCACGAACTACATCATCTCCAAGGCCGCCAGTGTTTCGGACCTGCTGGAAGTCGCGCTGCTGTTGAAGGAATCCGGACTGATGCGCCCCCATCCAGCGCGGCTGGACGTCAACATTGTTCCATTGTTCGAAACCATTGAGGACTTGCGCAGTGGGCCGGCTATCATGGCGCGTGCTTTCAGCCTGCCCATCTACATGAGCCTGTTGCAATCGCGTGGACGGCTGCAGGAAGTCATGCTGGGCTACTCCGACAGCAACAAGGATGGCGGTTTTGTGACTTCCGGATGGGAGTTGCAGAAGGCCGAGATCGATCTGATCAACGTCTTCCGGCAGCATGACGTCAAGCTGCAATTGTTCCATGGCCGCGGTGGCTCGGTTGGCCGCGGTGGCGGTCCAAGCTACGAGGCGATCCTCGCGCAACCGGCTGGCGCCGTGCAGGGACGGATCCGCCTGACGGAACAAGGCGAGGTCATCACCGCCAAGTACGCCAATGCCGAAGTCGGGCGCCGTAACCTCGAGGTGCTTGTCGCCGCGACAATGGAGGCGACACTGCTTTCGCATCATCAAGCTGAACCATGTGCAGCCCAGCTCGCCGCGATGGACTTCCTCTCTGCCGAGGCGCTGAGCACCTATCGCTCGCTGGTGTACGAGACTGACGGGTTCGAGACCTATTTTTGGGAGTCGACGGTGATTTCCGAAATCGGAGCGCTCAATGTCGGCAGCCGGCCAGCGTCGCGCAAGCTGTCCAGGTCGATCGAGGACCTGCGTGCGATTCCGTGGGTGTTGAGCTGGGCCCAATGCCGCCTGATGCTGCCGGGCTGGTATGGTTTTGGCGCAGCCGTGCAGCGCTTCATTGAGGAAGCGCCGGCCGAGCGGCTCGCACTGCTGCGCAAGATGTACCAGGAATGGCCGTTCTTCAACACGCTGCTGTCGAATATGGACATGGTGCTGGCGAAGACCGATCTCGCAATCGCCAGCCGTTACGCGACCCTGGTCAGCGATGTCGAATTGCGCGCCGCGATCTTCGGGCGAATCAGCGCTGAACATGGTCGAACTGTCGCGGCGCTCAAGCAAATCACCGGTCAGCTTGAGCTGCAGGATAAGAATCCTTTGATGCGACGCTCACTGCGTAACCGGCTGCCTTACATCGATCCGCTGAATCACTTGCAGGTGGAACTTTTGCGGCGATTCCGCGATGGCGCCAACGACGACGCAACCCGTAGCGGCATTCACATGTCGATCAACGGAATCGCCGCGGGATTGAGAAACAGCGGCTGAACCTTACCCCGCTTGTCGAATCGCAGGGGGGATATCGAGGGCGTCAATCGCCGGGCGGCGCCCTCCGGACTCTGGAGTAGAGTCGCTTCGAGCGAGGCCAGCCGCAAGCAGATCGAGCAACATCAGTTGAAGCAGGCGCACGATCGCTGGCACCATGTTCAGGTCGTCTTTGGTGTGATTGAGTGCAAGCAGCACGTTCGCCAGTTTCGCCAGCGACGATCCGCTGGCTGTGACCGCCAGAATATTGGCGCCGCGGGCGCGCGCCGCCTTGGTGGCCCTCAGCAGTTCAGGCGTCTCGCCGGAACGTGAAATAACAAGCGCGACATCGTCAGGCGTGAGCAGGCCAGCACTGATTTCCTGCGAATTCGGGTCGCTGAAACAGTTGCTGACAATGCCGAGATTGAGCAATTTGTGCTGCATGTCCTCTGCGACAACGCGGGAGCTTCCTGTGCTCAATAATTCCACACGGCGGGCATTGCGTAGTAATTTGATGCCGGCGGTAAGCGACTTCACGTCGAGCATGTCACGCAGCGCGAGCGTGGCCGATGCATTGTTGCCGAGTACCTTGCGCGCGAGGTCGACGTCGGTATCGGACGTTTCCACATGACAGTGGCTCAGAGAAATGGCGCCTCCCGTCAATGCCGATGCGAGCTTCAGCTTGAAGTCGGCCACGCCGCTTACGCCAATGGTGCGACAGAACCGGATCACGGTGGGTTGGCTGACGCCTGCTTGCTGCGCGATCTCCGCGATCGGCAAACCGAGCAGGGCACGCGGGGATTTCAGCACCCAGTTCGCCACCTTCGACTCGGACGGACTCATGCGCGCGCGCTGCTGGCGAATTTCTTCAAGGATCGGGGCTTCGGACCTGACTTGCTTGAGATTTTCCGCCAGAATTGCTGAGGTACCGACAAAAGTCGGATATTCGGCTGTGATGACATAGGTCGGAATTTGAGCCAGATAGTTCGCCAGGCGCCCCTTTGCTTCGAAACGGCGGCGAAATGGCGATCGCGCGAAAAGCGGTCCAAGGCGCGGTACGATGCCGCCGCCAATATAAATGCCTCCCAGCGCGCCCAATGTCATTGCGACGTTTCCTGCGACCGATCCAAAGATGGCGCAGAAGCAATCGACCGCTTCGATACAGATCGGGCAGCTTTCGTCCTGTGCCCGGCTAGTCACTTCGCTCGCAGACAGTTTGACGAGGTCGCTTTTGCCGGCACGTTCGCCAAGCGCACGGTAGATCAATTCCAGTCCCCGGCCAGATAGCAGACGCTCAGCGGAAACGTGCGGCATTTCGCGCCAGGCGAATGCCAGCACATCCATTTCGCGCTGATCGCAAGGCGCAAAACTGGCATGCCCGCCTTCGCTGCCAAGTGCCGTCCAGCGGCCGTCGGACGGAATCAAGCCCGAGACCCCAAGACCCGTACCCGATCCAATCAGGCCGATCACGCTAGTTGCCCGCGCGACGCCACCACCAACCTGCAATCGCTGATCTGGCTGCAAATGGGGCAGGGCCATGGCCAATGCGGTAAAGTCATTCACCACCAGCAGGGTATCGAAGCCCAGCGAAAGCCGAAGGGCTTCGGTAGAAAATTCCCAATCATTATTCATGATTTTGACGACATCACCCTCGACCGGGTTGGCGACGGCAATGGCGGCATGGCACACGCGCTGCGCCCCGGCGGCCTGCGCCGCCACGCTATCCAGGTAATGCTTGATGGCATTGATCAGCGAACTAAACTCGCTGCATGACAGGACGGACGGCGCCGCGAATTGTCCGGGACTTAATTCAAGGACGAAACGCGCATTTGTCCCTCCAATATCGGCCAACAGGCGGGGCCCATCCGAGAACCGGTCTACCAAGTCGAAATTCATGATTCCAAAACAGGTCCAAAATTCAAGGGATTCGAACGCTGTGGGGCGCGCGAGGCTTACAGCGCGGCATCAGCCTGGCTGGGGCGGGTATTCTAATCCAATGGGATTCGACTGCTCCCGAATACAAGTGTCCGCACGTGTTCCAGCGCGTGCAGCCGGTCCGCCAATATCTTTGAAGTGCCAATGAAAGCAGGGTAGGGATCGGTAATCACATACACCGGGATCCGCGCCAAATAGCTGGAAAACCGGCCTTTTTGCTCGAAGCGTTCACGAAAACCCGAATTAGCAAAGTAAGTTCCCAAACGCGGAACGATTCCTCCACCGATGTACACGCCCCCAGTGGCCCCAAGCGTGAGGGCGAGGTTGCCTGCGACTGTCCCCATCATTGCACAGAAGCAGTCTACAGTTTCGACCGCCAGTTCGCACGCCCCCTGCATCGCTCGCTGCGTGATCTCGGCTGCATTCAGCGCTTGAGACGGCGCTGCGCGCAATTCTGCCAGGGCACGATAGATCAGTTCGAGACCGTTCCCCGAAAGCATCCGCTCTGCAGAGACGTGCCCGAATTCACGCCATGCAAAGCGCAAAATCGCGATCTCCCTTTCGTCTGCCGGCGACAAAGTTACATGTCCGCCCTCGCTTGCAAGCGGTGTCCACTCCCGGCCAGCTGGCACAAGTCCCGAAATTCCGAGGCCGGTTCCCGCACCGACCAGGCCAAGCACGCCATCTGGCCGCGCCTCGCCACCACCGACCTGAAGTTTCTGGGAGGGCGCAAGATAGGGCAGTGCCATCGCCAGCGCGGTGAAGTCGTTCACTACGACAAATGTGTCAAAGGCCATTTCCCGCCGCACCGCCTCGATCGAAAACGCCCAGTGGTGGTTAGTCATCCGAACCTGGTCGCCGTCAACTGGGTTAGCGATCGCAATTGCCGCATGACGTATCGGCGCGGACCACACGGCTTGAGCTTGAGGCCCTGCCAAAAAGGCGCGCATTGCATCGGCAATGCTCCCGTACATCGCGCATGGCAAGGTAGTCGCTGCTTCGACCACGCCGGCCGCACTTTCAAGCGCAAAGCGGGCATTCGTCCCCCCGATATCGGCGAGCAAACGAGGACAGTCGCGAGGGGCCTGGGACGCGGCAACGCGATGCGGTAACGTTTCGGAATAGGAGAGGCTTGGCATGGTATCGCTCGTCATGAAGGTGGATGTGCGCGTGCTGCGAAAGCGGCTCGCAACTCATGATAGAACATCGCCTCGTAGTTTTGCAACCAAATCCATTGATTAAATTTCGGAGTAAAGCTACACTGCATGAAAAGATATTGACCGATCGTCCGACAACGATGGGGTCTCGTGGCCGGGTGCACTGATATGCCCACCTCGTCCCCCCCTAGATCAGGCCGACGTGAAATACACATCACATTCCAACATTGGAGACATTCATGGAAAGTTTTTCCCAGCCAGTCCAGGTGACGGGTGCTCGCCCAAACGGCGCCGGAACTACCGGGCCGCTCATCATCGTCACAATCCTGTTCTTCATGTGGGGCTTGCTGACTTCGCTGAATGACGTACTGATTCCCCATCTAAAAGCGATCTACACGCTCACATATGTGCAGGCGATGCTTGTTCAGTTCTGTTTCTTTGGCGCATATTTCGTTGTTTCGCTGCCGGCCGGGATTCTCATCAAGCGCATTGGCTACCAGAACGGCGCCGTCGTCGGCTTGATGATCGCCGCAGCTGGCTGCGCGTTGTTCTATCCTGCCTCCACCAGCGGCTACGGCATGTTCTTGCTGGCCTTGTTCGTGCTTGCCTCCGGCATCACGATCTTGCAGGTAGCAGCCAATCCCTATGTCACCGTGCTGGGTGCTGCAGCCACGGCATCGAGCAGGCTGACGTTGACACAGGCATTCAACTCGCTCGGCACGACTATTGCGCCTGCCCTGGGGGGAATGCTCATCCTGTCCGCTGGCGTACTCAGCGTGAGCGACCTCGCTCGTTTGCCACAGGCGGAACAAGTAATCCATCAAGCAAACCAGGCCGCATCGGTGCAGGGACCGTATCTGGCGCTGGCAGCCGCGTTGCTGGTGTTGGCACTTATGTTCGCCGCCGCGCGCATGCCCAAAATTAGTCACGCCGAGAGCAGTGACGAAAGCCCGTCGAGCGGATCCATCTTTGCCCACCGCCACCTGGTGCTGGGCGCGGTTGGGATTTTCATGTACGTGGGAGGAGAAGTCAGCATTGGGAGTTTTCTGATCAACTTCCTTGGTGAAGGCAACATCGCCGGCCTCGCCCACGCTGCAGCCGCGCATTACGTCAGCTATTACTGGGGGGGCGCGATGGTCGGGCGCTTCATTGGGTTCGGGATAATGCGCAAGGTCAGTCCAGGCAAGGCGTTGGCATTCAATGCCAGCTGCTCGATAGCGCTGATATTGACCGCGATCTTCAGCCATGGCCAAGTGGCGATGTGGGCGATCATCGCCGTGGGCCTGTGCAACTCCATCATGTTCCCCGTCATCTTCAGCATGGCTTTGAACAAGCTCGGTCGACAGACTGGAAAAGGATCCGGCCTTCTGTGCATGGCTATTGTTGGCGGGGCAGTGGTTCCATTCGCCCAAGGCTTCCTGGCTGATCACATTGGCCTGCAAGCATCCTTCCTGGTGCCGGCAGCATGCTACGCTTATGTTCTCTACTTCGGCCTGAAATACGTCCGCATGTATCAAGAGCGTGTATAACTTCAACACTGTGGCACCGCTTTGCGGGGCGGCGCCACAACCAAAGTCGGAGCGCGCGGCCATGGTGACAATCGGCGCCTGCGCGATTCATTATTGAGGCACACAGCGTAAGGAGAAATGAGATGGCAGCTAAGAAGATTTTGTTTCTGACAGGCGACTTCGCAGAGGATTACGAGACCATGGTGCCGTTCCAAGCGCTCCAGATGGTCGGTCACACGGTGCATGCGGTTTGCCCCGGCAAGAAATCCGGCGACACGATAAAGACCGCGATCCTTGACATCCTCCCCTTCGTAAACGGAAGGGGATTCCCACTGCTGGCGTCTGATGCCCCAGACGGAAACCGGACTGAAAGCAGCCCAGCTTCTTATTCAATCCGCAGGATATCTCTCGACCTCGCCTAAGGCGACTGCGGACCGGAAAAAACGGTACAGGTGACTCATGCCCCAGCGCGTAATCGCATACTGAAGCACTTATGGAGTTTGACCATGCCCCAACAACAAAGTTCAAGACACTCTTTCACTTCGACGGCTGCGGGCGCTACGCGCCCGGCTCCTTTCACTCCCCGTCCTGAAGGACGAGGCCTCTCGGAGCAGTTCTGATGGCTTCGACTCCTCGCCGTTTGCGAATTGGACTGGCCGCAAACCGATCCCACCAGGACAACTGCAACTCCGCGCTGGTGCGCTTATTGGCGGAGGCTAATGGGGCGATTCAGCGGCTTAAGCCGCATTTCGTTGTCGTCGGGCGGACACTCGATGCAATGGAGCGGCATGGACTGCTGCCCGATTATCCATCCGTTGAACGCTTTCCCTATGGCCGCGAGGGCGGTCTGATGATGCTAGTCTCGCGTATCGTCGAGACCGATCCGACGCGGAACCTGGACGCGGTTATCTATCTGATGGATCCTGTCGATCCATCGTCAAATTTCCCCGAGGCGCTGGCCCTGAAGCGCCAGTGCGTCATCCACGGCAAGCCCTTCCTGTCGACATTAGCTGGCGCGCGCGAATTTCTCGAGCTTGAAGCGATCGAAGCCGGCGCGCCGCCCGATCCGACCCTCGATACTGCATTTGACCTGGGCAGTGACAGCGTCGCGCTGATTGCGCACGATGCGATGAAGCCGCGCATGCTTGCACTGGCGGAAAAGCATTTCGATCTGCTGGACCGGTTTGCGTTTCGCTACGCCACTGGCACAACGGGCGGCTTGCTCAATCAACTTGCCGAAAGAGTGAAGGGCAGTAGTGCAGGCAGCAAATGGGTGACGCCTTTCCTCAGTGGACCTCTGGGCGGCGACGCGCAAATCGCCGAATTGATCCTGAGCCGGCAGTGCCGCCGCGTGTTATTCCTCGAGGACCCGCATGTCGCGCGCCAGCATGAAGCGGATATCCAGCTACTGGAGCGGGCGGCACGAACCGTGACCGATTACGCGTCGTGCAGCAGCGACGCGAATGGCGCGGACCGCTGGTTACAATTGCTGGGCCAGCGAGCGGGCTGACCACGTGACCGCTTCTGATCAAGCAAGGACAGGTCGCTCACGCGCTTGCGCGCGCCGTGGGGTTATACGCTCCGCGTGAGGGGGGAGGGCGAACCGGGTTAGGAACTTGTTGCGCCGGCTGGCGTCCGGCCGTTCGCGAACTGGACCTTCCCATTTCCCGTCAGTTGCCGCTACAATCGACGCGGCCCAACTGACAAGGAATCGATCGAAATGCCCACCCTGGTTCGCGCTGGCGTTCTCACCAACTTCCTGGAAGTCGCCCAGCACCTTGGCCTGAATCCCCAGGCCGAACTGGCCAGGGTTGGCCTGAGCAAGAAGATGCTTCAGGATCCCGATCAATCGATCCCTGCAGGCGCCGCCGTGCAGTTGCTCGAGAACGCGGCGGCCGACAGCGGCTGCGCCACCTTCGGGCTGCGCATGGCCGAATCGCGCCAGTTCTCCGACCTGGGCGCGGTGGCGCTGCTGCTGACCCACCAGTCCACGCTGCGCGACGCCTTGCAGGTCACGGTGCAATACCGCCACCTGCTCAACCGCGCATTGGCCATCTACATCGAGGAGGTCGGCGACCTGGTGATCATCCGCGAAGAGGTCGTGACCGATACCCCGCTGCCGTGCCGCCAGGCGACTGAACTTGCCATCGGCGTGATGGCGCGCTTGTGCGCCAGCGTGCTGGGCCCGGCCTGGCGCCCGCTAAGCGTCAACTTCACCCACGGCGCGCCGGAGGACAGCCGCGTCCACCGCCGCGTGTTCGGCTGCCAGGTCAATTTCGGGGCCGAGTTCAACGGCATCGCCTGTCCGGCAGCCGCCTTTGACGCCCCCAATCCGAATGCCGATCCGGCCATGGCGCGCTATGCAAGGCGCTTCATCGATTCGTTGCAGGCCCCGGGCGAGGCGTCGGTGGTGTTCGAGGTGCGCAAGGCGATCTACCTGCTGCTGCCGATGGGGCGCGCCACGATCGAGCAGATCGCCCAGGCGCTTGGTATCAATGTGCGCACGCTGCAGCGCCGGCTGGAGGACAGCGACGCCAATTTCAGCGACCTGGTCAATGAAGTGCGGCGCGACCTGGTGCAGCGCTACATGAACAATCCGATCCACTCGCTGGGCCGGATCGGCGAGTTGCTGGGCTACTCGCTGCCCAGCAGTTTCACGCGCTGGTTCACCGCGCAGTTCGGCACCACCCCGGCCGTATGGCGCGCCGCGCACGGCAAGCCCTACCTGCCGCCGGTATAAGCGGCATCTGGTGCCGCGGCGCGGGCGCGATTTACATTCCCCAGCGCAGCAGCACCAACACCAGCGCCACCAGGAACACGGTTTCGCCCACCATCAGCGCGATCGGCTTGAAGCCCACCGACGCCAATTCCTTCAACTGGGTCTTCATGCCCAGCGCGCTGATCGCGATCACCAGCGCCCAACGCGACAGGTCGTTGCCCAGATGCTGCACTGCCGGCGGCACCCAACCGGTGCTGTTGATGCAGGCCAGTACCAGGAATCCGACCGCAAAGCCCGGCAACAGCGGTGGCCGCTTGCCGCCCGTGCTCTGGGCGCGCGTCACCATGGTGGCGCATACGATCACGGGCAGCAGCATGGCCACCCGCATCAGCTTGACCACGGTGGCGGCGTCGCCGGTCTCGCGCGACATGCTGTAGCCGGCGCCGACCACCTGGGCAACGTCGTGGATGGTAGCGCCCAGGAACACGCCGGCCTGCAGGGGCGACAAGTCGAACCAGCGCGCGATCATCGGATAGGCAATCATGGCGATGGTCGACAGCGCCGACACGCCGATCACCGTAAACAGCGTGGCCTTCTCCTTTTGCGGATGGGTCGGCAATGCGGCCGACAGCGCCAGCGCGGCGGAGGCGCCGCAGATCGCGGTGGCGCCCCCGGTCAGCAAGCCGAACAGGCGGTTAAAACCCAGCCAGCGCGCCACGACGATCGACAGCACGATGGTGACCGTGACGACGACCACCACCAGCGCCGCCGGCTTCCAGCCCAGCGCGGCAATCTGCGGCAGCGTCAGGCGCAGGCCAAGCAGCGCCACGCCGAGCCGCAATACGGTGCGCGCCGTGTACTCGATGCCCGGCTTGCATTGGCCCTCAACGGACAGGAAGTTGAGCGCCATGCCCAGCAGCAGTGCAAACAGCATCACCGGCGCGCCGTAGTGTTCGGACAAAAAGCTGGCCGCGGCCGCCACCATGGCGCTGACGGCGAAGCCTGGCGCCAGCTCGCGCAGGCGGTTGTGGGAGCGGGAAAGGGCGGCGGTATTCATGTGGGCAAATCCTGGTTGGGCAGGCTCAGGTACACCTTGCCCGCTTCAATGTGGATGGGGAAAGTGGCGACCCGGACCGACGGCATGCTGAGCATGCAGCCGGTATTGAGGTCGAAGCGCAGGCCGTGCGCCGGGCATTGCACGGTCGCACCGCTGAGCTTGCCCGCTGCCAGGGATGCGCCCTGGTGCGGGCAGCGGTCATCGAGCGCGTAGTAGCGGCCTGCGGCTTGGAACAGGGCGATGCACTGGCCGTTCAAATGCAGCCACGCGTGGCTGCCTTCCGCCGGCAGCCGGGCTGGCTCGATTTCGATGCGGGAAGTCATACTGAAGCGGGGGCAGTTGCAAGCGCGTGGCGCATGGCGCCCAGCAGCACATCGTGCGGCCGGGCGCCGCTCAGCGTCAGCCTTGCGTCGAAGGTAAACAACGGCACGCCGCTGTTGCCGTCGCCGGCGCCGTAGGCCACGAACGGCACGCGCGCGCCGCGCAACTCGCGCCGCAGCGCGGCGCGCTCGAAACCGCAGGCCACGCCGTGCGCCAGCAGCACTTCGCTGTTGCCGAGGTCCTCGCCTTGCTCGAAATAGGCGCGAAACAGGCGCTCCAGCAAGGCGTCGCGCTGGGCCACCGTGCCGTGCCGGCTGGCATGGGCCAGCAGCCGGTGCGCGTCGGCCGTGTTGGGCATGATGGCGATGGCGCTGTAATCGACGCGGCCGCCGGCAGCTTCGGCCGCGCGCAGCACCTGCTCCTGGCGCTGGCGCATGGCGGCCTCGCTGCCGAGCCGGCGCTTGTAGAACTCGACAAAGGGCAAGCCGGCCGCCGGCACGTCGGGCAGCAGCTGCACGCCGCGCCAGTGCACCTGTACGGCCATACCGGGCTGCTCGGCGCGCAGCGCGGCCAGGGCCCGGTTCAGCTGGCGCTGGCCGATCAGGCACCACGGGCAGATGAAGTCGAACTTGACCTCGACCTGCAGCTGCCGCGTCATGCCGCCACCTGCATGATCTTGCCGACGGCGCGCTGCACGTCGCGCAGGTAATGGCGGCGCGCATACCAGAACACCAGCGCCGCCGCCAGGCTGACCAGCGGCACCAGCTGGAACGCGGCATCGAGGCCATAGCGGTCGGCCAGCACGCCGGTGACGAACGGCCCCGGCGCCAGTCCGAGCAGGTTATTGGCCAGGGTCAGCGTGGCGAAGGCGGTGCCGTGCACCGAGCGGTGGGTCAGGTTGGCCACCATGGCCCCGGCCGGACCGGTGGTGCCGGCCGCAAGGAACATGCCGGCGCCGATCAGCGCCAGCTGCAGGGCGCCCGGCGCCAGCGTAAAGGCAAAGGAAAGCAGCAGGCAGCTGCCAAGGCAGTAGGCGATCGCCAGCGAAATCTTGCGCGCCGGCGCGTGCAGGCACAGCCGGTCGCTCAGCATGCCGCACAGGACCATGCCGGCGCCGCTGGCCAGCACCACCAGCGCCGCGCCGGCGCCGGCTTTGCCGGCGCCCATCGCGTAGTAGCGGTTCATGAAGCTCGGCATCCAGACGATGAAGGCGCCGCCGACGAACAGCTGCAGGCCGCTGCCGACGTAGGCCGCGCGCACCGAGATGCTGTTGAACAGGCTGGCCAGCGGCACGCGCGGGGGCGCCGGCCGGCCGGCGCGGCCTGGCGCAATGCGCGCCTCGCGCACCAGCAGCGGGTACAGCAGCGCCAGCACCAGTCCGAACAGGGCCATGGCGGCGAACGACCAGCGCCAGCCCAGCTTGGCTGCAATGGCGCCGCCCAACGCCATCCCCAGCACCGAGCCGAACATGCCGCCGGCCATGAAGGCGCCGCTCAGCGAGGCCCGCAAATGCTTGGGAAACACCGACAGCACCACCGCAATGCCGACGCTGCCATAGGCGGCCTCGCCGACGCCGACCAGGAAGCGCGCCAGGAACATCTCGCCATAGTTCTGGGCCAGGCCGCAGCCCAGCGTGGCAAGGCTCCACAGCACGGCCATCAGCGCCAGGCTGCGCACCCGGCCCCAACGGTCGGCCAGCAGCGACAAGGGGAAGGTCAAGAGGCCCACCATCAGCGCCACGATACCGCTCAGCATGCCGAGCCGGGCGTCGCTCAGTGCCCACTCGCTTTTCAGCAGCGAAAAGACGGCGTTGAGCACCTGGCGCGACATGTAGTCCGAGATCAACAGCCCGAAGGTCAGCGCGAACACCAGCCATGCGTACGGCCGCGGGACTGCCGGATCGTCGCAGCCGTCGTCAAGCGTGGCGTTGTGTGCCATGGCTCAGGTCCGGAACGGGACGTTCTTCTGGCCCGGCTGGCGGTTCGGCGCCATGCCGTTCATGCGCAGGGTCTCCTCGGCGTCCTTGTACTGCACGCCGATCTTGTAGATCTCCCGCGCTTCCCGGCCGCTGGCGACCTCGCGGCCCAGCTCGCGCGCAACGCGTACGCACTGCGCGATCTGCTGAACCGACGTCATGCGCTGGCCGTGCTGGCCGATGAGGGTGTCTTCGATGCCGCAGCGCGGATGGAAGCCCATGGCCATCGCCATCATGTTAAACGGCAGCACGTTCTTGAGCAGGGATTCGGCCGTGATGCAGGCGCCGTCCGGCGCGCGGCGGATAAAGTCCATGAAATTGAACGGGTTGGGGCCGTCGAAGCCGCCGCCGATGCCAATCCAGGTCAGGTTCAGCGGGCCGCGGTAGACGCCGCGCCGCACCAAGCGGTCCAGCGTTTCCAGCGCATGCATGCCGGTCAGCTGGAAGTGCGGCTGGATGCCGGACGCGTGCAGGCGGCGCAGATGCTCCTCGACCCAGGCCGGGCCGGCCGGAACGGTCATCTCGCTGTAGGCCGCGTGCATCATCGGCGATGCGAGCGAGGTGCCTTCCAGGTATTCCGGATACAGCAGCTCCATGATGTTCATCTGGGTGGTGTTGATCGCCACCGTGACCTGGTCCGGTTTCGGGTCCAGGTCGGCCAGCATGTGGCGGGTGTCGTCGCTGAGCCACTTGGCGGCCTGGCCGTCGTCTTCAGGCGCGAACGAAATCGAGCCGCCGACCTGGATGATCATGTCCGGCACGCGCGCCCGTACGCCGGCGATCAGTTCGTTGAACTTCGACAGGCGCTTGCTGCCCTTGCCGTCCAGTTCGCGCACGTGCAGGTGCAGCACCGTGGCGCCGGCTTCGTAGCAGTCGACCGCCTTCTGGATCTGTTCTTGCATGGTGACCGGCACATCTTCCGGAAAGTCTTCCGGCGCCCATTCAGGGCCGTACGGGGCCACGGTGATGACTACCTTGTCCTGGTTCTCGGGGTGCAGGGAATCGTCGAGAAATTGCATGTTGTCTCCTTGTGCGAATTGGCTGTTGTTTGGGTGCTGTTTATTTAATAGGGGAGGTCGCCGACGATGCCGGCCCGTTCCATCTTGCGGTGGCAGGGCGGGTAGTCCATCACGGCATAGTGCTGGGTGGCGCGGTTGTCCCAGATCGCCACGCTGCCCGGCTGCCAGCGCCAGCGCACCTGGAACTCGGGAATGTAGGCCTGGCTGATCAGATAGCTCAGCAGCTGGCCGGCGCCCGGGTTTGCGTCTTGGCCGAAGCGCACCCGCTCCGGCGTGTGGTAATTGGTGATATGGGTGGTGAAGGCGTTGACGAACAGGATTTTTTCACCCGTCTCCGGATGGGTGCGCACCACCGGATGCTCGGCGTCGGGGTATTGCGCCTTGAGCGCCAGCCGGCGCTCGATCGGCATCGCGGCGCCAAAGCTGGCCTCGATGCTGTGGCGCGCGCGCAGGCCTTCGATCTTGAGCTTGATATCGTCGGGCAGACGCTCGTAGGCCAGCGCCATGTTGGCCCACATGGTGTCGCCGCCCACCGGGGGGCACTCGACGCAGCGCAGCACCGCGCCGAACTGCGGCACGGCGCGCCAGGTGGCGTCGGCATGCCAGGCGTTCTCGTAGCGGTCGTTGGGCTGGTCCGGATTCTTGTAGATCCGTACCAGGCCGGGATGATCGGGGTCGCTGCCGGCCACCGGATGGTCTTCCAGCTCGCCGAAGCGGCGTGCGAACGCCACGTGTTCGGCGCGGCTGAAGTCCTGCGCGCGCAAAAACAGCACGCGGTGGCGCAGCAGCAGGGCGCGGATTTCGGCGAACAGGCCGTCGTCATGGATGGCGTCGGTCAGGTTCACGCCGGTCAGTTCGGCGCCGATGGCGCAAGTGAGTTGTTCTACCTGCATCGCAGCCTCCTCAGATTACGAAAATGGACGAACCGGTGGTCTTGCGTGTTTCCAGGTCACGGTGCGCATGGACCGCGTCCTCGAGCGCGTAGTGCTGGTTGATCTCGATCTTGATGCGGCCACTGCCGATGTGGTCGAACAGCTCGCCGGCCAGCGCCGCCTTTTCGGCCGGGTCGGCGATGTAGTCGGCCAGCGCCGGTCGGGTCACGAACAGCGAACCCTTCATCGCCAGCAGCACCGGATCGAACGGCGGGACCGGGCCGGAGGCGGTGCCGACGCATACCAGCAGCCCGCGCTTCCTGAGCGAATCGAGCGATGCCATGAAGGTGTTCTTGCCGACGCTGTCGTACACAACGTCGACGCCGGCACCGTCGGTCAGTGCACGCACCCGCTCGGCGACATTTTCGGTGCTGTAATTGATCACATGGCTGCAGCCGTGGGCCAGCGCCAGCTCGGCCTTGGCCGGAGTCGACACGGTGCCGATCACCTTCAGGCCCAGCAGCCTGGCCCACTGCGACACGATCAGGCCGACGCCGCCGGCCGCCGCATGCAGCAGGATGGTGTCGCCTTCGCGGAAAGCGTGGATCCGGCGCATCAGGTAGGCCGCGGTCAGGCCGCGCATGGTGGCGGCGGCGGCGGCCTCGTACGAGATCGTCTCGGGCAGCTTGATCAGCGGCGCGGCGGCGATCACGCGCTCGGTCGAATAAGCGCCTAGTGTGTTGATGAATCCGGTATAGGTGACGCGGTCGCCCAGCGCCAGATGGTCGACACCGGCGCCCAGCGCCACCACGACGCCCGCCGCTTCGACGCCGATTCCGCTCGGCAATGGCACCGCATACGTGCCGTTGCGGAAATAGGTGTCGGCATAGTTGATGCCGACCGCCACATGGCGCACCCTTACTTCGCCCGGTCCCGGTTCGCCCACCTCGACCTCCTTCAGGTAGAGTACCTCGGGTCCTCCGGTGGTATTGAAACGTACTGCCTTTGCCATGTCTGTTCTCCTCGTTAGTGCTGGCTACGGGCGCTGCCCGCTATTGCAACGAGTATAGTGCCGCGTATGGTGGCCTCATCGTGCATCGCGTGACAGCGCATTCTCATTTCGCGACAGCCGCGGCCGCTTCCACCAGGCGCGCCACCAGTTCAGCCGCCTGCGGCCATGGCCCGTAGCCCGCGGCCGGGTTCAGGTGTCCGACCGGCCCCAGTTCCACCAGTTCTGCGCCCCAGTCGGACGCCATCGCGCGCGCCGCGTCGAGGCTGGCGAGGTGGTCGTTGCTGCTCGCCGCCACCAGCGCCGGGAACGGCAGCGGGGCGCGCGGCAGCGGGGCCCAGCCGTTGGCGCGCAGCGTGTCGGGCTGCGGATACGGCTCCGGCCAATCGACCTCGAGGTCGGGCGGCGTGACCAGCAGCGCGCCTGCGATCGAACGCTGGTGCCTGGCCGCCCAGTGCGCCACTGTCAGCACGCCGGCGCTGTGCGCCACCAGGATCACCGGACCGTCGATGGCGGCCAGCGCCCGGTCGAGTGCGGCGACGCGCGCGCTGCAGCTAAGGCCGTCGGTTTCCAGCGGCGGCACGGTGCGCGCGCCGGGCGTGGCCTCGGCCAGCAGGGTTTGCCAGTGGTCGGGCACGTGACCGCGCAGGCCCGGCACGATCAGCAGCGTCGGCGCCTGCGCCAGCAGGTAATGGCGGAACTGCTCCCGCAGCTGCAGCTTCTGGATCTTGCCGGTGGCAGTGTGCGGCAGCTGGTCGACGAACACCACCTCGTCCGGGCACCACCAGCGCGCCACCCGGCCCGACAGCCAGGCCAGCAGCTCGGCGCCGCTGACCTGCTGGCCCGGCTTGCGCACCGCGATGAGCAGCGGACGCTCCTGCCAGGTCGGATGGGCAATACCGATCACCGCAGCTTCGGCCAGCGCCGGGTGCCCCATGGCCGCGTTTTCGAGGTCGATCGACGAGATCCATTCGCCGCCGGACTTGATGACATCCTTGGCGCGGTCGGTGATCATCATGTAGCCGTCGGGGTCGATGGTGGCGATGTCGCCGGTGTCGAAATAGCCGTTGGCGTCGAGCGCCGCCCCCGGCTCCTGGCCGAAATAGCTGCTTGCGATCCAGTGCCCGCGTACCAGCAGGCGGCCCGCGCTCTTGCCGTCGTGCGGCAGCGCGTGGCCGTCATCGCCGACGATTTTCAGCCTGACGCCGAACACCGGGCGGCCCTGCTTTTGCTGCAGGCGGCGGTAGGACGCGGTATCGAGGCTGGCGTGCTTGGGCAGCGGCCGGCACACGGTACCCAGCGGCGACATTTCGGTCATGCCCCAGGCGTGCAGCACCTGGGCCCCGAACAGCGACTCGAAGGTTTCGATCATCGACAGCGGGGCGGCCGAGCCGCCGATCACCACGCGCTCGAGCGCCAACTGCTGCGGCGCCAGTCCCTGTTGCTCCACATGGCGGAACAGCAGCTGCCAGACGGTCGGCACGCCAAGCGCCAAGGTCACGCCTTCGTCGCGCAGCAGCTGGTACACGCTTTCACCGTCCAGCGCGGGGCCGGGGAATACCAGCCGCGCGCCGCACAAGGCGCCGGCATACGGCATGCCCCAGGCGTTCACATGGAACATCGGCACCACCACCAGCGCAGTGTCGGCGCTCGACAGCCCCAGGCCGTCGACAGCACACACGGCCATCGCGTGCAGCAGGGTCGAGCGGTGCGAGTACAGCACGCCCTTCGGATTGCCGGTCGTGCCCGAGGTGTAGCACAGCGCGGCGGCGCTGTGTTCGTCCAGTTCCGGCCACACGAAGTCAGTGCTCCCGGCCGCGATCAGCTCTTCGTAGCAGCCCACGCCTGGCATGTCCGGCAGGTGCGCGCGGTCGGTCATCGCGTACATGCCGCGCACGGTTTTCATTTGCGGCGCCAGCTGCGCGACCAGGCCGGCAAAGCCGATGTCGAAGAACAGCAGGTCGTCCTCGGCGTGGTTGGCGATGTAGGCGATCTGCTCGGGGAACAGGCGCGGGTTGATGGTGTGCAGTACCGCGCCGATGCCGGCGACGGCGTAGTACAGCTCCATGTGGCGGTAGCCGTTCCAGGCCAGCGTGGCGACCCGCATGCCCGGCCGCACGCCCAGCCGTACCAGGGCGTTGGCCAGCTGGCGCGAGCGTTGCCCGACCATGCCGTAGGTGGTGCGGTGGATCCCGCCTTCCGATGTGCGCGAGACGATTTCGCGCTCAGGGTGATGATGGCAGGCGTGTTCGATCAGGGACGACACCTGCAACGATTGATACTGCATTAAACCCAGCATGGAAAACTCCTTAGTCATTGTTGGTTTTGGCGGCGTCGGGCGCGGCGCCCGCCTTGCGCAGCGCCAGCCGCACGCTGGCGGCATACCAGCGCCCGCCCAAGTGAGCCCGGACGCCGATCTGGTTGAGGGAGGCGGCGATCAGGTCGAACGAGGCGCCGCGGGCACGCAGCGCCTGCATGCGCGCGGCCAGTTCCGGCGCCAGCGGCAGCGGACGGCGCCTCATGGCGCCTTCCTCAGCAGGTAGTGCGACAGCGCCGGCACCAGCACCAGCGCGCCCACCATGTTCAGAGTGAACATGAAGGTCAGCAGGATGCCCATGTCGGCCTGGAACTTGATCGGCGACCAGGCCCAGCACACCACGCCGGCCGCCAGCGTCACGCCCACCAGCGCCACCACCTTGCCGGTGAATTGCAGGGCATGGCGGTAGGCCTCGGCCAGCGGCTGCCCCATGCGCTGCTGCGCCAGCTGCACCGACACCAGGTACAGCGCGTAATCGACGCCGATGCCCACGCCCAGCGCGATCACCGGCAGGGTCGCCACCTTCACGCCCATGCCGAGCGTGACCATCAGCGCCTCGCACAGGATCGAGGTGAGCACCAGCGGCAGCACCGCGACCAGCACCGCGCGCCAGCTGCGGAAGGTGACGAAGCACAGCACGATGACGGCGGCGTACACGTACAACAGCATGCGGTGGTTGGCTTCGCGCACCACGATGTTGGTGGCGGCCTCGATACCGGCGCTGCCGGCCGCCAGCAGGAACTGGCGTTCAGGCGTGCTGTGTTCGCGCGCGAACTGGTCGGCGGCCTGCACCACGCGCTCCAGCGTGGCGGCCTTGTGGTCGGACAGGTAGGCGATCACCGGCATCAGGGAGCAGCCGCGGTCGAACAGGTCGGGATTGTTGACCGAAGCCTGCTGCACGCCGTAATTGAGCACGTCCTGGTTGCGCGACAGGGTCAGCCACTTGGGGCTGCCCTCGGAAGTGCCGGCCGTGGCCTGGCGCACCGCGTCGGCCAGGCCGACAGTCGTCTGGGTGCCCGGCACCTGCTGCAGCGCCCAGGCCAGGCGGTCGGCTTCGACCAGCGTCTCGTAGCGCAGGCATCCTTCCGGCGGCGTCTTGACCATCACCGCGAACTGGTCGGACGAGAGCGAGTAATTGGCCGTGATGTAGGCGTTGTCGCGGTTGTAGCGAGAATCGGCGCGCAGTTCGGGCGCGCCCGCATCGAGGTCGCCGATCTGCAGGCGGGTCGACACCGCATAGCCGCCGGCGGCCAGCAGCAGCGCCAGCGCCACGGTGGCGCCGGCCCAGCGCGGCGTCGCGAAGCGCTCCAGCCCCAGCCACAGGCGGCCGAGGCCGCGCGGCGGCGCCGCCGTCGCCTCGTCGCGCACGCAGCGCGCCGCCGCCGCCGGCGACACGCCGACATACGACAGCAGCACCGGCAGCAGCAGCAGGTTGGTGAAGATCAGCACCGCCACGCCGATGCTGGCGGTCATGGCCAGGTCGCGGATCACCGGGATATCGATGGTCATCAGCACCGCGAAGCCGACCGCGTCGGCCAGCAGCGCCGTCAGGCCTGCCAGGAACAGGCGGCGGAAGGTGTAGCGCGCCGCCACCAGCCGGTGCGTGCCGCGCCCCACGTCCTGCATGATGCCGTTCATCTTCTGGGCGCCGTGCGAGACGCCGATCGCAAACACCAGGAACGGCACCAGGATCGAGAACGGGTCGAGCGAGAAGCCGAGCGCCGCCACCAGTCCCAGCTGCCACAGCACCGCCACCAGCGAGCACGCCACCACCAGCACGGTGGAGCGCACGCAGCGGGTGTA
>NZ_QYUP01000131.1 GCF_003590855.1 Massilia cavernae
TCATCACCGCGTCGAAGACACGCAGCAAGTTCAGGTCAAGCGTCAGGAAGCTCATGGGAAAACCGGAAATAGGTGAAGTTGAATAGTACCGCATTACATTCATGATTCGAATGATCGGTATCGGAATTTGAAATTGGATTTATATGTTGCGTTGCACTATAGTTTGTATAACGTTCTTGGGTTATGGAAATATCTTGTCTACATCTGCCACACTTCTTCAAACTGCTGCCGGCGTGCCCGTGTTTCCACTGGTCCGCGCCGCGCTGGGTCTTGCCGCCATTGGCGGACTGCTCATGTTCTTCAAGCCGCTGCTGGTCGGTATCCTGAAGGCGATGGTCCTGGTGGTGCGCCCGCGCCTGACCAAGGAACAGCGCGACGCGCGCCGCATTCTGCGCGATGGCCGTATGGTGCAGCGCATGATCAACGCCTCGCATGGCCCCAGCCATGCCGCCGAACTGCGCGCGATGGCATCCCGCACTTAAGCCAGCCAGACCGAAAAAACGCGGCCACCGGATTCCGGCGCCGCGTTTTTTTATTCCGGTCGCCGTCTTCAGCTTTGCGCACCCAGCAGTGCAGGCTTGAGCGAGCTGTCCGCTGGTTTGTCGCCGATCCAGATGCGCAGCACAGCGTTGTAGAAGGCCAGGTCGGGCAAGGTTTCGCCGATTCTCTTGCCGTTCAACTCAGTTTGCGTGCCCGCGCCCGGGATCCAGTCCAGGTGCAGCACGTCGCCCTTCTTCAGCCGCTCGATGGTGGCGAACATTTCGCCGAACTTGGCGATCTGGCTGACGATTTTCGATTTTTCGGTCTTGTCGAGGTTGACGTTCAGGCCGCTCATGAAGGCCTGGCCGAAATCTTCCGAGCTAATTTCGCGCATCATCACCAGTGTCACGCGGCGCGGACCCTCGAGCTTCATGATGTCGGCCGTGGTGGATTTCTTTTCCGGCAGGTAGAGGCCGGCGGCGTACACCTTGACCATGCCGAATTTGGTGCGCATGCCCAGGCCGTTCAGCTTCAGTTCCTTGGTCGCGATCGTCGTGGTGTCCGCGAACTTCACGCCGCTGACCTCGGCTGCCACTGCCGGCAGCGCGAAGGAACAGGCCAGTGCCATGCCGGCCATCAGGCCCTTGAAACCGATTTTTTTCATTGCGATCATGGTGTCTCCAGTGGATAAAGTAGTGTCGGCCTGGTTCAGCATTCTTCCGAAGCCAGTTCGGGTTCCTGCCTTGCTTCCCGTTTCGCTTTCCGCGAGACGGCAATCTGTTTCCTTAACGCAGGCGGACGCCTTGCGGTAGACACGGGCGCTGCAACGGCATCGCGCTCGGCGCCGGCCTCGAGCTTGAACACGCTGACCACGCGCGCCAGGTTGGCGGCCTGGTCCTGCATCGAAGCAGCTGCCGCGGCGGCCTCTTCCACCAGCGCCGCGTTTTGCTGGGTAGTTTCGTCCATTTCGAGGATTGTATGCTTGACGTCGGCAATGCCCGCGCTCTGCTCCTGGCTGGCCGCGGTGATCTCGGCCATGATGTCGGTAACGCGGCGCACGCTTTCCACCACCTCGTGCATCGTCGCGCCGGCCTGCTCGACCAGCGAGCTGCCTTCCTGCACCTTGTCGACCGAGTCGCCGATCAGGTTCTTGATTTCCTTGGCGGCGGCTGCCGACCTCTGGGCCAGATTGCGCACCTCGGCGGCAACCACGGCGAAGCCGCGCCCCTGCTCGCCCGCGCGTGCCGCCTCGACGGCCGCGTTCAGGGCCAGGATATTTGTTTGGAAGGCAATGCCGTCGATCACCGCGATGATATCCACAATCTTTTTCGACGACGCGGTGATCGAGCCCATCGTGTCTACCACGCGCGACACTACCGAGCCGCCGCGCACAGCCACTTCCGACGCCTGCGCCGCAAGCTGGTTGGCCTGGCGCGCGTTGTCGGCGTTCTGCTGGACCGTTTCGCTCAGCTCGCGGATCGAGCCGGAGGTGTTGCCCAGCGACGCGGCCTGCTGCTCGGTACGCGACGACAGGTCGAGGTTGCCGCTGGCGATCTCGCTCGACGCCGAGGATATCGATTCGGTACCGGCGCGCACGTCGGCAACGATTTTGGTGAGGCTGTGGTTCATGTGCTGCAGGGCTTCGAACATCTGGCCCATCTCGTCACGGCTGCGGACTTCGATGACGCTGGTGAGATCGCCGTCGGCAACGCGGCGCGCCACCTTGACCGCATAGCCCAGCGGCAAGGTGATGCTGCGGGTGGTGAGGTAGGCGATGCCGAGCGAAATGCCTACTGCGGCGGCGGCCAGCACCAGGATCAGCAACTGGGTGCGGCTGCTGACGGCGGCCGCTTCCGCGCCGGCCTTGGCCATGACGCCGTTCTGGTAGGTGATGAACTGGTCGAGCTGGGCAAAGTACTTGGCCTGCTGCGGGCGCAGCGAGAACATGAACTTGACCATCGCATCGTCCTTCATGTCGTCGTTGACGAGCTTGACGAAGGCGTCCTGCGCGGGAATGAACCTGGCACGGATGGCGCCGATCTCGGCCAGGATTGCCATGCCCTGGACGTCGCTGGTGGTCTTGTTCAATTCGGCGAGTGCGGCGCCGGCGCTGGCGCTGCGGGCCTCGATATTGGCCAGTTCCTTCTTGATTTGCGCCGCGTCCGCCATGATCAGCACGTTCAGCATGCTGCGCGTTGCTTCGCTGACATCGGCCTTGATGGTGTTTGCCGCCACTGTCTTCGGATAGCGCTGGTCGACCATCGCCGCCACTTCCTTGTTCAGGCTTGAAATCCGCATATACGACAAGCCGGCCAGCATGACCAGCAGCGTGATGACGACACCAAATCCAATGGCCAGGCGCCGGCCAATCCCCATGTCTCGTATTCTCATTTTCGTAGGCCTCTAATTAAAAGTATGGGCGTGCTAATTTATTGATAATGAATATACCATCCATTCATGCCTTGAAATTATTCCCCCGGGGCTATTTTCATGCTGCATGGCCGCATTTTGGCCGTGCTTGCTGTGCGACGCGTGCGGGTCGCATTTGGGCAGGCGTGTGCGACAAGGAGGAAGCGGAAAGGAGGCGTTCAATAGCGCCTATGACGACTACAAGGAGCGCGGTGCCAACGGGCGCGAGGAAACCGCCCACAAGGTGGCGTGGACAGCGGTAAAGAAGAAGTATCAGAAGGACGAAAAAACCGGCAAGTGGCACGAAGCCAGCTGACCGCGTGCGGATCAGGCGGTCTTGTCGGCGGTCAGGCGCTCGTACTTGGCCAGCAGTTCATCGCGCGACTCGCGCCATTCCGGGTTGAACGGAATGCACGCCACCGGGCACACCTGCTGGCATTGCGGCTCATCGAAATGGCCGACGCATTCGGTGCATTTGTTCGGATCGATGACGTAGTATTCCGCGCCCATCGAGATGGCCTCGTTCGGGCATTCGGGTTCGCAGACGTCGCAGTTGATGCAATCGTCGGTAATCAGTAAAGCCATGGTGCTGGTCTTGCTTTATGCGGTGGGCGGCGTCATCGCTGCGATTTTTTTCTGCAGCCAGCGGTCGACCGAAGGGAAAACGAACTTCGACACATCGCCGCCCAGCATCGCGATTTCGCGCACGATGGTGCCCGAGATGAACTGGTACTGGTCGGACGGGGTGAGGAACATGGTTTCGACGTCGGGCAGCAGGTAGCGGTTCATGCCCGCCATCTGGAACTCGTATTCGAAGTCGGACACGGCGCGCAGGCCGCGCACGATGACGCGGGCGTCATGCTTGCGCACGAAATCCTTCAGCAGGCCGGAGAAACTCTCGACCCGCACGTTCGGGTAGTGGCCCAGCACTTCATTGGCGATTTCAAGGCGCTCTTCGAGCGAGAAGAACGGCTTTTTGTTCTTGCTGTCGGCCACGCCGACGATCAAGCCGTCGAACAGACCCGATGCGCGGCGCACCAAATCTTCATGACCGCGGGTGAGCGGATCAAACGTTCCAGGATAGACGGCTACAACCATTGCGGGCTCCCTTGCGATGCACCAATATAAACGCGCATTATGCCTGAAATCCGTGCACCGCCCCCGGTTGGGGCCTGGAAGGGCCGGATTCCTGCCGGCCTGCCGTGTTTACGCCGGTTTTTCGTGCAGTTTGAGCAGATGATAGAACACGATGCCCGCTTTGTCAGCGCGTACCGGCTCCCACGGCGCCAGCCAGGCCGGCATTTCGCCGTCCTGGGGCGCGAAAGGCAGCGGCGCGTCCGCTTCAGCGTAGACCAGGCCGCCCTCGTTCAGCAAATTGACGCACAGCGGCAAAGCCTTGGCCAGGAAGTCCTGTTTATAGGGCGGATCGAGGAAAATCAGGTCGAAGCGCTGGCCGCGCTGGGCCATGCCCTGCGCTGTGGCGAAGGCGTCGCCGCGCAGGATGGTGACCGCCCCGGCCTTGAGCTTGTCCTTGACCACTTCGAGTTGGCGCACCACCGGCGTGTGGCTGTCGAGCATCAGCACCGAATTGGCGCCGCGGCTGGCCGCCTCGAAGCCGAGCGCGCCGCTGCCGGCGAACAGGTCCAGCACCTGGGCGTTGCTCCAATCGCCGCCGCGCAGGTGGTTAATCCAGTTGAACACCGTTTCCCTCACCCGGTCCGGGGTGGGACGCAGGCCGAGCGCGTCCAGCACCGGCAGCGGGGTGCGTTTCCAGTCGCCGCCGATGATGCGGACCTGCTGTGGCGGCGGCGCGCGGTGGACGGGGACTTTGGCGGGCTTTGATTGTTTCTTTTGCATTGGATGGGGTGTGAATTTACGCGGCGCGACTATAGCACGCGCCGCTATCGTTTCCCCGCCGCCAGCGCATTGAAATCGTCAATCCACCCCTGCATCCGCTTCTGCGCATGCGCTTTCTGTTTCCGCGTGGCGATTTGCACCGCCGTCATGGTCATGTTGATGGTGCCGTCGAGTGCCGCATCGTAGAAAGCCCTGCGCTCCG
>NZ_QYUP01000132.1 GCF_003590855.1 Massilia cavernae
GTGGACGGGCAAAGGGTCGCCCTGGCTCTTGCTGCCGGCGGCGTTGAGTTTGATCGCATTTGTGTGGTTGCTGACGCTGCACCCTGCCGCCAGTGGCCGTGTTTACGCCACCTATGGCGCCATCTACATTGCCACGGCCTTGGGATGGCTGTATTTCGTTGACGGTGTAACGCCCGAGTGGAATGACTATCTTGGCGTGGGCCTGGCGCTCGCCGGCGCCGGCTTTATCGCGATTGGGCACCGGGCCGCCTAAGCCGACCGGTGCCAGGAAGCCAGGGGAACCGTTGTCTAGCCCGCCGCGCCGTATTTCACGGAGCAGCCGTAAGGCTTGGTGACTGATTTGCTGACCGGTTTGCCGGCGACAGTTTCATCGATCGCCTGGATGACGTAATTGGTGGCACCGGCGATATCGGCTGGATTGGAACTCGCCTTGCTGTCGATCGCGCCGGCATACACCAGCTTTCCGGCAGGATCGATCAGGAACATATGCGGGGTTGTGCGCGCGCTATAGGCGCGAGCGATCTTGCCTTCATCGACCAGGATCGCCGTGGCGGCCGCACCTTTCGCTTTCGCCCAGGCCGCCAGCGCCGCGACATCTTTCGGGTCGCTCTGCGCGATGCCCGTCGTGTTCACAGACAGCCATGCGACGTCCTTGGCGGCTGCATGCTTCTGCGTGGCCTGCATGTTGCCGCTGTTGTAGTGCTTCTGGCTGAATGGGCAATCGGGATTCACCCATTCCAGTACAACGTACTTGCCCTTGAAGCTGGCCAGTGACACCGTTTTTCCAGCAGTATCGATACCAGAGAAGGCCGGAGCTGCCTGCCCCACAATCGCCTGAGCTGCGGCGAGGCCGGCACCCGTCAAGCCGGCGATCAGTACTGCTGCCATCGTCATCTTCTTCATTTCAATCTCCTCATCTGGTTTAATTACATTCAAGAATCACGTCAAAGATTGCCCAACGCCGACCGGACTTCCTCCACTGTCAGCAACTCGGACAGCACTTGTGGCGAGTCGGTTTTCGTACCGTAGATCGCATAAACCGGCACGCCGCTGCGCCCGAGCAGCGCTAGTTGCTGTGTAATGGCCGGATCCCGCCGGGTCCAGTCGGCGCGCAACAGTACGACCTGCCGGGTTTCGAATTCCGCCAGCAACCCGGCATCAGCCAATGTGGTGCGCTTGTTGAATTGACAGGTTATACACCAGGCTGCCGTGAAATCTACGAACACCGGCTTTCCGGCGGTACGAGCTTGCTCCACCGCCGCCACCGACCACGGCGCCCACTGCCCGGCGCCTTGCGTTTGCGCCTGACCCGACGCTGCCGTTTCTGAGCGCAGCGCAGGCCACACCAGCGCGGTTGCCAATGCCAGCATGAACAAACCCGACCCGGCCAGCAGCACGCGCGCCCTGCGTGAATGCACTGGAGTGCCGATCGTCCAGCATGCAAAGGCAAGCGCGATCAGCGCGCCCGCCATGCCCGCCATTGCGTCGACACCCGTCTGCTGCCCCAGCACCCAGAGCAGCCAGACCACGGTGGCGAACATCGGGAAAGCCATGATCACCTTGAAACGCAGCATCCACGGACCGGGCCGGGGCAACAGGCGAGCAAAGCCCGGCCAGAGGGTCGCAGCCAGATAGGGAGCGGCCATGCCCAGCCCCAGCGCCGCAAAGATCGCCATTGCCCTTGGCACGGATTCAGTCAGCGCCGCGCCCAGCGCAGCCCCCATGAAGGGAGCCGTGCAAGGCGAAGCGATCGCGACCGCAAGGGCACCGCTGAGCGCATCGTCTACCAGCGGGTTCTTGGCTCGATAGCCTGCCACCGTGCCAGGCAGCAGCGTCCCGAACTCGAACACCCCAGCAAGGTTCAAACCGATCAGCGTGAACAGCGCGGCGAGCACCGAGACAAAGACTGGTGACTGGAGCTGAAAACCCCATCCCAGTTGCTCGCCGCCGGCACGAAGGACAAGCAGCAGGCAAGCCAGTGCAATGAAGGAAAAGACGACACCAGCGGTATAGGCCAGGCCACCCGCGATTGCCCGGCGGCGGTCACCGCCGCGTTGGGCGAAACCGAAAATTTTCAACGACAGGACCGGGAACACGCAGGGCATCAGGTTAAGCATGGCGCCGCCGGCGAGCGCGAACAGCAGCGCCAGCATGAATGCCGGCGCGGTCGCTGCGCTCACGTCGGCCACTGCTACGGCGCTAGCGGCAGCACCAGCAGACCAGCCGCCCACTATCGGAATCGTCAGCATCCAGCCAGCGGATTGATTCGGGGCAGACAGGACCACTTTCAATGCATCCGGGCTTTCACTGCGCTGCAGCGACAACGGAACGCGCAGGCGCAACGTGGTACCCGCCCAACGTTGTTCAACTTGCCCGGCATGATCGATCACGCCCGCGTCTTCCGCCATGAACTGCAGCGCTTGCCCCTGCGCAGGCGCGGGCAAACCATGAACCTCAATCGCAAGCGCCGCACCGACGACCCGTCCGCTCGCGCTGGCGCCTGGCACAGCGCGCGGCGTGGCAACGCGTGCTGCATCGAAGAGCTCCCGGTGCGACGTAGTCGGCGAACGGGCCGATATCTCAATGTGAAAATCGCCTGATTCGGGGAGGCAGATCTCTTTGCACACCAGCCATTCGGCGTGCAGCCGGACCGTTAATGTAGAACCGGCGAAGTCCGCTGGCACGGCCACCGATACCGGCAGCAGCACTTGCCCCTCGTAGCCGTAGTTCACCAGCGGACCGAGCGGCAGGCGCCGCGGTGTCGGCCAGACGATGTCTCCCGCCACGAACCCGGTTGGGAGCACCCAGTTCAAAGTTGTTGGCAGCCCGGAGTCACCGGGATTTTTCCAGTAGGTATGCCAATGGGGCTGGTGGGTGATCGCCAACCCAAGCCAAAGCGGCTTTCCTGGCGAGATGCCTTCCGGCGCTTGCGCGACCAGCTCTGCCCGGACATGGTCCGTCACCACGACTGCGGGTTCAGCGTGCGCCAGATGCGGCACAAGCGCCATGAAAAAGCCGATGGCGGCGAATTTCGCTATCAGCATCACTGTTTGTGTCACTTCATTGTCCCGTCGCTTATCGTGGCGCCAAAGCGCAGGCCGTCCACAAGCAAGGAAACCATTCGACGTGCCTGCGCCATATCGCCTTCGGCTGCCGGCATTGCAAGCCGCGTGCTGGCCATCAACAGTTCGCTGGCATCGATATCGCCGCGAATTACCCCGGCGGAGACTGCAGCTTCGAGCAGCATTTGCAACGCCGGAGTCAGCCGCTTCAGGAAATAATCCGGCAGTGCCTGGTAAGCCGATGCGCCCGAGTGAAGCGCGGCTGCCAATCCCCGCTTGGTCGCGATCAGTTCGACCAGGCGCTGCATCCATTGAGCAAGCGCTTCTGCGGGCGGCAACGTACCTGCGAGCATGACGGATGCATCGGCGCACGCGTCGACTTCCTTCTGGACGATTGCCACGATGAGATCCGATCGCTGCGGAAAGTGCCGGTAGATGGTCCCGATCCCAACGCCGGCCTTTTGCGCGATTTCGCGCACCGGTGCGTCTACCCCAAGCTCATCGAACACCGTCATTGCAGCCTGGAGCACAGCCTCCACGTTGCGCCGTGCGTCAGCCCGTACTGGCCCGTCTTTGCTTTCCCCTGCCTTGTCTGGTTTGCTCAAATCAACTCCATGAAAAAAACGCTTGCGAAGCGGAACACTGTTCCGGTAAAGTGGAACTTCGTTCCGCATAGTGTATATCGCATTGATCGGAACGCCATCAATTTTTGAGGAGATCAGAAATCATGAACTATCGCTCCCTGGGCCGTACCGGTATCAAAGTCAGCGCATATTGCCTTGGCTCGATGATGTTTGGGAAGGGTGGAAATCCGGATCACGACGAGTGCATCCGGATGATCCACAAGTCGCTGGATGCCGGCATCAACTACATCGACACTGCCGACGCCTACAGTCATGGCGAATCGGAGGAGATCGTCGGCAAGGCGCTGAAGGGGCGACGCGATAGCGTCGTCATCGGAACGAAGGTTTTCCACCCCATGGGCGACGATCCCAACAGGCGCGGTGGTTCGCGAAGCTGGATCACCCGTGCCGTGGAAGACTCCCTGCGCCGGCTACAGACGGATTATCTCGACCTGTACCAGCTCCATCGGCCGGCGCCGGACACCGACATCGAAGAAAGCCTCTCGGTCCTGACCGACCTGATGCGGGCAGGCAAAATCCGCGCAATCGGGACGTCGACGTTTCCTGCTGCCGACATCGTTGAAGCGCAATGGGTAGCCGAGCGGCGCGGGCTTGCGCGCTTTCGCATCGAGCAACAGCCCTATTCCATCCTCAACCGGCAGATCGAAAGGGAGATACTGCCAGCCTGCCAGCGTTACGGCATGGGCGTCACGGCCTGGAGTCCACTCGCAAAAGGACTCCTGACCGGCAAGTACCGCAGGGGGCAGGAGCAACCCGATTCGCTGCGTGCCAAATATTTTCCCAAGTTGATGTCTGACGAGGCCAGTCTGGATCGGATCGACATGCTCATTCCCCTGGCGCAGGAGGCCGGGCTCTCGCTGACGCACATGGCGCTCGCCTTCGTGGTGGCACATCCGGCGATTGCCTCGGCCATTATCGGGCCGCGAACGATGGCGCAGCTTGACGACCTGCTCGCGGGCACCCAGGCGATGGTGAGTGACGACATGCTCGATCGCATTGACGCGATCGTTCCTCCGGGCGTCGACGTGGCCCCGCTGGAAGGATCAGCTTATTCGCCACCTGCGATTGTGCAAGCCTCATTGCGCCGGCGCCCGCCAACCGAACGTTGCTTCTGAATCATGAACAGGCAACGCCGTACTTTTTGTCGCTTCGGCTCTGCATTGGCGCTTGCCAGTGCATTGCCAAGCGCCGCGAGCGCCACCACGCCCTCTTTTGACACGCTGGATCTGGACTGGGCTGACGCACAACGTCAACGCCCAGTGCCTGTGCGACTGTACCTTCCGAAGAATCGACGACCAATGCCGCTTGTGGTGTTCTCGCACGGTATCGGAGGCTCGCGAAACGGGTACAGCTGGCTTGGCCGCTACTTTGCGCATCAAGGGATTGCAAGCCTGCATATGCAACACGTGGGCAGTGACGTACATCTACGAAGTGGCAACATCTTCAATATCTTCGGACGCCTGCGAAATGCTGCGCAGGAAAGTGAAGCCATTGCCCGCGCGAAGGACCTGCGCTTCACACTCGACACACTATTAACCAGCGAGCTCGGTCGACATATCGACGTCAACCGTATTATCGCCGCCGGCCACAGTTATGGCGCTAATCCAGTGGCGCACGGATCGAACGCGAAGGCAGCATCATTCAATTGCGTGACGACCGGATCCGGGCGGCCATCGTCATTTCAGCTCCACCATTTTATGGCGAGGCGGAACCGCGGAAGATCCTGCAGTCGGTAACCGTGCCGAGCCTGCACGTAAGCTGCACCGACGACATCATTCTTATCCCTGGTTACTACAGTGGTGCCGGGGACCGGGTTGCGGTGTTCGACGCCACTGGCAGCGCGCGCAAGTGGCTTGCTGTTTACCAAGGTGGATCACATAGCATGTTTACCGATCGTGCTGGCGTAGGGGGCGCTGCGCTCAACGCACGAGTGAAAATGGCCACCCAAGCCTTATCAGTCGCCTTTATCGGGGCTGCGCTCGGCGACCACGCATATGGTCCGCACGACTGGGCTCGCGTGAATGCGTCCATCCTGGCGCGTTTTTCCGTTGCTGGCGTATGAAGCGGGGTCAGTTCATTTGACTAAGGCTCCGCATGCCTTGCGCGCAGCGCTGCAATCCACAACACTGTCCCAAGCAGTGCGAAAAGACCGGCCGCGAGGAATATCAGCCTGAAATCGCTGCCAGTCCAGTCCAGTCCAGCACTGCGCCTGTTACTGGACGGCGGAATTGCTAGGCGTGCGCGGCCGGCTCACGCTGATCGGCACGCCGGCCTGGCGCGCCGAACAAGGCGGTCACCAGGGGATCGCGGCGCGCAGGTGGATTGGGCGCGCCGAAGGGAAAATCGGCGCGATCGGTGTCCGCGAGCGTCGCGAGGAAGCGCTGCACCAGCGGCCGGTCGGCACTGAGTTGGTAAAGCGTCCGGTCGAGGCATCCGGCGTCCTGCCTGACCGGATGCGACGCAACCACGCCCGCGTCGAGCAATTCGAGAATGTAGTTGCGAGCCGCGGTCAGGGAACAGTTGAGGAGCATGGCGGCCGCAGCACAGCCAATATCGCGCTCTCCGAACTCTTCGACCAACGCGCGCAAATTCCTGACGCGCCGCACGCTCGATGGCCTCGGGCCTCGCGGGAAGACGGTGACAGGATCCATGTTCGTCCTTAGCCGAACTGAGGTCCATTCAGGATAAACGGGCCACCCTGGTATGTGGCGCCGACGTCGTCCGCGGCCGGGTAGTTGCCGGACGGAGGAAACATGCCGTTGAACTTGGTGGAGCTGTCCTTTGCCACGAAACCGAGGTGCCCGGCCTTGCGGTTGTCCCACCATTTGGCAGGGTTATCCGACATGCCGAACAGGATGGTGTGGCCGACCTTCGCCGTCATGAGCGAGCAGCGCAGCGATTCGACCAGGTCGTCGTAACTGAAGTAAGTGACCAGCATGCGCGCCGACTGCGGTTCCGGGAACGAGGAACCGATCCGGATGCACACCGTCTCGATGCCGAAGCGGTCGAAGTAGTAGCGCGACAGGTTTTCGCCAAAGCACTTGGACACGCCATACATCGTGTCCGGGCGCACCGGATCGTCCGCGTCGATGACCTCGGTCTGCTTGTAGAAGCCGATCGCGTGGTTCGAACTGGCGAACACCACGCGCCGCACGCCATGCTTGTGCACCGCCTCGTACAGGTTGGCGGTGCCGACGATATTGGCCGACAGGATCGCGTCGAACGGCGCTTCGACCGAGATGCCGCCGAAATGCAGCACCGCGTCGACGCCCTCCATCATTTTCATCACGGCGGCCTTGTCGGCGAGGTCGCACTGGACGATTTCCTCGCCCTCGCGCGCTTCGCCCAGGTCGGCCAGGTCCGACAGGCGCACCACGTCGGCCCACGGTTTGATACGGTCGCGCAGCACCTTGCCCAGGCCGCCCGCGGCACCGGTCAGCAATATGCGTTTGAATGGTTTTGACATCGCTTACTTTCAAATAGGGTTAGTCTGATCTGAACGGCCTTCGACTACTTCGCTGAAGGTGCTACTTGGCGGCGGCAGGCATGCCGAACTTCGGCCGCGGCGCTTCGATCTCGGAATGGGTCGGCACCAGGACCTTCATCACGCACCACGCCAGCAGGTAGGCCACCGCGCACACCGCGAACATGATGGTGTAGCCGGTGTGGATCTTGCCCATGGCGCCGAAATAGTCGAACACCCAGCCGCCGGTTTTCGACATCAACACGCCGCCCAGCCCGCCGGCCATGCCGCCGATGCCCACTACCGACGCCACCGACGTCTTGGGGAACATGTCGGACACGGTGGTGAACAGGTTGCACGACCAGGCCTGGTGCGCCGACGCGCCGATTCCGATCAGCACCACCGGCACCCACACGCTGATATAGCCAAGCGGCTGCGCCAGCAAGACCACCAGCGGGCACAGGGCGATCAGCAGCATCGCTTTCATGCGGCCGTCGTACGGCGTGTAGCCCTTGTTGATGAACCAGGTCGGCAGCCAGCCGCCGCCGATACTACCGACCATCGTCATGCTGTACAGGACCGCGAGCGGCGCCATGATGGCGGTCTTTTCCATGCCATATTGGGCGGACAGGTATTTCGGCAGCCAGAACAGGAAGAACCACCACACGCCATCGGTCATGAATTTGCCGAAGGCGAATGCCCAGGTCTGGCGATACGCCAGCAGTTGGAACCACGTGATGGTCTGCTCCTGGCCGGTGGTAAGCTGCTCGCCCGCTGCAGGCGCGGCGGCGACGTCGCTATTAATGTATGCCAGTTCGGCGCTGCCGAGGCGCTTCTGCTGCTCCGGCTTTTCATACAGCACCTGCCACAGGCCCATCCAGATGAAGCCAATCGCGCCAATCACGATGAACGCAGCCTGCCAGCCCCACTGCGCGGCAATCCACGGCACGCTGATCGGCGCCAGCACCGCGCCGATATTCGCGCCGGAATTGAAGATGCCGGTCGCGAACGAGCGCTCGCGCTTGGGGAAATACTCGGCCGTCGCCTTGATCGCGGCCGGGAAGTTGCCTGCCTCGCCGATCGCCAGCACGGCGCGCGACAGCATGAAGCCGGCTACCGACACTGGCACCGCCGCGATGCCCACCGCACCCAGGGTAGCTGCCATGCCGGCGCCCACCGGGATCGAGAAGGCATGCATGATCGCGCCGAGCGACCACACCGTGACGGCGAGCATGAAGGCCTGCTTGGTGCCGAGCCGGTCGACTACGCGGCCGGCGAACAGCATCGCGATGGCATACACGAACTGGAACACCGCGGTGATGTTCGCGTAGTCGCTATTGGTCCATCCAAACTCCTTGGACAGGTCGGGCGCGAGCAGGCTGAGCACCTGCCGGTCCAGATAGTTGACCGTCGTGGCGAAGAACAACATGGCGCACACTGTCCACCGGTACTTTCCAACCGCTTGCTGGTTCATCTTTGTCTCTTCATTATGATTATGATTATTCGGTGTGGCAGATCGACGCCTAGGCACTCTAGTCATCGGTCATCCTACAACTTTAGCAAAGTATAGTGACCGTTATTAGAAATAGCAATCTGCCCCAGAAATTTTATTTTGATGGTGAAAACATCAAACTATTCACGAGAATGCTTGAGAATTCTGCATTAACGTCATACGATGTCAGATGATAAGCCAAGGACTTCCTCGCGGACGCAGGTTCGCCGCCATCGCCGCGGAGGTGCGTCACTGGCAGAACGTTGGGCCTGTCGGCAAGGAGATTGGCGGAGGAGTGCGTGCCATACCGGGCACACATAAAAAAATAATAGCCCACGCATTGAATCGAACCCGTCTAAACGGCTTTGCAGGCCGTTAAGCTACCTTTGAAATCAAACACTTAAGCGAAAACTTCCTTCTACACCGCTTTTCCTTCACCTCCACCGGTATGTCCGGAAACCGGTAATCGTCTATCCCTTGTGGTGGTCCAGCCTGGCAACTGTTTCCGGCGAATATAGAACCGCAGCCGATTTGCCGGAAACAGTTGGACGTCGAGTTCAATTGCATTCACCATCTGTTTCCGGCAAAATATTAAAAATATACTTTCCGCCGGAAACAACAATGAAGCTTCTGTCGAACCAGCAGCGCCTTCACCTTGTCAATACTGAGCAACTGTTTGACAACTACCGAAATGCGCAACGTCAGGCGCGCCCCTATACCTATGGCATGCGCTGGAAGACCGTGCGCAAGACCGAATACCTTTTCAGGGATAAAGATCGCCACGGAAATGGTAAGTCGCTTGGTCGCCGATCGCCGGAAACAGAAAAGCTCCTTGAAGCATTCACGCAAGGACGCGCCACAGCGCAAGATCGATTGCGCCAGATCACTGAGCAGCTCGGGGAGCAAGCCCGCCTGAACAAGGCCTTGCGTCTTGGGCGCGTTCCCCGCATTGTCGCGCGCGTACTGCGTGAACTTGACGAAGCTGGTCTTCACGCTGATTTCACCGTGATTGGCACACAGGCGATGTATGCCTACGAATCGGCAGGCGCGTCACACTTTCTGCTGGAATTGCTTGCATCGGGCGACGTCGATTTGCTCTATGACGCACGACATAAAATTACGCTCGCGTCTGAAAAACTCGATGGAAATGGTCTGCTTGGTCTACTCAAGAAGGCAGACAAAACGTTCGAGTGCGTGCGACAAGACGGCTATCGTGCGGCCAATGCAGGCCAGTTCATGGTGGACCTGGTCATTGCACCGCTCGCCATGCAGCATGCCAAACCGGTCACATTCAGCGCATCGGACCTGGTTGCTGCGCAAGTGCCAGGCTTGCAGTGGTTGCTCAATGCGCCGAAACTGGACACCGTCGCTATCGACGAAGATGGATGGCCCGTGCCGATCAAGGTGCCGGATCCGAGGGTATTTGCACTTCATAAAGCGTGGCTATCGACGCTGACAACGCGCGAACCCGTCAAGAAGCGACGGGATCTTGCACAAGGAAAGGCCGTTGCGGCACTGGTGCGGGCAGAAATGCCGCAGTACGCCTTTGAAGAAACGCTCACTTCCTTGCACGGCGATGTCAGAAAAATGTTGCCATTATTGGCAGCTGGCGTGACAGTTGCGCAGCAAGGGCCGTCTTAGTGCTTACTCCAGCCCCCTGCCGCCGTCCATGCTTACGGCGCGGATGCCTCCGGCTCATGGCGCCACCTGGTCGGGCGGCTCGAGCACCTGCCAGTGCAGGCGACCGCTGCGCATGCCCGAAGCGGGCGACACCGTTGTTTAATCGATGCCTGCGATTTCGTAGTCGCCGCCAGGACTGGCGGCGCCGGTAATGCAGCTGAAACAGCCCAAGCCGACCTCGGCTGAACCGATGACCCAGATCGCCGCGCCGCATGCGCAGCGCATTCCCTTGCGATGCGCAGCGATGGCGTCTTCCAGCCGAGACTGCGCTTGGGCGCGCTTCATGCCTGGATTCGACTGCAAGTACTTTTCAAGGTAGGCGCTCATCGCAATGGGCGTAAATGTGTTCTTCATGCGGAAGTATTGATTCAGAAAGTCCATTTCGGCCATCATTTTACGGCAAAGTGCTCACGCGATGGAAGGCGCACCAGGCGGTCAACGAACCTCTCAAGACGATTTAGCGTATCGCGTGACATGCTCATCCGTTCTGCGAAAAGCCTTCCAACCCAGTACACTAGCGCCGGCCTCCGGCGCTTGGGACCGTTAGCGTGCGCGCCGCGCCAGATAGTCTGCAATCGCCTTCTCGGAATGGTCAGCGAGTCCATACACAGCACGCTGTCCGCTCGCCAGCAACACGCCGGATTTGAGCCAGCATTGCCGCATGTGGACCGGAACGCCGCGCGCCGTGAGCTCGCCGGCGCTGATGGTCGTGACCGGCGCCGAGACAGCATCGCGCGCGATGGTCACAGCCGCCACATCGAGATCAATCCCGAACAAGGCTGACAAGTCAGCATCGCCCAGATTCTGGCCCGAATCGGTCTCAGCCTGGACCAGCGAGCCATGGACGGCGCCCTGGATCAGCTCGGCGGGGTCGATATTGCGTAGCAGGAACAGCAATTCCGGCTGAAGATCCAGCCGGTTGCCCACGCCATACAAGGCCGCGGCAATATGCTTGCACATGCCTGCGCCGTCGGGGCAGCTGCAGCTGAAGCGGATTTGCCGAGGTGCGGGAAACAGACCGCTGCCAGCTTGCGCGACCACTTCCATCACGGCAGCCGGCAAGCGCCCCTGCAGCAGATCGACCAGCGACCCAACCTGACCGGCGCAACGCGCCAGTATCGTTTGCCACAGGGCTGGCTCCAGCGGGCGCACGGTGACGCTCACCTGATAAACGCGCGAGCCCGCCACCAGGGCGGTGATGCTTTCCGGGCCAATCTGCAGATCGACGACCGAGCCGTTGCGCACGTAGGTGCGTCCGCGCGGAAGACGGTTCTCGTAATCGCTGTACTGCTCCAGGTTGTCGCACCATTTCTTGCCCCAAAAGGTGTGCGCGATGGTGCGCGCGTCGACGACCACGGGCAGGCAGTCGCGCCCCTTCTTTTTCAAGGCCTTGACCGCCTTCGCCGCCTCGGCGCGCCTTTGCGCGACCGATACGTAAGGGGCCCAGCGGCCATCATCATTTCTACCCATGCCACTCTCCGCGGAATTATTCGATGGATGCGCTATTGATATCGAGCGATACCATCCGAATAAGTTCATCATTGCTCATTTCGGTCAGGCTGGCCTCGGCGCCGCCTTCCAGCATGTCATTCGACAGGTTTTGTTTCGCTTCAATCAGGGCGTCGATTTTTTCCTCGACGGTGCCGCGGCAAATGAATTTGTGTACCAGCACGTTCTTCTTTTGACCGATCCGGTATGCTCGGTCGCTGGCCTGATTTTCAACGGCCGGGTTCCACCAACGGTCAAAATGGATCACATGCGCCGCCGCCGTCAGGTTCAGGCCGGTTCCGCCGGCCTTGATCGACAGCACAAAGAACGGCGGCCCGGATTCGTCCTGAAACTGCTCGACCAATCCCTTGCGCGCCCGGATCGCTGTCCCGCCGTGCAACACCAGGCCGGGGCGCTTGAATACCGTTTGCAAGAAATCGTGCAGCGGCGCTGTCATTTCCTGAAACTGGGTAAACACCAGCACCTTTTCCTGGCGCGCCGCGATTTCCTCGGCAAGCTCGCGCAGGCGCGCGAATTTGCCGCTATCCTCGGGCGCATACTGGCCATCGCCCGACCACTGCGCCGGATGGTTGCAGATTTGCTTGAACCGCATCAGGAAGGCCAGCACGGCGCCGCGCCGGGCAATGCCATCCAGGCTGGCCAGCTGTTGCTGCAAAGCTTGTACCGCCGCCTGGTACAGGCTGACCTGCAAGCGCGACAACGCACAGTAGGCCTTGATCTCGGTCTTGTCCGGCAGGTCCCCGATGATGCGTTTGTCGCTTTTAAGGCGCCGCAAAATATACGGTTGGACCAGCTTGCGCAAGGGCGCATAAGCGGCGCCGTCGCCCTGCTCCAGGCGTTTGACGAAGCCGGCGAACGCCTTGGCGCTGCCGAGCAAACCCGGGCAAATAAAATCGAACAGCGACCACAGGTCGCCCAGGCTGTTTTCGACTGGCGTTCCGGTGAGCGCGAAGCGCACCCGGCTATGCAGACTCTTGACCGAGCGGGTTTGCTGCGCGCCCGGATTCTTGATCGCCTGTGCTTCATCGAGCACCACGATGGACCAGTGCGTCTCGCGCAGCGCCGGCACGCGCATCAGGGTGCCGTAGGTGGTGAGCACCACGTCGACCTGGCCGAAGTGTGCGGCAGGCAACGCCGCCAGGCGCCTGGTCGGCATGGCTGACGGATGCGCCACCAGCATGCTCAGGCCGGGCGCGAAACGCGCCATTTCGGCTTGCCAGTTACCGATCAGGGATGCCGGCAATACCAACAAATGCGGCCCTGGATCGGCGCCGCGCTTGGCTATCAACAGCAAGGCGAGTACCTGTACCGTCTTGCCCAGCCCCATGTCGTCGGCCAGGCAACCGCCCAAACCGAGACAATTGAGCAAATGCAGCCAGCGCACGCCATCTTGCTGGTAAGGGCGCAGTTGCGCCTTCAGTTCCGGCCCCGGCAGCACCGCATCGTCGCCATGCGCGGGATTGCGCAAGTCATGGAGCACGGCCTTGAGCCAGTCGCCCGCCACCACCCGGGACCAGTCGCTGCTTGCCGCGGCCAATGCCGGCGCGCCTTTGGCGTCGACGCTGACGCCAGCGAGCAGGCGCATCCCCTCGAGGAAAGAGATGCCCTCGCCGGCGCGGCGCTGCACCATGTTCCAATGCGCCAGCACGGTATCGAGCTGCGCCTGGTCGACTTCGACCCAGCGCCCCTTGAGGCGCACCAGGCCGGAGCCGGCCGCCATCAGTTCGGCCCACTCCGCTTCGGTCAGCACCTCGTCGCCGAGCGAAAAGGCGATATCGAAATCGAGCAGCGCGTCCAGCCCCAAACCCGCCGCGCGCTGGCCGATATTGACCTGCACTTGCGGGCGCGAAGGCTGGCCCGGCTTCCACCAGTCGGGGATGCGCACCACGATGCCGCTGGCTTCAAACAGGGGGATATTCTGCAGGAACTGATGGGCATCCTGGGGCGACCAGGCGCGCGCGTGAAAAATCGCGCCCGACGCCACCAGTGCAGCGAGCCATGGACACTTCTCGGACGCCTTATGCACCTGCATCAACAGGCGCAACAAGGCGTCGCGATTCTCGCTGCCCGCGTATTCCTGCAGCGCGCGCCCGAGCGGCACATGCTGCACCTTGGCCTGCTGCGACACCGTGGCGCCGTAGGTGGCCAAAAAAGCGAATGGCGCTTCGGGATTGGCCTTGTTCTCGGCCAGATGAAAGCAGACGCGCCCCAGCAGATTCCAGCTTGGGTGCTTGTGCGCCAGCCATGCCTGCACGTCGCCATCGTCCTGTGCGATTTGGGCACGAGCTTCGAGCAACAGATCAGCCCACAGCGTTTCCAGGCGCGCCATGTCCAGGTATTCCGCGCCGACCATCGGCGGCAGTCCGGCCAGCAATTGCGCCAGTTCGGCTTGCGGCGCGGGCAGGGCCAGGCTTTCCCATTGGCGGGCCAGGTCCGGCACCGCGCACAGGCGCGTCATGAACAGGTGCGCCAGCTCGCGTCCGAAAGCGAGCGACGGCGGCAAGGCAATGGCCAGTTCGCTGGCGCCCAGGTGCAGCAGCCCGCCCAAGGCATTGCGTTCGAAGGCATGCCGGATGCGCGTCAGTACTGCTGGCGCAACGGCAGCATGCACAGTCGATAGCAGATCCAGATGAAAACGACCGCTGGGGGAAATGGCGAGCGCAGGTGACATGCCGTTACCAGCTGGCGCCGGGGCCGAAAAAAGCGATCGATTCATTGGCGTTATTCTAACAGGCGAATTGCGGCATCGCTCGCCTTCCGACGTCAGCGACACTATTCCACTCCCGGCATTTGTGGCAGAGGGTCAGACAGGGCAGACGTAGCCAATCCTGAAGCGCCGCCAGCACGTCGCTCCTGCCAGGCGGGAGCGACGTTGAAAAGGCCGCCTTACTGCCTGACGACTGTAAGGTTCGAGACCACCGCCTCGCCGACCGACGGTTTGAAGTCCAGCTTCAGCCGGCCGTCGGTCACCGCGACCTTGAAGCTGCGCGTGACCGCCGTACTGTGCGCACCGGCCGCCTGCATGATATCCAGGTTGGCGATCTGGTTCACACCGTTGGCGTCGACGTTGAACACCCGGCTGCCGACAGCGGCCTTGGTAGACGGCTCGAGGAAGCCGAGCGTGACCTGGTAGCTGCCGTTTGCGACTGGAATGTCATAGCCGAAGGCGCCCAGGCGGACCGTGGCCCACTGCATCTTGTCGGCCGCATCGGACACGTTCGCCACCGCGGTCTTGAACATGGCCTTGCCGGTCAGGCTGCCCAGCCCGTCCTCGGTCAGCGGATAACCCAGGCCGCCGCTGAAGAAATTATCCGAACCATAGCGATGCCCGGCTGACGAGATGAAGCCGGTCGCCACCTGGCCTGCCGCGATGTAGACGTTGGCCGCATTGTCCGCGCTCAGGTTCCAGCTGACGCTGTCGCTGCTATTCGTTCCGGCATGCGCGCCTTCGGCCACGATCCTGTTGGCGCCCTCCTTCAGGGCAACGTTCGGAAACACGCAGGTCTTGAGCACGCACTGGCCGGCTGTCATGCTGCCGACCTGCTGGCCATTGACCGAGAGCCTGACCGAATCGGCGTTGCTGTAGACCGTGATATCGGCGACAGGATAAGCACGCTCGGTATAGCGCCGGCCGGTGATGTAGGTGACCGGTTCGCGGCTCCAGTTGGCCTTGTAGAAGAAGAACGGGTCCTTGCGCGTCTTGCGGTCGAAGCTCACCAGCCCCTTGGTGTTGGTGCCCCCGATATCGCCCTCATGCCGAATGCCGGAACCGAAATCGAACATGTTCCAGATGTAGGTGCCCCACACATACGGGCGGGCCGCCATCACCGCGTAGTTCTGCTCATGGGCGTAATTGGCATAGCCTTCCGGCTGGTACAGCGTCCGTGTCTTGCCGCTGGTGTCGAAGCTGGCAACCAGGCCACCGAGCGGATTGTCGGTCTGGTGGGTCAGCGCGGCGCCGGCGCCGTACTCGCTGACACCGATCGGTTGCCGCGGATATTTGGCGTGCATCGCATCGAGGGCCTTGCCCAGGCCTTC
>NZ_QYUP01000133.1 GCF_003590855.1 Massilia cavernae
TACAGGTGACTCATGCCCCAGCGCGTAATCGCATACTGATGCACTTGAGGAGTTTGACCATGCCTCAACAACAAAGTTCAAAACATTCTTTCACTTGGACGGCTGCGGGCGCTACGCGGCTGGCTCATTTCACTCGCTGCCCGGAAGGGCAGGGTTTCTCGGAGCAATTCTGATGAAGGAAACCCAGGCCTGGATTGACGAAGGGCGCCCTGGGCAGTAGCTATCGGCCAATTTAGTCTTGGACCAACTGTTCATTAGCACCCAAAAGGCAAAAAAAAAGCCCGCTGCAGGAGCGGGCTGAATCTATTCCTTGGAGGAGAAATAGAGGAGACAGGTGTAATAATGCCAGACGGAAATAGTTAAATCCAATTTTTGTTTGTGATACCAGTTATCAGAAAACGGTATAGTGAGCGTATCGGTAACAGGAGAACCGCATGCCCAGTACGGTACGCCACCGCAGCGTGAACATCGTCTTCCTCGAGGAGGGCGAGGCGATCCTCACTCATTGCAAGCCGGGCGACATCGCCATCGAGCACCGGCCCGACGGCTGGTGGACCAGTTTCATCGGCGAAAAGGGCGAGGCCGACAGTTATGACCAGCCCTATGCGAGCTATAACGAGGCGCTGTGGGCGGCCAAGGCCGCCGCGGAGTTCGGCCTGCGCTGAGTTTAGCGCCACACATTTCAGAAATTGGCCCGGATCGGGTCCGTGCGGGCGTGCGCCGCTTTGTGCGGTCGGGGAAATGTTCTACGATAGCAAGCATGGGTAAAACACAAACGACCAGCATCCCGATTCTTGCCCCAGCTGCGAGCGATACCGGCTCCGTCCGCAGCAAGCTCATCATCATGGCCGTGTCGACCACCTTCGTCGCGCTGCTGTCGGCCTCGATCGGCATGCTGCTGTACGATATGCGGACGTTCAAACAGTACTGGGTCGACGACCTGCGGACCCAGGCCGAGATCATCGCCAGCGTCACGGCGCCGGCGCTGGCATTCAACGATAGCCAGACCGCGCGCCAGAACCTGGCGGTGCTGAAGGTGCGCCCGCAGATCCTGTCCGGCGCCATCTATACGGCCGGCGGCGCGCGCTTTGCCGGCTACACCCACAGCTCGCGCACGCCGGAGTACCCGGCCAGGCCGGGCCAGCCGGGCTACATCATCGAAGGCGACCAGCTCGAGGTCTGGCACAGCATCCTGCAGAACGGCGAGCTGCTCGGCACGGTCTACCTGCGCGCCCGCTTCGCGCTGGGCGAGCGCATGCTCGATTACGCCGTCATCCTGGGCGGCGTGCTGATGGCGTCGATGGTGATCGCGGCGCTGGTGGCTTCGCGCCTGCAGAAAGGCATCACGACGCCGCTGCAGGCAGTGACCGACGTCGCGCGCGAGGTGGTGCAGCGGCGCGACTTCAGCGTGCGGGTGCCGGGGCACCAGGGCGGCGAGATCGGCGTGCTGGTGGCAGCCTTCAACGACATGCTGGCCGAGATCGGCCGCCGTTCGCACGCGCTGCAGGAAGCTAACCTGACGCTGGAACACGAGATGCAGGTGCGCCACCGCGCCGAGCAGGCGCTGCTGCTGGCCGACCGCCGCAAGGACGAGTTCCTGGCGACGCTGGCGCACGAGCTGCGCAATCCGCTTGCGCCGATCCGCACCGGCCTCGATATCCTGCGCATCCGCAGCGGCGATGCCCAGGCCACCCAGCGCGCCACCGACATCATGGAACGCCAGCTGCGCCAGATGGTGAGGCTGGTCGACGACCTGCTCGACGTCACGCGCATCAATACCGGCAAGTTCGCCATCAAGATGGGGCGGGTCGAGCTGAAGGCGGTCGTCAACGACGCGCTGGAGGTGGTGCGTTCCTACATCGAGTTGCACGGGCACGAACTGGTGATCGACCTGCCGGACCGCCCTGTGTTCCTGAACGGCGACGCCACCCGGCTGGCGCAGATCCTGTCCAACCTGCTCAACAATGCGGCCAAGTACACCAACCGCGGCGGGCGGGTCAGCCTGACCGCGCGGGTCGAGGACCAGACCCTGGTGGTGAGCGTGGCCGACAACGGCATCGGTATCGCGCCGGAAATGCTGGACCATGTGTTCGAGATGTTCGTCCAGGTCGATTCGACGCTGGAGCGCACCAATGCCGGCCTGGGCGTCGGCCTGTCGCTGGCGCGCAAGCTGGTCGAGCTGCACGGCGGCACCATCGAAGCCCGCAGCGGCGGGGTGGGGCGCGGCAGCGAATTTATCGTACGCTTGCCGATCGTGGTCGAGCCGGAGATGCCGGCCAAGAACACGCCGGCGACTTTCATTACCTCCGAGAGCTACCGCATCCTGCTGGCCGACGACAACGTCGACTTCGTCAATAGCATCGGCGCGCTGCTGTCGGCTATGGGGCACAGTGTGGTGATCACCCATAACGGGCCCGATGCGCTGACCGCGGCGGCACGGTTCTGTCCGGATTATGCCTTCCTGGATATCGGCCTGCCCAAGATGTCGGGCTACGACCTGGCGCGCGGCATCCGCAAGCTGCCTTGCGGATCGATCACCTTGCTGGTGGCGGTGACCGGCTGGGGACAGGAGAAGGACAGGCAGCTGGCGTTCGAGGCGGGGTTCGACCATCACATGGTCAAGCCGGTGCGGTTCGAGCAGATCGAGGAGATTCTCAGCAACCGGACCCTGATCAAGAAAGTGCGGGGATAGCGACAGCCGCGCCCTCATGTGCGGAAAAGAAAAAAGGCCTGGAGATTGCTCTCCAGGCCTTTTTTCCTGATTCTTGGTGCGGCTGGCAGGAATTGAACCCACGACCCCTTGGTTCGTAGCCAAGTACTCTATCCAGCTGAGCTACAGCCGCGAAAGACGAAATATAGCAGGGGTTCGCCAATTCGCCAAGGCGTATTGTTTGAATGCAATAAATACCGTGAAAACGCGAGTCGCCCAACCGCGCCCACATGTCCTTCCTCCCTGGTTCTCGATCACCGTCCTCATGCTAGCCGAGCCCTTCATTACAGAAGCACAATGCTGCTCAAAATAATTAATAAAACAAATTGCTTTATCAATTCGAGAAACGCATACTGTGTTCGGTTCCAGGTGTAAGTACAAGCAGCCTGCGTCCGCCTAATCGTTCACAAGGCGGCTCAGCTGATGGTCGACAGAATGAGCGCGCCCACCTTGTCGGCACGCGGCGCGCTACCGGTACCACCACAAAACTATAACTAGATAGTAGGAGACACAAAATGAGCAATCGTTTTTTGAGAGTATTGCCTGCGGCCATGGCATTGATCGTCACCGGCGGGTCCGCGCGCGCCAGCGATGCCGAAGGGGAGTTTCACGGATATTTCCGCACCGGCGTTGGCCACAACTCCGGCGGCGGCGAGCAGGCGTGCTTCGGCTTGGAAGGCGTCGCCAAACACCGCCTGGGAAATGAATGCGATTCTTACGGCGAATTCCTGTACACCAAGGAAGTGGCCAAGTCGGCCAACGGCGCCAGCTTCGTCGCCAATTTCATGGGCAACATCTCGGCGGACGGCTACGATTTCGGCACCGCCCACAAGTATGTGAGCCAGGCCTTTATCGAAGCCAAGAATCTCGATTTCCTGCGTGGCGGCACGGCGTGGATGGGCAAACGCTACTACCATCGCCTCGACATCCACACGATCGACTACAAGTGGCTCCAGAGCGATGGCGTGGGCGCGGGCATCAACGGGTTCCCGCTCGGACCTGGCAAGTTCAGTTATGCGTTGTTCCGCGACGATAAATTGATTGCGAATGCCCGGCAGACTTCCGCCACCCGCCAAAATTTCACCTACGAAGGCGTCAAGGTGAACCGGAACGGCACGCTGCAACTGGACCTGACGCTGATCAGCGAGGATACGGCGAACCCCGGCGCACACGGCGGCTGGTCGGTCTCGGCCGTCCATTTGCAGGACAAGGTGCTCGGCGGCGACAACAAATTCGGCGTGCAGTATGGCGTCGGCCCCGGCATCATGATTGGCGGCGCCGCCGACATCACGCTGGGTTCGGACGTCACGCGCACCCGCGTATTCGACCAGCTGATCTGGCAGGCAACCCCCGACCTGGTCGGCTCGCTGATTGGCCTGGTGCAGCGCGACAAGGGCAGTGCCGGCACCCGGACCTGGGCGACGATCGGCGCGCGCCCGGTTTATTCGGTGACCGAAAACTTCAAGCTGCAGCTCGACCTCGGCCATGACCGGATTCGCCCTGCGGCGGGCGGGGCGACCCAGCAGCTGACCAAGATCACCTTCGCGCCGACGCTGACCGTGGGCCGCGGATTCTGGACCCGCCCCGAACTGCGTGCCTTCGTCACTTACGCAAAGTGGAACACCGCCGCACAGCAGGCAGCCACGGCCGGCAGCACGCTGTCGAGCACCGGTGTTTTCGGCCGCAATACCAACGGCACCTCGGTTGGCTTGCAGCTCGAAGCCTGGTTCTAAAACTGGTAGGCCAGGGCGTGAACAAACGTCGCATTAATAAATAAAACTACTTGATTTATCTATCTATGCGGCCTATATTTGATATCAGAGCAGCGGCAACCACGGTTGACCAGCAGCCGACTCATAATATTTAGGAGACTTCACATGAATTTCAAACAATGCCTCGCATTGGGCCTGCTGGCGTCCACCGCCGCGATCGCAGCCGCCGCCGACGAACCCATTGTCGGCCTGATCACCAAGACCGAAACCAATCCCTTCTTCGTCAAGATGAAGGAAGGCGCACAGCATTCGGCCAAGGCGCAGGGCGCCAAGCTGCTGACGGCGTCCGGCAAGTCTGACGGCGACAACGCCGGCCAGATCACCGCGCTCGAGAACATGGTGTCGGCCGGCGCCAAGGCCATCCTGATCACCCCCAGCGACTCGAAAGCCATCGTCCCGGCGATCAAGAAAGCACGCAGCCAGGGCGTGATGGTGATCGCGCTCGACAGTCCGGCGGCGCCGCAAGATGCCACCGATGCGCTGTTCGCGACCGATAACTACAAGGCAGGCACCCTGATCGGCCAATACGCCAAGGCCACGCTGGCCGGCAAACCGCTCAGGATCGCCATGCTCGACCTGTTGCCCGGCCATCCGGTCGGCATCGCCCGCCACAACGGCTTCCTCGCTGGCCTCGGCGCGCCCGGCATCAACGCCAACACCGCCAACCTGGGCAGGTCCGCCGACGTCGTCTGCATGGCCGACACCTATGGCGACCAGGGCAGGGGCCAGAATGTGATGGAAAACTGCCTGCAAAAAAATCCCGACATCAACCTGGTCTACACCATCAATGAGCCAGCTGCAGCCGGCGCCTACAAGGCCCTGAAAGCGGCCGGCAAGGAAAAGAGCGTGATGATCGTATCGATCGACGGCGGCTGCACCGGCGTGCGCAACGTCAAGGCCGGCGTGATCGCGGCGACTGCGCAGCAGTACCCGCTGAAGATGGCCAGCCTGGCGGTCGACGCCGGGGTGCAATACGCCAAGACCGGCAAGAAGGTCAGCGGCTATGTCGATACCGGCGTGTCGCTCATCACCGACAAGCCGGTGACCGGCGTCGCCAGCAAGGACACCGCCTTTGGGCTGGGTGCCTGCTGGGGCAAATAAGCCGTCACTCTTGCGCAATCGCATAAGGAAAAACCAAAATGAAAACGAATGTCAACGACTACGTGTCGCCCAATTCGGCGCGTGCCCCGGCCGCCTCCGGCCAGGATAAGAAGAGCGTCAACCTTAAGCAGTACCTGCCGTCGATCTCGACGCTTGGCCCGCTATTCGCCTTGCTGGCCGCGAGCATCTTTTTCGCCACCCAGTCCGACCGCTTCCTGACCGGGCAGAATTTTTCGCTGATCCTGCAGCAGGTGATGGTGGTCGGCGTGATCGCGATCGGCCAGACCCTGATCATCCTTACCGCCGGCATCGACCTGTCGTGCGGAATGGCGATGGCGCTCGGTTCGGTGGTCATGACCAAGCTCTGCGTCGACATGGGCATGAACCCTTACCTGGCCGTGCTGTGCGGCATGGCTGCCTGCGTGCTGATCGGCTACATCAACGGCGCCCTCGTCACCATGGTCAAGCTGCCGCCGTTCATCGTCACGCTCGGCACCTTGAACATCGCCTTCGCCGTCACCCAGCTGTATTCGAACGCGCAGACCGTCACCGGCGTGCCGGATGCCATGACCTTCCTCGGCAACACGTTCCAGCTCGGGCAGACCAACATTACCTACGGCACTGTGCTGATGCTCGGGCTGTACGTGCTGACATGGCTGTTCCTGCGCGACACGGCGCCGGGCCGTCACATCTACGCCGTCGGCAACAATCCCGAAGCGGCGCGGCTGACCGGCATCGCCACCAACAAGGTGCTGGTCGGCGTCTACATGATGGCAGGATTGTTCTACGGCATCGCCTCCTTGCTGTCCGTGTCCCGCATGGGCGTCGGCGATCCCCAGGGCGGCCAGACCGACAACCTCGACAGCATCACCGCGGTGGTCCTCGGTGGCACCAGCCTGTTCGGCGGGCGCGGCCACATCCTCGGCACCCTGATCGGCGTATTGATCGTCGGCGTGTTCCGCAATGGCTTGACCCTGATGGGCGTGTCCTCCGTCTATCAAATCCTGGTGACCGGCATCCTGGTCATCCTGGCCGTCGCAACCGATCAACTGACCCACAAGAAAGGCTAAGAAGATGACTACGCAACATTCAGGCCTTGTTTTCCAGGCGCGTGGCCTGGTGAAACGCTACGGCGGCGTTACCGCACTCGACGGCACCGATTTCGATTTGCGCTCAGGCGAAATCCTGGCCGTGATCGGCGACAACGGCGCCGGCAAGTCTTCCCTGATCAAGGCGCTGTCCGGCGCCTTGATTCCCGACTCCGGCGAGATGCTGCTGGACGGCCAGCCGGTCCACTTCAAGTCGCCCATCGATGCGCGCAAGCACGGCATCGAGACGGTCTACCAGGACCTGGCGGTAGCGCCGGCCATGACGATCGCCGAGAACCTGTTCCTCGGCCGCGAAATCCTGCGGCCCGGCGTGCTCGGCACCTGGCTGCGCGTCATCGACAAGAAGAAGATGCTGTCGGAAGCTGTGCGCCACATGCAGGACCTGAAGATCGGCATCCGCTCGATGAAGCAGGCGGTCGGCACCCTGTCCGGCGGCCAGCGCCAGGGCGTGGCGGTGGCGCGCAGTACGGCATTCGCCAAGCACGTCGTGATCCTCGACGAGCCGACCGCGGCGCTTGGTGTCAAGGAAGGCAACATGGTGCTGGAGCTGATCCGCCGGGTGCGCGACCGCGGCCTGCCGGTGATCCTGATCAGTCACAACATGCCGCACGTGTTCGAGATCGCCGACCGCATCCACATCCAGCGGCTCGGCAAGCGGGTGGCGGTGGTCGACCCGAAACACATCAGCATGTCGGACACGGTGGCGGTGATGACGGGCGCCAAGAACCCGGAAGACCTGCCGGCAGAAGCGCATGCTTAAGGGAATCGATCCGCTGCTGACGCCGGAGTTGCTGAAAGTGTTGGCCGAGATGGGCCATGGCGACGCCATTGCGGTGGTCGACGCCAATTTCACCGCCACCACGCTGGGCCGCGGCAAGCCACTGGTGCGGCTGGCCGGCACCGGCTTGCAGCGCGCCTGCGCCGCGGTGCTGTCGGTGTTCCCGTTCGGCACCGCCGCGGAGCAGCCGGTCGCCTTCATGAAAGTGGGCGACACGCCGGACGGCTACGTCTCGCCGCTGCAGCGCCAGGTGCTGGCATTGTGCGCGCCGGGTATGGGCGAGGCCGTCGAACGGTTTGCCTTTTACGAGCGCGTGAAACAGGCGTACGCCATCGTGCAAACCGGCGAAATGCAGCCGTATGCGAATTTTATTTTCAAGAAGGGCGTCATCGCCGATGTCCCGGACCTTTGACGGCGTGGCCGTAGTAAGATCGTGGCCCCCACGCTTAAATAAAATCGGATGATTTACTTACCATGCTAGACGATCCAATCGACCCATCCCTTGCCGACGAGGACGAAGAAGCCATCGAATGGCTGCGCCCGCGCGGCTCGAACCAGGTTGGCATGAGCCAGTTTAACGAGCGCATCGTGCTGCAGGCAGTGCGCCTGAACGGCAGCATGGCGAAAGCCGACCTGGCGCGCTTGACGAAGCTGAGTACGCAGACCGTTTCGCTGATCATCAACCGCCTGCTCGAAGGCGGCTTGGTGCTCAAGCTGGCGCCGCAGCGCGGCAAGGTCGGCCAGCCGTCGGTGCCGATCGTGCTCAATCCCGATGGCGCATTTTTTATCGGCATCAAGATCGGCCGCCGCAGCCTCGACCTGCTGCTGGTCGATTTCGTCGGCAAGGTGCGCGACCGCGCGTCGGTGTCGTACGCGTTTCCCGAGTCCGATACGCTGTTCGGCGTGATCGAACAGCAGCTCAAGGCAATGTGCGCGCGCCTCGATCCACAGTGGGTCGCGCGCCTCAGCGGCATCGGTATTGCCGCGCCGCTGGCGCTGGGCGGCTGGCAAAGGCTGCTCGGCATCGCGCCGCAGCAGGCCAACCAGTGGGACAACATCGACATCCGGGCGCGGGTGCAGGCGATGACCGCCTTGCCGGTCGAATTCTCCAAGGATACCGCGGCCGCGTGCGTGGCCGAACTGGTCGCCGGCCGCGGCCGCAGCATTCAGAGCTACCTGTACGTGTTCGTCGACACCTTCGTCGGCGGTGGCCTGGTCCTCGACAGCCACCTGCACGGCGGCCTGCACGGTAATGCCGGCGCGGTGGGGTCGATCCCGCTTGGCCTGGCGCGCCGCGAGGCCAGGGCGGCGCCCGAGCAGCTGTTGAGCGCTGCCTCGCTGTTCAACCTCGAGCAGCTATTTACCGCCTCGGGGCTCGACGAGGGCGCCGCCAACGACGGCCGCGCGCTGCAGGAACCGTGGCTGACGCATACCAGCGCATGGCTCGACGATGCGGCGCGCGCGATCGCGCTGGCGATTGTCAGCGCCACCTGCCTGCTCGACCTGGAAGGCGTGATCATCGATGGCTCGATCGACCGCCTGTTGCTGGAAAAACTGCTGGCCGCGGTCGAAAAGTCGCTCGACTACTACAACTGGGAAGGCGTTCTCCGCCCAATCGCGCTGGCCGGCACCATCGGTTCCGACGCGCGCGGGATCGGCGCGGCGCTGCTGCCGCTGTACGCCAACTTCGGTCCCGACCGCGACCTGTTCCTCAAAAACTTATAGCATTCCCGATTGGAGATTTGATGGTTGTGACATTTGGCGAAGCACTGGTCGACCTGATTGAACAGCACAATGGCCGCTTCGCGGCGGTGCTGGGCGGCTCGGTGTGCAATTTCACGCTGGCGGTGGCGCGCCAAGGCATGGCGGTGACCTACCTCAATCCGCTGTCGCAGGACAGCTTCGGCCAGCGCTTCGCCGATTACCTGGCCGATGCGGGCGTGCACCTGGCGAGTACGGCGCGCAGCGCCAAGCCCACCTCGCTGGCCGTCGTCACGCTCGACGCGCAGAAGATGCCGACCTATTCCTTTCATCGCGCTGCGGTGGCGGACCGCGACATCTCGCCCGCCCAGGCCTGCGCCGCGCTGCCGCCCGGCCTTGCGCTGTTTCATACTGGCGGCCTGGCGCTGGTGCCGGACGATATCGCGGCGACGCTGCAGGTCATCGAGGCCGCAGCCGGGGCCGGCGCGCTGGTGTCGGTCGACGCCAACATGCGCCCGATGGTGTGCCCCGACCTGCCGGCATACGCGGCCGGGGTGCGCACTGCCTTGGCGCTGGCGAATATCATCAAGGTCAGCGAAGAGGACCTGGTGCACCTCGGATTTGGGGATCTCGCCCCGGTCGACGCCGCGCGCGCGCTGTTCGACGCGCCCGCCGTCAAGCTGGTCGCGCTGACCCTGGGCGAGCAGGGCGGGGTGCTGATCTCGCGCCAGGCCAGCGTGCAACTGGGGATTCCGGCCGGCGTCGACGTCGTCGATACGGTCGGCGCCGGCGACTGCTTTCTTGCGGGGCTGGTCGCCAGCCTGCACAGGGCCGGCAAGCTGACGCTCGATGGCCTGGCCAACCTGGACCAGGCCACGCTCGAACACGCGCTCGAATTTGCGATTGCCACGGCGAGCCTGAACGTCATGGAGGAAGGCTGCAGCCCGCCGACCAGCGACGAGGTGAAGGAATACCTGGACCGTGGCGCGCGGCGTGTAGACGATTTGTCGATGTTTATGTGTAGTGATCGCGACCTGATCTGACTTTACCCGGTTTGAAGCCTGCGGCTGTCAGGTCAAATTAAGCTGTTCAACGTGGTGATTTTATCTCGCGATGCCTCCGGGGATCCTGGCGGCAGAAGCGAGTCACGCAAAAGTTACTCACTATGAAAAAAGGACTTAAGTAGCGTTAGCCACTTAAGTCCTTAATTTCAAACACGAATTTTGGTGCGGCTGGCAGGAATTGAACCCACGACCCCTTGGTTCGTAGCCAAGTACTCTATCCAACTGAGCTACAGCCGCCGAAGTCGAAATTATAGCAGCACTTTAAGAAATATCAAAGGACCCAGCGAAGGAAGATAATCGGAGTTAATGCCGTGTTTAATATGGCAGGGAAGGGCGCCATAATGCGCCGGGCAATATCGCGAGTGCCGACCCGATTATTCAA
>NZ_QYUP01000134.1 GCF_003590855.1 Massilia cavernae
AACCGTTCCGGCCACCCTATTTTCCGGTCAGTCAGCGGGCAATTCAAGAGTCAGGCTGCAATCTCCACATACTCAACCTTGCTCACTGGAGAAGGGATTGGAAGACCATCTTCGCGCATACCTTCGATATGCAATGCGATTGCTTGCCGAATCTCCGCCTCGGCTTCAGCCACTGTCGCGCCTGTAGCGATACAGCCTGGAAGATCCGGAACATATGCTGAAAAATTCCCTTGAGCCTGTTCGATCACAATAGCGTAACGCACATTATCCTCACTTCTTTAAACGAGCTTGCTTAAATACACTATTAAGTGTGCCGGGCGCAAGTTCATCACTTGGTTTTCCTGGAACGGTTACCCGTCCCGGTATCGCTGGATGTTTGAACTGTCGATGGCTGCCGCGCGTCACAGTCAGCACCCATCCGTTCTTTTGAAGCACTCTAATCAGTTCGGATACCTTCATCCGAAAAGCATACTACCCCAATCCTGGCCTGAACTTGGCTTCCGACAGCTTCGTACCGATAAGTCGCAGTACCGACCTTAGCGTAAACTGCATATCAAAGCACGCCACACGCTTGATCGCACTTGGTACCATGTCGTCTTGGATAAATACGGTAAGGGCATCGTGGTGCTAAGCAGTTGTACAGGATTGAGTGTTCAAAGCATCGGCGACGGCATTCCCTTCGTCTGGGCGCATGGCCTGATGTCGAGCATCCAGACCGAAAACGAACTGGATTGGTTCGGATGGAAGGACATTGGCGGCGTGTGCCGCCTGATCAGGTACGACGCGCGCTGTCACGGGCACAGCCAGATGTCCCCGCTGTCCGCCGACCTGACGTGGCGCGCGCTCGGCGCCGACATGCTGGCCGTCGCCGATGCGGCGGACGCCCACGACTTTATCGCCGGCGGCATGTCGATGGGCTGCGCGACCGCGATCCATGCCGCCATCCAGGCGCCGGACCGCATCAAAGGACTGATGCTCGCGATGCCGCCCATGGTCTGGGAAACCCGCGCCGCACAGAGGGCGCTGTACCAGCGCATCGCCGGGCATGGACGCTCGCCAGGCGACCGCGCGCTTGACCGCCTGATGGGCCGCGACATGGCCCGCACCCTGCCCCAATGGCTGGTGGACGCCGCGCCCGGCCAGTCCGAGGGCCTGTCCATCGGCGTGAATGCGCTGGCGCCCGGAACGGTCCCGGCCCTGTACAAGGCCGCCAGCGAATCCGACCTCCCGCCGCGCGGTGCCTTCGGCGCGCTGGCCCACATTCCAACCCTGATCCTCGGATGGAGCGGCGACCCCCTCCATCCGGTGTCGTCGGCGCAGGAACTGCACCGCGTCCTTCCCGCCTCCGAACTGCATATCGCCGACAGCTACGCCGCCTTCCAGACTTTTCCGGCGAAGATACGCGCTTTCATCGAGCGCGTCGCACAAGCCTGAAGCTCATTCGTCGCCACGGCGAAGCAGGCTTGTACGCTTCTTCCTGGCCTTCACCGGAACGCTTTCCTCCTGCCTGGCCTTGGTGGCAGGGGGCGGCGCAACCGGCAGCGGGAAGCCCAGGAACACCATCACAAAGAAGATCGGCAGCAAGAGGAAGAACAGCGGCCGCTTCCAGTTCAGTTTTTGTTTAAGCATCAACCTCACGTTGGGACGAACCGGTGCGGCGCAAGCTTCGGACAAAAAAAGAACCGCGCCCCATCATCTGAAGCGCGGTTCTTGTGCGGCCTGGAGCGATCAGGCTGCGGGCGCTGCGTCGGCCATCGCGGGCTCCTCGAACACCAGGTTGCCGTGGCTGACGCGGATCGGAATAGTATCCTTCGGCCCGAACCTGCCCTGCAGGATCAGCTTCGACAGCGGATTCTCGATCTGGTGCTGGATGGCGCGCTTGAGCGGCCGCGCGCCATACACTGGATCGAAGCCGGCCTCCGCGATCTTCATCAGCGCCTCGTCCGAGATATCGACCTTCATCTCCAATTCGGCCAGGCGCTGTTCCAGGTGCTTGAGCTGGATCCGCGCGATGGCGCCGATGTTCTTCTCGTCGAGCGCATGGAACACCACGATCTCGTCGATCCGGTTGATGAACTCCGGACGGAAATGCGCGCGCACCTCCGCCATCACCGCCAGCTTCACCACGCCCGGGTCGTCGCTGTCCATCGACTGGATCTTGTGCGAGCCGAGGTTGGAGGTCATGATGATGACGGTGTTCTTGAAGTCCACCGTGCGCCCCTGCCCGTCCGTCATGCGGCCGTCGTCCAGCACCTGCAGCAGCACGTTGAACACGTCGTGGTGCGCCTTTTCGACCTCGTCGAGCAGGATCACGCTGTACGGCTTGCGCCGCACCGCCTCGGTCAGGTAGCCGCCCTCGTCGTAGCCCACATAGCCCGGCGGCGCGCCGATCAGGCGCGACACCGAATGCTTTTCCATGAACTCGCTCATGTCGAGGCGGATCATCGATTCCTCGGTATTGAACAGGAAGTTCGCCAGCGCCTTTGACAGCTCGGTCTTGCCGACGCCGGTAGGCCCGAGGAACATGAACGAACCATACGGTTTGCCCGGATCGGCCAGCCCGGCGCGCGAGCGGCGGATCGCATCGGCCACCGCATGGATCGCCTCGTCCTGGCCCACCACGCGCTTGTGCAGCTCGTCCTCGATGTGCAGCAGTTTGTCGCGCTCGCCCTGCATCATGCGCGACACCGGGATGCCGGTCGCGCGCGACACCACTTCGGCAATTTCCTCGGCGCCGACCTGGGTGCGCAGCAGCTTCGGCCTTGCGGTTTCGGGCTGGCTGCCGGCCGATGCCTCGGCCTGTTTCAGCTGCGCTTCGAGTTCGGGCAGCCGGCCGTACTGCAGCTCCGACATGCGCGCATAGTCGCTGCGGCGCTTGGCCTCTTCCATCTCCTGCCGCACCTGCTCGATTTCTTCCTTGATGTGGGTGGTCCCCTGCACCATCGCCTTTTCGGCCTTGAGCACTTCCTCGAAGTCGTTGTACTCGCGCTCGAGCCGCGCGATCTCTTCCTCGATCAGCTCCAGGCGCCGCCGCGAGGCTTCGTCCTTTTCCTTCTTGACGGCTTCGCGCTCGATCTTCAGCTGGATCAGGCGGCGTTCGAGCTTGTCCATCACCTCAGGCTTGGAGTCGATCTCGATCTTGATCTTGGACGCGGCTTCGTCGACCAGGTCGATCGCCTTGTCGGGCAGGAAGCGGTCGGTGATGTAGCGATGCGACAGTTCGGCCGCGGCGATGATGGCGGCGTCGGTGATTTCCACCTTGTGGTGCAGTTCGTACTTGTCCTGAAGGCCGCGCAGGATGGCGATGGTCGCCTCCACCGTCGGCTCGTCGACCAGCACCTTCTGGAAGCGCCGCTCCAGCGCCGGATCCTTCTCGACGTATTTTCGGTACTCGTCGAGCGTGGTCGCGCCGACACAGTGCAGCTCGCCGCGCGCCAGCGCCGGCTTGAGCATGTTCCCGGCGTCCATCGCGCCCTCGGCCTTGCCGGCGCCGACCATCGTGTGCATCTCGTCGATGAAGACGATGGTCATGCCTTCGTCCTGCGCCAGCTCCTTCAGCACCGCCTTCAGGCGTTCCTCGAACTCGCCACGGAACTTGGCGCCCGCCACCAGCGAAGCCATGTCGAGCGACAGCACGCGCTTGCCCTTGAGCGAATCGGGCACCTCGCCGTTGACGATGCGCTGCGCCAGCCCTTCGACGATGGCGGTCTTGCCGACACCAGGTTCGCCGATCAGCACCGGGTTGTTCTTGGTGCGGCGCTGCAGGATCTGGATGGTGCGCCGGATCTCGTCGTCGCGCCCGATCACCGGGTCGAGCTTGCCGCTGCGGGCGCGCTCGGTCAGGTCGAGCGTATACTTCTTGAGCGCTTCGCGCTGCCCTTCGGCTTCCTGCGACTGCACGCTTTCGCCGCCGCGCACGGCGTCGATCGCGGTCTCCAGCGCCTTGCGCGCCAGGCCCGACTCGCGAGCCAGGCGGCCGGCGTCGGACTTGTCCTCGGTCAGCGCCAGCAGCACCATCTCGCTGGAGATGAACTGGTCGGCGCGCTTCTGCGCTTCCTTGTCTGCAAGATTCAGCAGCGAAATGAGATCGCGGCTGACCTGGGTCTCGCCGCCGGTGCCGCTCACTTTCGGCAGGCGTTCCATGACGCCCTTGAGCGCGGCGCTCAGCCCGCCGACGTTGACCCCGGCGCGCTGCAGCAGCGAACGGGCGGCGGCGTCGTCCTGGCCCAGCAGGGCCATCAGCAGGTGGAGCGGTTCTATGTATTGGTTATCGTTTCCGACCGCCAGGCTCTGCGCGTCCGCCAGTGCTTCCTGAAGCTTGGTCGTGAGTTTGTCTTGACGCATGGTGTGGCTCCCACTGGTTTTTTACGTTACAGGCAAAATAGGGCCGCGCGGATAGTTTTCAAGATGGCATTGCCCG
>NZ_QYUP01000135.1 GCF_003590855.1 Massilia cavernae
GCCACAAGGGCCGCGTGGAGTGGAAGTATCCGGTGGTGGGCGTCGCGCTGCTGCTGGCGCTGGCCGTCGCGATTGCGCCAAAGCCGCCTGCAGCGGCGGCCCAGGGCGCCGACCCGGCCGCGCAGTTCGCCGCCGTGCAGGCGATCATCGCGCAGCGCTGCGTGTCCTGCCACTCCGACAAGCCGACCCAGCCCGGCTTCGCCACCGCGCCGATGGGCGTGATGTTGCATGACGAGGCGCTGGTGCGCCAGAACGCAGCCAAAGTCTACGAACAGACGGTACGCCTGAAGGTCATGCCGATCGGGAACCTCACCAACATGACCGATGCGGAACGCGCGCAACTAGGCGCGTGGTTCGAAGCCGGCGCCAAATAGGAATCGCCATGACGACGACACAAGACCGACTGACAGCCTGGATCGACCAGCACTTCGACGAGGAAGTGGCTTTCCTGCAGGGCGTGCTGCGCGTGCCGACAGATACGCCGCCGGGGAACAACGCGCCGCATGCGGAAGCGGTGGCCGGCATGGTCGGGCAATTCGGCTGGAACGCCGAGAAGCATGTGGTGCCGCCGCAGATGGTACGCGGCTACGGCATGGAAAGCATCACCAACCTGATCGTGCGCCGTCCGTATGAGGCAGGTGGTCCGACGATTGCGTTGAATGCGCATGGCGACGTGGTGCCGCCGGGAGAGGGCTGGACCAAGCCGCCGTACGAAGGCGTGATCGAGGACGGTTTCATCTACGGCCGCGGCGCGGCGGTGTCCAAGAGCGACTTCGCCACTTACATCTTCGCGGTGCGTGCGCTCGAAGCGCTGGGCGTGCCGCTCAAGGGCGCGCTCGAACTGCACTTCACCTATGACGAGGAATTCGGCGGGTTGCTTGGACCGGGCTGGCTGCTGGAACAGAAGCTGACCCGGCCGGATTACGTGATCGCGGCGGGCTTCAGCTACAACATCGTCACCGCGCACAACGCCTGCCTGCAGCTGGAGATCACGGTGCACGGCAAGTCCGGCCACGGCGCGATGCCCGAGACCGGGCATGACGCGCTGCAGGCGGCCACGAAGATACTCAACGCGATCTACGGCCAGCTGCCGGAACTGAAGAAGATCAAGTCGAAAGTGCCGGGCATCGACTCGCCGACCATGCTGGTGGGGCGCATCGACGGCGGCACCAATACCAACGTCGTACCGGGCAAGGTAGTCATGAAGATGGACCGCCGCATGATTCCGGAAGAGGATCCGGTTGCGGTGGAAGCGCAGGTGAGGGCGCTGATCGAGGGCGCTGTCAGGGGCGAGCCGGGCATCCGTGTCGAGATCCGCCGGCTGTTGCTGTCGCACGCACTGCGTCCGCTGCCTGAAGGCGAGAAGCTGGTGGCGGCGCTGCAGAAGAATGGCAAGCTGGTGATCGGCGAGGAGATCACGGCGCACGGTACGCCGCTGTATGCGGATGCGCGCCTGTATGGCGAGCACGGGATTCCGGCGGTGCTATACGGCGCGGGGCCGCGCACGGTGCCGGAATCGAATGCGAAGAAAGCTGATGAGAAGCTGGCGCTGGAGGACTTGCGCAAGGCGACCAAGGTGGTGGCGCTGACCTTGCTGGATTTCCTGGGCAAGTAGATATTGGCGCCGGTTCGGTGCGTCGCTTCGGCCAGCAATCGTTTGAACTTCGCGTTCTCTGATTCGAGCTCCTTTGCCGATCAATGGTCACGGCGTATTGGCTGATGATCGAACCATTGGGCGCATTCGTTACGGCAGGCTGCGTCCCGCTATGGCAATCCTTTTGCGAACAGCGAGGTAACGCTGTCGATCAGTGCTGTAGCCCTGTTCGCGGGCACATTGATGTTGCGGTCGATCAGAAGTGACGCCAGCCCATGAACCAACGACCATGCCGCAATACATGCGGATTCGGCGTCGGCATTGGGAGCGCCCCCTTCGGGCATGAGGTCCTCAACAGTAATGCGCATCATGTCGTGGACCCGCTTGGCCCCAGCGTCCAGACTGGGGTACGCGTCCTTGAAGGGGCCGAGTTCGGCGCCAAACATCAGCCGATACAGGGCTGGCTCATCCCGGGCGAACTGGACATAGGCCTTGCCAAGCCGATGCAGCCTGTCCCGCGGCCCGCCGGAAATCGACAGGGCGTGTTCGCAGCGTTCGTCCAGCTTCGAGAATCCTGTTTCGGCCACCGCCGCCAGGAGTGCGCCCCTGTCGCTGAAGTGACGATAGGGCGCGGTCTGCGATACGCCGGCGGCGCGAGCCACTGCCCTGAGCGTCAACGCCTCTTCGCCTTCGCTGTGCAGGAGTTCTACCGCCGAGTCGACCAGCTCTTGTCGCAGGTTGCCGTGATGGTAGGTGAGTCGGGCATCCTTCATTGGTGCCTCAATTGAATGTTGACAGTGTCAGCATATCCCTTTAAATTGACGCTGTCAACATTGTCTTGGGATCCGAGAATGAGCTTTCTTCTGCTGATGGCGGCTGCGGCCGCAATGTACTGGCTGGCCGGCTTCGTGCTGCGCCGTCCGGTAAAGGCTTCGGGCCGCATTGCCCAGCATCCGGGTGGCGGGTTTGCCTGGCCGGCCCGTCGGATTCTGCATGGTTCACGGCGACGAGCTCGATCAACTGTACGTTTCGGACCGCGGACGCGGGAATGGCGTCGGCGGCGCTCTGCTAAACGACGCCGAGAGATGATTGTCGGCGACGGGAGTCGACACCGCCTGGCTCGCGTGTGCCTTTGGCAACCAACGAGCAGCGATGTTCTATCTGAGGCACGGCTGGGAGCGTACCGGTACGATGATCATCCAACTGGAGACCCCGGACGGGCCGTTTCCGTTGGAAGCTTGGCGCTTTGAGAAAGACCTGCGCCAATGACTGCAAGTAAGCCAGTCCGACCCTGCTTACCAGGGCAAGACGTGGTCAACGCAGCCAGCGGCAGAGAATCTCTGCCTCTGGTGCGTTCATTCGGATGCGAAACTTACTTCGTTACTTGTACCCACGCCGAGCTGATGTTGCCGGCGGCGTCCCTTGCGACAGCGGCCACGTTGTGTACGCCGGCAGCGGCCTTGCGGATGCGCCAGGTGTACGCGAGGCTGCCGCCCGAACCTTGTGCGACAACCACGTTGTCGATGTACAGGGTGTGCTTGATGTCTGCGGCGCCGGAGTTGTCGGTAGCGCTCACTTTCACAGTGACCGTGCCGGACACGCGGCCCGCGACCGGGTTCAGGATCTTGACCACAGGCGGCGTCGTGTCCCTCACAATCGGCGTCGTTGCGTTCGCAACGTTGACCGATACCGGCGCCGACGCCATGCTGTTGCCGGCCGCGTCGAAAGCGGTCGCGATCAGCGTGTTCATGCCGTTGGCAACGCCGGCCGAATTCCAGCTGAAGCCGAACGGCCCCGAGCTGTCGACCGCCACCACCGTGCCGTTCACTTTCAGCTCGACGCGGGCGACGCCCACGTTGTCGCTTGCGTTGACGTTGACGGCGGCCAGGCCGCTTACCGAGCTGTTGGCCAGCGGTGCGGTAATAGCGGCCGCAGGAGCGTAAGTGTCAGGCGCGGGAACGTTGACCACCGCAGCCTGCAGCGCCCTGGCGGCATCCACGCGGCCATGGCCGAACAGCGGGTCGCGGCCTGCTGCGCCGCGGTCGAGCGCGGTGTTGAACAGGATCTGCTCGATTTGCGCTGCATTGAGGTCCGGACGGGCCGACATCAGCAACGCGCCGACGCCTGCGGCCAGCGGGCTGGCGAACGAGGTGCCGTTCCAGGTGCCGTAGGCGCCGCCCTTGTTGGTCGACCAGATGTTGGTGCCGGGCGCGGACAGCGAAATGAAGTTGCCGAAGCTCGACCAGCTTGCCTTGTTGTCGCTCGAATCGGTGGCCGCGACGGCGACCAGGGTGGTGGTCGGCGCGTAGCCTTCGTCGACGCCTGCGTTACCGGCGGAGACGAATACCAGGCCGCCCTTGTTCTTCATGTATTGCGCGGCGCTTTGCACGGTGGCGCTGCCGGCTACGCCGGAAAAGCTGACGTTGGCGATGCGCGCGCCGTGATCGGCGGCCCAGGTCAGGCCCGATGCGACGGTGCTGAAGTAGGTGTAGCACTCGTTGTCCGCGTCGACGAACGCGACGCGGATCGGCATGATCTTCGACTTGCCCGCCACGCCGGCCACGCCGACGCCATTGTTGATGACCGCGGCGGCCGCACCGGCGACGGCCGTGCCGTGGCCGCAAACGTCGGAGGTATCGGTGTTGTTGTTGTACGCGTTGACGCCCGGGACCATGCTCGCTGCGAGGTCAGGGTGGGCGCCGTCGACGCCGGAGTCCAGGATCGCGATGGTCACGCCGGCACCCATGGTCGAATCCCAGGCGGCAGGTGCGCCAACCTTGGTGAGGTGCCATGCGCTGCCCATGTACGGGTCGTTGACGGCGGCGGTGATCTTCACCTTGCGGTCGCGCTCGGCGTATTTCAGGTTGGGGTCGCGCTTCAGCTTCTCGATGACGGCTTCGTCCGACTGGCCGCCGGCCACGTCGACCACGTGCAGGTTGCTCTGGCCCATCTTGCGCCCGCGGCCACGGCCGCCATGGCGCTTCATGATCTTGTCGAAGTCGTCACCCGACAGGCCTTCACGCGGCTCAACGAGAATGCGGCCACTTGCGAACTCGGCAGTGGCGGCGCCGTCGAAGCGCGATGCCTGCGCGGAAGGGGCCAGTGCCGCCATTGCGGCCGCTGCCATTGCGGCGCCAAGGGGCAGCTTCAAGGCGCCGGTGCGGTTGACGGAAGTGAGTGAGGCGGTTGCGAATTTCATGTGACAGATCCTGTTTAAAAATGTCGAAAACAGGACTGCCGGGGTTACGCAAGAATTTGCTCCGCGATCGCTGTGAATGATCGCGTTGGAGGGGTTCTGGCCCTGGCCGCGGGGAGGTGCGGGAGGGTGCGCGCTCTGGCAGTCCTGCCGTCGTGGGGCTTGCGCCCGGTAGACCGTAGACTTTGCGTCACCCGCTTTCGCGAGGTTTGCTTTTTGCAGTTGGCGAAGTCAATCCTACGGGAAAATTTCCTCGCATCCGATTGAATTGCGCGCGGTGTGTACGTACGGCATCAGAAAATTTGTAACAAATTCACGCTTGTCTAGCCTTTTGATTATTTAGTTGTCGGTGTGAGTAGCCACGCTTTCAAGAAACGCGGGCGCAGACGAAAAAAGGCGCCCGGAGGCGCCTTTGGTGGAGGGTGACGGCCGCGAGGCGGCTGTTGTCAGTTCTTCAGCGTGCGTTCGAACAGCTGGTAGATGCGGCGGTACTGGTCGTACCAGCTTTCCGGCTGCACGAAGGCGTGGCGTTCCAGCGGGTAGCTGGCCATTTCCCAAATTGGTCCTCTTTAGCTCGATCAGGGCGCTGCGTGCGCATGCCGTACCGAGTCCTGGTAGAACAGTTGTCGTCGACCATGCCCGTGCGAGATCACCAGGTTGCCTTTCAGCTGGTCGGCGTATTCGATAGGCGACGACTTGCGGTAGGCTTCGGGATCCAGATCCGGCGTATTCAGGATGTTCGAGGTGTACTCGTGATTGTAGGTGGTCCAGTCGGTCACCGGGCGCAGCGCGGCGCCGGCCTTGAATGCATCGGGCGCGCGCATCAGCGCCATGAAGGTCATGAAGCCGCCATAGCTGCCGCCGTAGATGCCGACGTTCTTCAGGTCGCCCTGATGGTTCGCCGCCATCCAGTTGACGCCGTCGATGTAGTCGTCCAGTTCCGGATAGCCCATCTGGCGGTAGATCGCCGTGCGCCAGTCGCGCCCATAGCCCTTCGACGCACGGTAGTCCATGTCCAGCACGATGTAACCCTTCTCAACCAGCAGGCTGTGGAACATCTGCTCGCGGAAGTACACCGGGTAGCGCTTGCTGACGTTCTGCAGGTAGCCGGCGCCGTGCACGAACATCACGATCGGGTATTTCTTGCCCGGTTCCAGCGTGGCGGGGCGGTACAGCTTGGCCCAGACCTCGCCGGCGCCCTTGGTCGACGGAATGGCCACGTACTGCGGTTCGATCCAGGTGCGCGCCTTGAAGCCGGCGGTGCGGGTATCGGTCAGCTTGACCGCTGCGCCGCCGGCCGCCGGCACGGTGGCCAGCTGGATCGGCATGTAGCTCGACGAATAGCCGACCAGCAGCTTGCGCTGGTCCGGCGACAGCGTGAAGTGCTCCACGCCTTCCAGCGCCGTTGCTTCGCGCAGCGCGCCGTCCTTGCTTGACACCGCGCAGACCTCATACGTGCCCGGGTTCTTCGGGTTGCACAGCATGTAGGCGGTCGATCCGTCGGATGTCCATTGCACCCGCGTCGCCTCCCACTTGCCGGCGGTGAGGGCCCGGGCCGCGTTGGCGCCGTTCATGGTGTACAGGTGCGAGTAGCCGGTCTCCTCGGACAGGAACCACAGCGTGCCGTTGTCCGACAGCCAGCCGAAGTCGTTGTTGCCGCCGTTGACCCAGGCAGTGTCGCTCTGGCGGTGCACCGGGTTGAGCTTCAGGCCGGCCAGGTCGACCTTGGCAATCCAGCGGTCCTTGTTGTCGACTGCGCGCACCATGACGGCGGCTTGGGAGCCGTTGGCGCTCCAGCGGATGCTTTCGCCGTCGTCGTCCACGCGCACGGAGCGGTTGCCCTTCAGCGGGTCGATCTTTTGCGCCTTGCGCAGCTCCGCCAGCGGGTCGGTGGAAATGCCGGGCAGGGTGTCGAACGGCAGATCGTGCACCTTGCGCGTCTTCAGGTCGACCAGCTTGAGCGCATGCGCCAGGGGCAGGTTGCGGCCAACGCGCGGGCGCTGGTCGTCGAATTCCTCGTAACCCGATTCGGTGATATAGCGCGGCATCTTGCCGACGCGGCCCTTGTCGCCGTTTTTCGGCGCGGTGACCGCCAGCAGCCAGCGCCCGTCCGGCGACAGCGCGCTGCCGTCGATGACGACCTTGTCGCCCAGGTAGATCGGGCCTGGCGCGCGGGTGGCGTCGGCGCGGCGTTCTTCCTCGGTGCGGTCGCGCGCGGCGTCGCGGTCGTCCTTCTGGCGTTTCAGGGTCGAGATCAGGCGCAGCTGCATCGCGCGCAGGGAGTCGTCGTCCGGGTTCGCTGCAGGATCCTTTTCGGCGCGCAGGCGCACCACCGGCGACACCAGGCGGTCGGCGCGGTTCCAGCTAAGCCATTCATGGCCGACGCGGAACTGCACCTGGTTGCCGTCGGCGGAATACTGCGGCGCGGCCAGGCCAGTGCTGCCGCGCGTGATCTGGGTCAGGGCGCCGGTCTTCAGGTCGCGTTCGAACAGGTCGCCGTTGCGCGTCAGGATCGCGCGGGTGCGGTCGCGGTTGTAGGTGAAGTTGGGGCCGTCGACGTTGGCCAGCTCGGCGTCGCTGACCTTGCGCGGCTTGCCGTTAAGCGCCTGGAAGGTGTCGCGCAGCTGCGAGCCGGTGCGCTTCTGTATATAGAAAACTTGCTTGCCGTCCCAGCTCCACCAGGCATCTTCCACCGGCGTGCCGATCCAGTCGGGGTGGGACATCGCCTGGTCGAGGGATATCGGGGTGTATGCCGCGGCGGGGATCGCCCACATCGCTGCTAATAGAGGTAGTGCAAATAATCGCATCGTTGTTCGCGCAGTAAGGGAAGGGAGGCTGTTCGCAGAAAGTTGCGAATAGGTATTCTAGCCCATGCGACCAAGCAGCGCGACATGGCTTTTTGCGCCGGCGTTCGCTTGCTCGCGGTAACCGCGGCTCCACCAAGCGTCGTTATCCGAGCATTTTGGCAAGGTTATTAGTGCCTAGTATAAAGCTTTCCAGAGAACTCAATTTCTTTTTAATCTATTTTAGTTTTTGATTAACTTGAAGACATTGTCGAGTAATTTTACAGATATTGATTATAAATATATTCCAATAAGAAAACATAGAAATAAATCAAAGCTTTGCATTAAATGGCACGAAATATGCTTCGATAAATATGTCGTTAGTCCGACTTGACGGAATGAAAATGTCGATGCTTATTTCAATAGGGGAAGATGATGAAACCACTACGGAATAACCGGTTAGAAATAAAAACTAGTAAATTGGTAAGGGTCGCCATTCTGGCTGCGACCGTATTGGGATTCGGTAACGCTGCGCAAGCGGCACTCGTCAGCTGTCCAGCTTCATTTACCACCAATCCGACGGCGAAGGTCGAAGACGCTACCGGGTTGCTCACGGCGGCAAATGCTTGCCAGTACACAACCCCACCCGATTCCAGCAACGTTGCCTCGATTGCCAACATCAATGCGGCCGGTTTCTTTGGTTTTTCCGACTGGACGTTGAATACCGGGAATCTACAGGTAGATCCAAGTAACGATCAGAATGGGACGTGGGCGATTACAGCTGCTAATTTTGCCGCCAACGACTACATCATTGTCTTTAAGGACGGCAGCGATACCAACCTGATTGCATTCCGCTTCAACGAGCTATTCTCAAACGGTGTCTGGAGCTCGCCGTTTGCGGATCCGCCCTTCGACGTCCCTAATACGAAGGACGTTTCACACTACACGATTGCACAGCGTGGTGGAACGGAGCCGCCATGCGAGGTGGACTGCGACCCACAGGAGCTGCCGGAGCCGGGCAATGTCGCCCTGTTCGGTATCGGCATCCTGGGTGCGGCAGCCGCCATGCGCCGCCGGCGCAAGCAGTAATTCCGCAACGTCAAGTAAGAAAATGCCGGTCAGTTCACAACTGACCGGCATTTTCTTTTCAGCGAACCGCTTTTAGCGGTTGACCTGGATGGTCCTGGTCGATGCGTTGCCGGCCGCGTCGCGGGCCACAGCCTGGATGGTGTGGGCGCCGCGGGAAGCCTTGCGGGCGTTCCAGGAGTAGGACAGCGAGGCGTTGCCGGTCGCCTTGAGGGCGCCGTCGATATACAGGCTCACAGCCGTTACCGCGACATTGTCGCTGGCGCTGACGGTGATGCCGACGTTGCCGTTCACGCTTGCGCCGTCGGCAGGATTGCCGATATTGACCGTTGGCGCGATGGTATCGGCCGTAACATTATTGGCCACCGTGACATTGACAGTGCTCGACGACGAGTTGCCTGCCGCGTCGTAGGCCTTGGCGACCAGCGAGGTCAGGCCGTCGGCGCGCGATGCGGTATCCCAGCTGAAGCTATACGGCGACGCGGTGTCGGTCGCCACCAGCGCGCCGCCGGCGTATAGCTCGACGCGGGTGACGCCCACGTTGTCGGCGGCGCTGACGTTCACCGCCACGATGCCCGATACGGTGCTGCCCGGTGCGCTGACCGACACGGTTGGCGCCTGGGTGTCGGCAGGAGCCACGCCGCGGGCGGCCGCCACGGCGCGCGCCGCGTTGATGCGGCCCGCACCGTAGTAATCGTCGCGGCCGGGCGTGCCGACGTCGTCGGCGGTGGACGCGAGGATGCTGTCGACCTGGGATGGCTGCAGTGCCGGATTTGCCGACAGCATCAGCGCCACGACGCTGGCGGTCAGCGGGCTGGAGAACGAGGTGCCGTTCACAGCCCCGTACCCTCCGCCGGCAATGGTCGTGTAAATGCCGACGCCAGGTGCGGCGATGTCGA
>NZ_QYUP01000136.1 GCF_003590855.1 Massilia cavernae
GATGGCCGCCACCGCGATGATGCCGAACCAGACGCTGAAGGCGCCCATTTCGGCCGGGGTGCACATGCGGGTGACCAGCGGCGCCACCAGCAGCGGCAGCGCCTGCGCGCCGAGCGCCCCGGACAGCACGGTGATCACGTGCTTCCAGAAAGTCGGCAGGCCCGCCTTCATGGGGCGGTGGCCTCCAGCAGGTCGGCGCCGCCGGGCAGCGGTTCGCCCACCGCCTGCAGCAGCGTGGCGGCGACTTCGGTGGCGGCGGCCGGGTCGAGGTAGGGGCCCATCGGCAGGCTGAGGACCCGGGCGGCCATGGCAACGGCCACCGGGCAGCCGCCCTCGGCCGACAGGCCGGCGTAGGCCGGCTGCATGTGGATCGGCACCGGGTAGTGCACCGCGGTGGGGATGCCGGCCGCGTGCAGCACCGACTGCACCCGTTCGCGCTCGTCGACCACCACGGTGTACTGGGCGAACACGCTGCTGCGGTCGCGCCCGCGCCCGACCATGCCCAGGCGGCCCGAGAACATGGCGTCGTAAGCGGCAGCCACTCTGGCGCGCTGCGCCAGCTCCCATTCGAAGCGTTCCAGCTTGGCCAGCACGATCGCGCACTGCAGCGTGTCCATGCGCCCGCCCACGCCGACGCGGGTGTGGACGTAGCGGCGCGACTGCCCGTGCACGCGGATCTCGCGCATCGCCTGCGCCAAGCCGGCGTCCGAGGTGAAGATGGCGCCGCCGTCGCCATAGCAGCCCAGCGGCTTGCTGGGGAAGAAGCTGGTGCAGCCGATGGTCGACAGGTTGCAGCTCTTGCGGCCGCGGTAGGTGGCGCCGAAGCTCTGGGCCGCGTCCTCCACCACGGCCAGGCCGTGGCGCGTGGCGATGGCGTTGATCTCGTCCATGTCGGCCGGCTGGCCGTACAGCGACACCGGCATGATGGCGCGCGTGCGCGGCGTGATCCTGCCTTCGATCAGGCCGGGGTCGATGTTGCAGCTGGCCGGATCGATGTCCGCGAACACCGGCACCGCGCCGAGCAGCACGATGGCCTCGGCGGTGGCGATGAAGGAGAACGGCGTGGTGATGACCTCGTCGCCCGGCCTGACGCCAAGCGCCATCAGCGAAACCAGCAGCGCCTCGGTGCCGGACGAGACGGTGATGCAGTGGCGCGCGCCGGTGTAGGCGGCCAGCCTGGTTTCCAGCTCCGCGACTTCGGGGCCCATGATGTACTGGCCGTGGTCGAGCACCGCCTGGATGCGCGCGTCGATGCCGGGGCGTGCGGCCTGGTACTGGGCTTTGAGGTCGATGAATTCCATGGTGGCTTCCGTTGTGGTCAGGGGGATGGCGGGAAGGTGCTGGCGGGGACCAGGGTGCAGCGTTCGCCGTCGAGGGCGTAGGTGTCGCCGGTGTGCGGGCAGGTGGTTTCAAGGCTGCCCGAGGGCGGTAGCGCCAGGCGCTCGCCATGGCGGCTCATCCAGCCGATGCGGCGCGCCGGCACGCCGGCCATCAGGGCAAAGGCGGGCACGTCGCGGTTGACCACGGCGCCGGCCGCGATGAAGGCGTATTCGCCGACGGTGATGCCGCATACGATGGTGGCATTGGCGCCCAGGGTGGCGCCGCGCCGCACCAGGGTGCGGCGGTATTCGTCCTTGCGCACCACCGCCGCGCGCGGGTTGTAGACGTTGGTGAACACCATGCTGGGCCCGCAGAACACTTCGTCTTCCAGCGTGACCGCGTCGTACACCGACACATTGTTCTGGATTTTGACCCGGTCGCCGATGCGCACGTCGTTGCCGACGAAGACGTTCTGCCCGAGCGAACAGCCGGCGCCGATGCGCGCGCCGCCGCAGACGTGGGCGAAGTGCCAGACACTGGTGCCGTCGCCGATGTCGGCGCCGTCGTCGACGATCGCGCTCGGGTGGATATTGGCTGCCATCGCTCAGTACTCCAGCGGCAGCGCCACGCGGCGGCCGTCGCGGGCGGACATGTAGGCGGCCACCAGCACTTCGAGCGACTTGAGTCCCTCGCGGCCGTCGGTCTCGGGTTCGGCCTCGCCGCGCAGCACCTTGATCACGTTGTCGTAGTAGAGCGGATGGCCGAAGCCGTACACCGAGGTGGTTTCGTAGCTGGCTTCGCGTACCTTTTCGTCGTCCTCGTCCGGCTCCGAGAAGCGCCATTCCTGCACTTCGTTGACGGCCACGCCGCCGATGCGCACCGTGCCTTTCTCGCCGAGGATGGTGATCGAGCCTTCCAGGTTGCGCGGGTAGGTCAGCATGGTGACGTTCATCGATCCCAGCGCGCCGTTGCGCCAGCGCAGGCCGATCACGCCGGTATCCTCGACCTCGATGTCGCGCGCCAGCGTCGCCGTGTAGGCCTGCAGGCTTTCGACCGGGCCGACGATCCAGTCCAGCAGGTCGACGTAGTGGCTGGCCTGGTTCATGAAGGCGCCGCCGTCGAACTCCCAGGTGCCGCGCCACTTGGCGCTGCTGTAGTAGGAGTCGGGCCGGGTCCAGAACACGTTCAGGTTGACCATGTAGATGCGGCCGAAGCGCTTTTTCTCCATCGCGCGCTTGAGCAGCTGCAGGGTGGCGTTGCGGCGGTTCTGCTTGACCACGAACATGCGCACCCCGGCCGCGTCGCAGGCGGACACCATGCGCTTGCCGTCTTCCCAGCGCGTGGCCATCGGTTTTTCGGTGATCACGTGGCGGCCGGCGCGGGCGATCTGCACCGCCTGCTCCGGGTGCAGCCCGGAGGGCGTGGCTACCACCACGGCGTCGGCGTCGCACCCGGCCAGCATCTGCGCCAGGCTGGCGTAGGGCCGGGCGCCGGTCTTGCGCGCCGCCTCCTGTAATACGCGCTGGTCGACGTCGGCCACGCCGACCAGCTCGCAGCGTTCGCGGTGCTGTTCGATGGCGCCGAAGTGGTTGGCGGCGATGCGGCCGCAGCCGACCAGGGCGAAGCGGATGGGACGGTCAAGCACGGCGGGCGGGAAATGGCGCATGGCGGTTCCTCGTTCAGGCTTTCACGACGTTCGGATGGCGCTCGCGGTAGACGCCGCGGGTGTCGATGATCAGGCGTGCATGCTGGCGCAGCAGTTCGTAGTCGAAGGCGGTGTGGCTGGTGGCGATCAGCAGCACGTCGTAGGAGGCGATCGACGCGGGCGTGAGCGCCACGCTGGACAGCTCGAAGCTGTGCTCGCGCATCTTGGGGAAGGCCGGCACGTGCGGGTCAGAGTAGTCGACCAGGGCGCCGCGCGCGCGCAGGCGCTCCATCAGCTCCACCGAGGGCGACTCGCGCATGTCCTCGACGTCCTTCTTGTAGGCGATGCCGAGCACCAGGATGCGGCTGTCCTTGACCGAGCGGCCGCGCTGGTTGAGCGCGTCGGTCACCTTGCCGATCACCCATTGCGGCATGTCGCGGTTGATTTCGCCGGCCAGTTCGATGAAGCGGGTATGCACGCCATACTGGCGCGCCTTCCAGGTCAGGTAGAACGGGTCGATCGGGATGCAGTGGCCGCCCAGCCCGGGACCGGGGTAGTAGGGGGTGAAGCCGAACGGCTTGGTGGCGGCGGCGCGGATCACCTCGTGGATGTCGATCTCCATCTTGTCGGCGATGATCTTCATCTCGTTGACCAGCCCGATGTTGACGGCGCGGTGGATGTTCTCCAGCAGCTTGGTCAGTTCGGCGGCGCGGGTCGAGCTGACCGGCACCACGCGGTCGATGGCGGGGCTGTACAGGGCCAGGCCGGCGCGCAGGCAGGCCTCGGTTGAGCCGCCGCACACTTTCGGGATGGTGCGGGTTTCGAAGTCGGGGTTGCCCGGGTCTTCGCGCTCGGGCGAGAACACCAGGAACACGTCCTCGCCGACGGCTAGCCCGCGCGACTCCAGCCGCGGGCGCAGTTCTTCCTCGGTGGTGCCGGGGTAGGTGGTGCTCTCGAGCGACACCACCTGGCCGGCGCGCACGTGAGGCAGCATGGCTTCCATCGTGCCCAGCACGAACGACAGGTCGGGCTCGCGGTAGACGTTGAGCGGGGTCGGCACGCAGATGATCAGCGCATCGGCTTCGGCCACGCGGGCGAAGTCGCTGGTGGCCTCGAAGCCGCGCTCGCGGGCGCCGGCGACCTTGCCGGCGGCGATGTGCTCGATGTAGCTGGCGCCGGCGTTGAGCTTGCCGACCTTGGTCGCGTCGATGTCGATGCCGAGCACGCGGAAGCCGACCGCGGAATAGCGCAGCGACAGCGGCAGGCCGACGTAGCCCAGCCCGATCACCCCGATCACCGCCGTGCGGTCCTCGAATTTGCCAACCAGCTGGTCCAGTTGGCCTGGTTTAAGAGCGTCGCGCATTGCATATCTCTCCGCTTATTAAATGGGAAGGGTTAAATCCGGTAGGTCACGATCTTTTTGACCAGGCTGGCCCGTTCAACGGCGGGAACGTTTTGGACAGGGGGCAGGGCCGGCGCTTCATTTGGCTGCGGGCTATATTCCGACACCATGGCTTTCACCATCGATTCGATCATTCCGCGGTCATTCGTATCGCCGGCCATCATCAGGCAGGTGATATAGGTATCGAGCACGCCCGGGTGCAAGGCGCTTTCTTTCATCCGCATAATGCGCGGGTGTTCGCTCGGGAATACCATTCCGTCGGTTAATAGCTCTTCATAAAGTTTCTCGCCCGGGAACAGGCCGATAAACTTGATTTCAATATCGCCTTCCGGGTATTGCCCGGTTTTTTCGGAGAGGCCGGACATCATGATCATGGTGCGGGCCAGGTCGGCGATGCGCACCGGCTCGCCCATGTCGAGCACGAACACGTCGCCGCCCTTGGCCATGGCGCCGGCCTGGATCACCAGCTGGGCCGCTTCCGAGATGAGCATGAAGTAGCGGGTGACATCGGGATGGGTGACCGTGATCGGACCGCCATGGGCAATCTGGCGCTGGAACAGGGGTATCACCGAGCCGGACGAACCCAGTACATTGCCGAAGCGCACCATGCAAAAGGTCGTATCCGGGCCGTGGGTGACCGCCGCGGCCTGGAAGATCAGCTCGGCGATGCGCTTGCTGGCGCCCATGATGTTGGTCGGCCGCACCGCCTTGTCGCTGGAGATCAGCACGCAGGTTTCCACCTTGTGCTTGCCGGCGCTGGCGGCCAGCACCTGGGCTCCGAGCACGTTGTTGCGCAGGCCCTCGACGATGTTGGACTCCACCAGCGGCACGTGCTTGTAGGCGGCCGCGTGGTAGATGGTGTCGATGCTGTTTTCCTGCAGGATGCGCTCGATCAGGGTCGCGCTGCATACCGAGCCCAGGTGGGCGACGATGGGTAGGGTGGGGAAGCGCGACTGCAGTTCCTGCTTGATGGTGTACAGGCCGAACTCGGAGTGGTCGAGCAGGTGCAGGCAGGCCGGCGACAGGGTGACGATCTGGCGGCACAGCTCGCTGCCGATGGAGCCGCCGGCGCCGGTCACCAGCACCGTCTTGGTGCGCACGCAGCGCGCGAACAGGTCGACCCGGGGCGGCACCGGCGCCCGTCCCAGCAGGTCTTCGAACTTGAGCTCGCGGATTGTTTCCATCGGCGTTTTCTCCTCGTCGGCCAGGTCAAGCAGGCGGCTCAGGATCTTGGTCGTCACGCCCGCCTCGGCCATGCGCTGCATGATGTTGCGCAGCCGCTCGGGCGATACCTGGGGAATGGCAATCACGATGGAACGGATGCACAGGGAATTGACCATTTCCACCAGCCGGTCGGTGTTGAACACGCGCAGGCCGGCGATGGTGCGCTCGTGCAGCACGTGTTTGTCGTCGAAGAAGCAGACCGGCCGGTATTCATTGCTGGTGCGCATGGTAAGCGCCAGCTGGGCCCCGGCTTCGCCGGCGCCGTAGATGGCCACCGTGTCGCTGGTGCGCGGCTGGCCGATGTAATTGCGCAGGAAGTTGCGTGCCGTGATGCGCGAGGTCACCACGTAGGAAAAGCCGACAAACCAGTAGATCGCCAGCGCGCTGCGCGGGAAACGCGCGTCGTTCACGACCAGCAGCACCAGGTAGACGCACACCACCGCCATGCCGAGCGCCAGGCCGGTGGTGGTCAGGAGGCGCTGGTCGATGAAGCGGATTACGGCGCGGTACAGGTCCGACAGCGAGAACGCGGCGACCGTCACCAGCGCGACGATCATGTAGGAGCTCAATCCGTAGTGCATGGCCCATGCCAGGTCGCCGCCCCGCAACAGCATGGCGACCAGCAGGCAAAACGGCAGGGCCACGAGATCGACGCCGACCATCAAGACGATCTTCGCCGTGCGGTGCATGGAAACCATGTCGACGCAAAATTGGCTAATCAGGCTGGTAGGGGACGTCGACATGGCTTTGACCGTTATCGCTTTAAATGAGGAGCCGCATTCAATTAATAGAAAGAATGAAAAAGTTAATTAATAAATATTCTCAATGAAATTAATAATATGGCATTATCTCTGCGCCGCTTAGATGCCTTATTGGCATGTAAGTTTATTATCGGTTCCCGAGACAGCAGGCAGTTTGAGAATGCTCAACGGCCGACTTTCGTCATATTTACTGAGGGATCTATTTATATTCAGAATGTTTTTTATTTTTATAACTAAAATATATTCATAACGGAAAATTAACGGCGCGCCTGTTTGTAAAGGCGGCAGGATGGGGCGGAGCAGCGGGCTGCGCTTGCGTGGTCCCTTGCACGGGCACGGCACAATTTGGAGTGGGACGGTGCGCCGGCGGTTCCATGCGCCGTGGCGCCGTGGGCCGGGTTTGACCAGGCTCGCAAAACCTGCGTGTTGGGGGAGCGTTTTCGCCGCGGCGCTGTCGCCGTCGGCGGCGCGTGCGGCCTATTACAGTGTCAATTGATGCAGGTAGAGGCGGGCGCTGGCCGCGCTCCTACGATAGGAATGAGTTCACCGCGGGGGATCGCCATGGCCGTCCTGGTACGCTTGGATCAGATCGAGCAGCTGGCGCCCGGATTGCGCCCGGGATACCGCGAAGCGTTCGCGGCGGGGCAGGAGATTTTCGGGCGTTTCGCGATCGCCGAATCGACGCTGCGCGTGGTCCATTTCATCGCGCAGATGATGCACGAATCGGGCGCGCTGACGCGGGAATACGAAAACCTGAACTACAGCGCGCAGCGGCTGGCGCAGGTATGGCCCTGTCGCTTCGCGCCGCATGGCCCGCTCGACCCGGAAGCGTACGCCAACAATCCGCGCAAGCTGGCCAACGAGGTATATGGCGGGCGCATGGGCAATACGGCGCCGGACGACGGCTATGACTACCGCGGACGCGGCCTGCTGCAGCTGACAGGGAAGGGGAACTACGCCGCCGCCACCTGCCGCGTGCGCTGCAGCTTGCCGGGCGCCCCGGACTTTGTCCGCGAACCGGACGCGGTGCTGGCGCCGGCCTGGTGCCTGGCGGTGGCGGCGGCCGAATGGGCCAGCCGCGGCTGCAACGAACTGGCCGACGCCAATGACCTGGAACGGATCACCCGCCGCGTCAACGGCGGCACCACCGGCCTGCCGGAGCGCCGGGAGTGGCTGCGCAAGACCAGGCTGGCCTGGCCCTGACTACTGGCTGGCGGCCACGCTGACCGGGCGCGGCTGCGGCGCCGCCGGCGGCACCACGATATTGTCGTTCAGGCGCAGGAACTTGAAGCCGGCCAGCCGTTGCGGGTTCTTGCCGTCGCCGGCCTGGCGCTGCTCGCGCGCCAGCGCGCGGGCGATGAAGGCATCGAAGGATTCCTCGCGCACCTGCGGCTCGGCCGAGTGCAGGAAATTGCGCTCGCCGTTCGGCCCCTTGACCACCAGTCCCACGTGCGAGGCCCAATAGCCGCCGTCGCGGGTCGAGATCACGTTGACGAAGTCGCCTTCCTGAAGCTGTGCCGCCACTTCCGCCACGCGCTCCTTCGCCACGAAGTATTCGCGGGTCACCTGCACCGGGATGCTGCGCTCGGTGTTGTGGCGCGTCTTGAGAAATTTGGCGCGGTCCACCGTCTGCTCGTAGGACGGGCCGGCCGGGCCCGCGAGTTCGGCGCTGATGTCGGTGACCAGCCAGTTGTTGTTGATGTTCCAGTCCACTTCGGTGTAGTGGTTGCGGCTGGCCACGCCGATCACGCCGTCCTTGTAGCGGATCCGCTGCAGCATCCAGAAGAATTCCTCCCACGATTGCGACAGCGCCATGGCATAGGTGTGTTCCGCGAATACCACACAATCGCTGTTCTCCAGGCTGAACATCGGCAGCGAATCGTGCAGTTCGAACGGGTATTCGCCCAGCAGGTGGAGCAGGTAAGGCTGGCCGATGTTCTTGCGCCCGATCGCCGCGATGCGCTTGCGCAGGTCCGGTTCGGCCTGGTGGATATGGCCGATGTAGCGGTGCACTTCCCCCGGGCTCATCTGGTAGAGCTGCTTTTGCAGCAGGGTTTCCATGGTGGCCGGCGCCGCCGCCGACGCTGGCGTCTGCGCTGGCGCTGGCTTGCTGGCGGGCGTTTGCTGGGTGGCGCAGCCGGCCAGGGCGGCAGAGAGGAGGAGCAGGGAAACGGTGCGCATCGTGTCGGTCTGGAAGGGGGGAACGCCACGCTAACCGCTTGCCCGGGAATTTGACAATGAAAATTTTTAGTCAAGGCATAACTTCATCTTCTATGTACCTATTCCGCGCGGTTATGGAGGCGGCAACATAAGTGATTTTCGGACATTTCAAGAATCATGAATACTCCCGGCACGGCAGGTTTCGTCCCTGCTACGCATACTTATATAACAGGAGAGTTCACGATGATGTTCAAACAGACGCCGGTAGCGGCCGCTGTATCCATGGCACTGTGGAGCTTGGCTGCGATGCCAGCCTTTGCACAGCAACAGCCTGCAGGCGAAGCGATCCAGACGGTGGAAGTGACTGGTATCCGCGCTTCCATGGCCAAATCGCTCAGCGTAAAGAAGGACGCTACCGCGAACGTTGAAGTCATCACCGCGGAAGACGTGGGCAAGATGCCGGACAAGAACCTGGCCGACTCGCTGCAGCGCCTCGCCGGCGTCGCGGTGCGTACCGACTACGACGAAGCGGAAAAAGTGTCGATGCGCGGCACCAATCCGGACATGTCGCTGATCCTGTTCAACGGCCACACCGTCTCCGGCGGCGACTGGTACGTTGCCGACCAGGCGTCGAGCTCGCGTTCGACCAGCCTGTCCCTGATGCCATCGTCGGTCCTGAACCAGGCGATCGTCTACAAGACCTCCCAGGCCAACATCGTCGATGGCGGCCTGGCCGGCACCATCAACGTCACCACCCGCAAGCCGCTGGCCCAGAAAGAACAGCTGGGCGGCGTGATCAGCGTCGGCGCCGTCTACGCGGAACTGCCAGGCAAGAGCGCGCCTGACACCACCGCCACCGTCAACTGGAAGAACGAGGCCGGCACCTTCGGCGTGATCGTCCAGGGCTTCGCGGAAAAGCGCTACGTGCGCCGCGACTCCGTGTCGCGCTTCGCTTACGGCACCAGCAGCGGCTGGGACGTGATCAACACCACGACCATGAAGGGCATCACCGACGAATCGCTGGCCGGCACCGGCCTCAAGGCTGCCGACCTGAACGGCGTGCGCCTGCCAGGCTCGATGAGCTCGGAATTCGTCGAAGGCGTGCGCGACCGCAAAGGCGGCATGTTCTCGATGCAGTTCAAGCCTAACCAGCAACTCGACGTATCGATGACCGGTTTCCACTCGTCGATGAACGCGAATAACCACGGCCGTTTGACCTCGGGCGGCATCTACTCGATGCTGCTGGGCAAGAACGATCCGCTGGGCGGCACCTCGGCAGCCGCGATCAACACCAACTCGAACGGCCAGCAAGTCTTTGCGCAGATTAAGAACCCGGTCATCGTCAAGGAAACCACGCTGTACGGCCACGAACTGCGCGTGCTGAAAGCGGCCGACATCGTGTTCCCGGCCGGTACCACTCCCCAGTTCGTCGGTAACTCGGAAGGCTTCTACCGCGATGGCGCCAACGCCACCAGCTCTTTCCTGGACCTGGACGGCAAATACCGCGTCAACCCGGACCTGACCGTCAAGGCGCTGGCCAGCATCACGCGCGGCGTCGGCAAGACCGACCGCGACGCGGGCACCACCTTCGCCCGCTACGGCACCGGCTTCTCGTACGCGCTGAACGGCCTGTACGACGCACCTGACACGCGCTATATCGGCGCCGGCAGCAACGTGCCTGGCCTGAACGCCGACGGCAGCGGCTACCGCATGGTTGGCCGCGCTGCCTCCGGCATCAAGACCACCGACCGGGAAAAGAGCTTCCAGCTCGACGCCGAATACGGCCTGAACAAGGGCGTGATCCAGTCGCTCGAAACCGGCGTGCGCTACGCCGACCACGACCGCGTCAGCGGCCGTTTCGGCCCGGCGTTCAAGTCGGCTACCCTGGCGCTGCAGGGCCAGGAAGGCGTGATGCCTTACCCGGCGGACTTCGGCGAAGGCCTGGGCGGCGGCAACTGGGACCGCACCGGCTTCACCTATTCGCCGGAAGCGGTGAAGGCTTACTTCGATTCGCAAACCAAGGTGACCACGCCGGAATTCGAACGCCGCGTGAACTCCGAAATCGACATGCGCGAGCGCCAGACCGCAGCCTACCTGATGGCCAACCTCGAGTGGGACAAGTGGTCGGGTAATGCAGGCCTGCGTTATGTGCGCACCCAGGTCAACGCACAGATCTCGACCCCGATCCCTGCCGGCGCGTGCGACCGCACCGAACCAGGCAAGCCGGCAACCACTTGCGCCGCTTACCCAGGCGCGATCACCACCGCCGGCGACGCAGTCAGCTTCTACGACGGCGCGGTGTGGAATCCGAAGTCGGGCATCATGTACTACAAGGCGCCAACCGACCGTACCTTCAACAACCTCTTGCCTAGCATGAACCTGCGCTACGAGATGGAAAAGAACATGATCGTACGCCTCGGCGCCAGCAAGACCATCGGCCGCCAGAACTACAATGTGCTGGGCGCCGGCTTCGGTACCCCGGTGTGCGACGCCAACGGCTGCCGCGTCACCGGTCCGAACCCGGACCTGAAGCCGCTGACCGCCAAGAACGTCGACCTGTCGTGGGCATGGTACTTCGCACGCCGCTCGATGGTTGCGGTCAACGCTTTCCACTCGAAGATCGACGGCTACGTCAAGACCGGCGCGACCGGCACCTCGACCGTCGACCTGCAAGACCCGCGTGACCAGACCGTGCGTACCTTCGCGATCAACTCGTCGTCGCAGCAGGGCGCGAAGATCAGCGGCCTGGAAGTGTCGTACGAGCAGCCGTTCGGCGAGACCGGCTTCGGCTTCACGTCGAACGTCAGCCGCGCCAAGACCAAGGTTGACGATGGCCGTCCGATGGTCGGCGCGTCCGACTGGGCCGGCAACCTCGGTGGCTACTACGAGAACGACGTGATGTCCGCACGCCTGGTCGCCAACTACCGCGGCGAATACGTGAGCAGCAGCACCGCTCCTTCGCCAACGGCGAACAGCCAGGGCCTGTCGGTCATCAACGGCGTGGCAATGCCTACCGCACCGACGATGGCCGCTCCGGTGACCACGCTGGCATTCTCGGCGAACTACAACATCACCCCGCAGCTGGTGCTGTCGTTCAACGCGACCAACCTGACCAACGCCAAGCGCGCTCAGTATCGCTACAGCGAAGAAGAGCCGCAGAAGCTGGACGTCAGCGGCCGCCAGTACTACCTGAACCTGCGCTACAAGTTCTGATAGCGGCGGTTTGATGGAATGAAACGGGGAGCGAAAGCTCCCTGTTTTTTTAACTCTTCCGCTTTAACTGTTCAATGTGCGTCAACGAACGGATTGGCAGGGCGTGCGCGATTAAGATGAAGCTGTGTGAGTGAGCGCCCCATGGCAAAGCGCCAGGGTGCAGCTGCCTCAGCAGGTTCAGCCGGTCGCCTCGAAGATCGGCGCCAATTCCATATGCCAGTGCTACAACCAGCGCTCGCATATCCCGATACCGGAAGCGGAGGTGTGCGATGTCCACATTTACCCATCCCCCGAAGCATCTTGTGCGCGAATATCTCGAACGCCGGAAACGCGCAGGCGCGCCGCCGCCGACGCCGGAGGAAATTCGGCGCCAGCTTGGATGGGAACTACTGACACCGCAGATGAAGCTTCCGGATAGCAGGTAATCGCGCAGTACCGCAACCAGGTCAAGGGCCAGCCGGCGCCGGCTGCCACGGTTTAAGCCGCGTTTTACCTCAACGTTGTACCAGGCAAGAGGCCCGCATCGGCGACGACGCGGGCTTTTTCATATATTGCCGCTGAAGCCGGCGTGGGTATGCCCCAGGGATAAGCGCCGCGGCGCATTTCACCGAATCCACCCCCATTCACCGAATCGCGCGCCGTTCACCGACCACTATCCGCAATTCACCGAAAAGCCGTTTCCCACGCCGGCCGCCTCTTGTATCTTGAAGCTGTTCTTACAACAGGAGGCAAAGTGAACACTGACAAATCATACGAATGGCGCAAGCAGCTCATGTGGGGGCTGGTGCTGATCGCCATCGGACTCGCGTTCTTCCTCGACCTGGTCGATATGTTCGACATCGCCACGATGTGGCATTATTGGCCGCTTGTTTTGGTCGTCATCGGCATCAACAAGATGATCGGCTATCCGACCGCCAAGGATTTTTCGAGCGGCTTGTGGCTGGTCTTCGTTGGCTTGTGGCTGTTCGCCACCTTTGAACACATGTTCGGCCTGACCTTCCGCAACAGCTGGCCGATCCTTATCATCGCATGGGGCGTCACCCTCGTGATCGAACCACTGGTACAACGACGTTTCCCTGCAATCGAGGAGCACCGCAATGAAAGATGAAATGACCAACAAGAGCTTGTCGACACAGGTAGTGATGGGCGCCGTCGCCATCGGCCTCGGCTTGCTGTTCCTGCTCGATAACCTGAACGTGGTGGAGTTCAACAACGCGCTGCAATTCTGGCCGCTCATCTTCATCGCCATCGGTCTGGTAAAACTGTGGGACAGCCGCAACCTGAGCGGCTACCTGGTGGGCGGCGCCTTCATCGCCTTGGGCGTGCTGATGACCCTTCACCGCATGGGCTACATCTACTTCAGCATGCGCACCATGTGGCCGCTGATCCCGATCGGCGTGGGTGTCTTCCTCATCGTCAAGGCGCTGCAGCGCCGCAAGGAGGGCGGCGTCCTTCCGCAGGCCGGCGACGGCAGCGATTCGGTGGTCGACATCACCACCATCCTGGGCGGCTTCGAACGCCGCATCGCGACGCCCGATTTCCGCGGCGGCGAGATCACCGCGGTGATGGGCGGCTGCGACCTCGACATGCGCGATTCGTCGATCAACGGCGAGGCCACGATCAACGTGTTCGCGGTATTCGGCGGCATCTCGATCAAGGTGCCGCGCGACTGGACCGTGATCCTGCACGGCACGCCGATCATGGGCGGCTTCGACGAGAAGACCAACACCCCGGCCGATAATTCGAAGCGCCTGATCGTCAAGGGCCACGCCATCATGGGCGGCGTGGAAGTGCGCAACTGATGCAAGGGCCGCTGTCCACCCGGCGTTCGATGACGCTGTACCTGATGGTCTGGCTCATGCTGGGACTGGTGCTGACGGGACTGGTCGTCAGTTCCACCGGCGCCGGCTGGATCAACGGCCTGTTGTTCGCGCTGCCGATGACGGTGGTGTACGCCTTCGCCACCGGCTTTTCGGCCTACTACCTGTGCCGCGCCTACCCGCTGTCGCAGAAGGGCATCGGCCCGATCCTGATGGTGCTTGGCGTGGCGGCGCTGGTGTCGGGATTGTTGTGGACCGCCGCCGGCGTGGCGCTGAACAGCCTGTGGTGGTCGCTTGAAGTGGAATGGGCCGGGTTTGCGATATCGCCGGCGCTGAAGGCGATGATCTTCGGCCTGGGCACCATCCTGTACGGACTGTCGGCGGTGGCGCACTACCTGGCGATCGAGTTCGACCGGGCCAGGCTGGCCGAACGGCGCGAACTGGAATCGAAGCTGATGGCCCAGGAGGCCGAGCTGCGCATGCTGCGCACCCAGATCGATCCGCACTTCCTGTTCAACAGCCTCAATTCGATCAGCGCGCTCACCTCGGTCAATCCGGCCGGCGCGCGCGAAATGACGCTGAAGGTGGCCAACTTCTTCCGCCACACGCTGGGCCTGGAAGCGCACACGAAGGCCACTGTCGACGACGAGGTGAAGCTGGTACGCGACTTCCTGGCCATCGAAAAGGTGCGCTTCGGTTCGCGCCTGCGGGTGGAGTGCGACATCGACGACGATGCGCGGCCGTGCCTGCTGCCGCCGATGATCCTGCAGCCGCTGGTGGAGAACGCGGTCAAGCACGGCATCGGCAACCTGACCGGCGGCGGCGTGGTGTCGGTGGCGGCACGCCGCGATGCGTCGCTGCTGCGGCTCAGCGTCGAGAACGACGTCGACGAGGATATGCCGGCGGCGCCGGGCACCGGGATCGGGCTGGCGAACGTACAGCAAAGGCTGGCCACGGCGTATGGCCACGAAGGGCGCGTCGTCCAGCTGCGCCGCGATAACAAATACCGCGTGGAGCTGACGCTGCCCGCGCAGACAACAAGGGAGCAATGACACAATGCGCGTGATTATCGTCGACGATGAAGACCTGGCCCGGGGCGTGGTGCGCGAGTTCCTTGGGAAGCATGCCGACATCGAGGTCGTGGCTGAATGCGCCAACGGCTTCGAGGCGGTCAAGGCGATCACCGAACTGGAGCCCGACCTGGTGTTCCTCGACATCCAGATGCCGAAGCTGGACGGCTTCGAGGTGGTGGAGCTGGCCGGGCGCAAGGCGCGCTACATCTTCGCTACAGCGTTCGATAAATACGCCCTCAAGGCCTTCGAAGTCCACGCGGTCGATTACCTTCTCAAGCCGTTCAGCCAGCAGCGCTTCGATGAGGCGCTGGCGCATGCGCGCGGCAGCATGGGGGCGCAGCCCGAACTGGCGGCGATGGTGAGCGAAGCGGCCCAGCGTAACAAGCCGCTCGAGCGGGTGCTTATCCGCGACGGCGCAAAGGTGCACGTGGTGGCGGCGGAAAAGATCGACTTCATCGAGGCGCAGGACGATTACGTCAGCATCAGCGCGGGTGGCAAGGCCTACCTGAAAAACCAGCGCATGTCCGAACTCGAAAGCCAGCTCGATCCGCAGGTGTTCCTGCGCATCCACCGCTCCTACATCGTCAACGTCGAATCCATCAGCCGCATCGAGCAGGCCGGCAAGGACAGCCACACGGCGATCCTGAAGGATGATACCCGCATCCCGATCAGCCGCACCGGCTACCAGAAGGTCAGGAACCTGATCCAGTAAGCGGTGCCGCTTCGTCCACCTTCCACCAGGACGGCAGCAGTTCGCTGACTTCGGGCTGGGCGAATCGGTCGTCGATCAGGTACACCACGCCTTCGTCCTGCTGGGTGCGGATCACGCGGCCCGCCGCCTGGACCACCTTTTGCATGCCGGGGTAGAGATAGGTGTAGTCGTAGCGGGCGCCGAACATCTCCTGCATGCGCTGGCGCAGCTGCTCGTTGACCTGGTTAAGCTGCGGCAGTCCGAGCGTGGCGATGAAGGCGCCGATCAGGCGCGCGCCCGGCAGGTCGATCCCTTCGCCGAACGAGCCTCCCAGCACCGCGAAACCGATGCCGCGGCCATCGAGCGTAAACCGTTCGAGGAAGCGCGTGCGCTCGTCCTCCTGCATGCGGCGCGACTGCTGCCACACGGGGATGTCCGGATGGCCCTGGGTGAACTCCGCCGCTACCTGTTCCAGGTAGTCGAAGCTGCTGAAGAAGGCCAGGTAGTTGCCCGGCGGCGCCTGGTACTGCCTCGCCATCAGCGCCGCGATCGGCGCGGCCGAGCGGGCGCGGTGCTGGTAGCGGGTAGAGATCTGGGTGACGATGTGGACGTCCAGCTGCTTCGCTTCGAACGGCGACGCGACGTCGACCCAGGCGGTGTCCTTGGGCATGCCGAGCAGGTCGCTGTAGTAATGCCAGGGACTGAGCGTGGCCGAGAACAGGGCGCTGGAGCGCGCGATGGCGAAGCGCGGCTTGAGGAAGGGCGCGGGCACGATGTTACGGATGCACAGCTGGGTGGTGCGCGCATCGCTGCGCGTCATGTCGAACAGCGAGTGGGGGCCGAACGACTCGGCCAGCTTCGCGAAGTGCAGGCCATCGAAGTAGAAACGCTGCAAGCTGGGGTCGAGCGGGCCGGGATTCTCGGCGAGGTAGTCGTTGATCGTACTGGCCGCGTTCTGCAGCGCCGCCAGCAGTTTCTCCGGCAGTTCGGGCAGCACCTGGTAGGGCGCCGTTGCTTCTCGGTCGGTCTCCGTCCAGCAGCGGCTGACCTTGTCCAGCGCCTTCTTCACCGGTGCAGGCGCAGCGGCGCGGGCGGCGCGCAGGGTGCCCTTGTCCAGTTCCGCCGAATACATCTTGCGGGCGCGCGACACCATGTTGTGCGCCTCGTCCACCAGCACGCTCACGCGCCACTGGTTGGCCAGCGTCATGCCGTACAGCATGCCGCCCACGTCGAAGTAGTAGTTATAGTCGCCGACGATCACGTCGCTCCATTTCGCCATCTCGCTGCCGAGGTAGTAGGGGCAGACATCGTGGGCGAGCGCCACCTCGCTCAGCGCGGCGCGGTCCAGCCTGGGCACGTTCGCTGCGGCGCTTCGGGCGGCAGGCAGGCGGTCGTAGAAGCCTTTGGCGAGCGGGCAGGATTCGCCATGGCAGGCCTTGTCCGGATGCTCGCATGCCTTGTCGCGCGCGGCCAGTTCGAGCACGCGCAGCGGGATCGTTTTGGCGCTGGCGCGTATGGTGTCGGTCGCGTCCAGTGCAAGCTGGCGGCCTGGCGTCTTGGCGGCCAGGTAGAACACCTTGTCCAGCTGTTGCTGGGGCGCGGCCTTCAGCACCGGGAACAGGCTGCCGACAGTCTTGCCGATGCCGGTCGGCGCCTGTGCCAGCACGCAGCGCCCGCTGGCATTGGCCTTGAAGATAGTTGTTTCGGCCAGGTTCGCGCTGGCCGGGCGGAAGGTCGGGGTAGGGAACTGCAGCGCGGACAAGGCTCGTCGCGCGACGCCGCGGTGCGCCAGTTCCTGCTCCGCCCATGCCACGAAACGACCGCCACAGCGACCTCGACATGTCCGGCCAGCGCCGCCGCCGTTTGCGTTTCGCGCAGCACGGTTTCGGCCTGCTTGCCGATGTGAAGTAGACCAGCGCCAGGTTGATCTCTCGAGCCCGAGCTGCCGGCACATCAAGTGCCCGTAGACGCGTACTTGCGCCCAATGCAGGTGGCGGTGGTTGCCCGGCATCGAGGCCAGGTCGCCACGGTAGGTCTTGATCTCCTCGACCGTGTTGGTGTCCGGGTCGTAGCCGTCGGCGCGGCCGCGCACGTGCAGCGGGCCGTGGTCGCCCGACAGGCTTACCTCGGTGCGGTAACCGGCGCCGCGCCGGCCCGTCACCAGCGCGTGGCCGGCGATGCCTTCCGCGGCGGTGGGCGAAGGCGTGAAGCGCAAGTCCAGGTCGCCCTGCTTGGCGCCGAACTCGCACAGCGCGCGCACTGCGACGACGTAACTCAAGCGCCTTGCTCCGTCCATTGCAGGTAGCAGACCGACACCGGCATCTGGTGTTCTGCGCAGTATTCGATCCAGCGCAGCTGGTTGTCCTGCAGGCGGTCACCCGGTCCTTCACTTCGATCATGTTGTAGCGCCGTTCGGCGGGCCAGAACTGGATCAGGTCGGGGAAGCCGGTGCGGTTGGCCTTCACGTCGAGCAGGATGCGCTCGAAAGCCTTGCGCAGGTGGGCCGCGGGAATGCAGTCGAGCGCCAGTTGCACCAGTTCCTCGCTCAGGACTTCCCAGAACACGAAGGGCGACTGCAGGCCGTGCTTGTCGGCGAAGGTGCGCAGGATGGTCGCGCGGTAGCTGCTTGTATCGAGTTCGTCGAGCGACGCGCGGAACAGCGCTTCGCGGCGCTGGTAGAAGTCGGCGCTGAACAGGTCGGCGGGGCCGCGGTGGAAGGGGTGGAAGAAGGCGCCCGGAAGCGCGCAGAACACCGCGCGCCAGCACAGCAGGCCAAACAGGCCGTTGATCAGCGCGTTCTCGACGTAGTAGACCGGCGCATCCTCGCGCGTCAGGTGGTCGCGCACCACGCCCTCGACCCACCAGTCGCTTTGCGGCATCGGCAGCGACAGGTCGAGCCTTGCGACGGCGGGATTGCGGCGCGCCGGCTGCTTGCCGTGGCCAAGCCTGCGCGCCAGGCGCGGCTCGACGCGCAGCAGCTGCTGGCGTTCGGCGTCGCTCTCGGGCGCCAGCCGCGCGGCCGACAGCAGGTCGAAGGCGGCATGGAACTGTTCGTCCTTTTCAAGTACGCGGATCGCGCGCGCCCGCGCGCCGGGAAAGGTGCAGCGCGAGTAGACCTTGAAGGCGTTGTCCCACTCCTTGTGGCGTTCGTAGTGCTGGCCGATCTGGAACAGCAGGCGCGCGCGGCGGCTGTTCAGCCAGTCGTTCTCGAACGGTGTGTCGGACAGGGTACTGAGGACTTCTTCCAGCGGTTCGGCCGCCTCGAAGCGTTCCTTGCAGTGGTGGAGTTCGAGGTAGTGGTCGATGTCGCGCCGGGTGCGGAAGCCGCGCGAGGACGGCGAAAACTCCACCTGCTCGTATTTGTAGACGCCCAGGTCGGACAGCACGAATTCGGTCCAGTCCTGGCGCAGGTTGCCGAAGAAGATAAGGCGCAGGCGGTCGCACAGCGGCTTGACCAGGATGCTGAACACGGCGTCGCCGGAATCGCGGAACCAGCTGGAAAAGGCGCGGGCGTCGCCGAAAGCGGCACGCAGCGCTTCCAGCTGCTCGGCCTTGCGCGCATTACGCGAATGCAGCGACGGGCCGAACACGGCGCCGATTTCCGGCTTGGACAGCAGGTCGAACAGTTCGTCGATGGTGATGACGGGATCGTGCTCGATCCAGCCGGTGTCCAGCAGCTGGCGTGCCGCCTCTACCGTGCAGCCGATTTCGGCATAGCTGAGCTTGCTTGCGCGGAAAAGCGTCCCCTTGCGCATTACCATGCGCACGAACAGCGCGCGCGCAGCCTGGGGCAAGGCCGGGAAAGCGGCCATGAAGGCGCGTTCCTCGTTGGTGAGCAAGTCGCTATAGCGTTCGCCGATCCAGTCCAGCACCTGTTGGAAGTTGTCCAGGTAGTAGAACGGATTTTCAAGAACTTTGATCATTGCGAACTGCGGGACTTGCCTGCATGCGAAGACAGGGGAAACAGTAATTACTGTGCATGCATACAGTATAACGCCGCGCCGGTCGCCGGCACAGGAATTTCGCTGATTTCCGGGCTGACGCGTCGCTTTTGCGGGTATTTACGGTTCGGCTGGCTCGGCAGCCGGGCATTTGCGCAGCTTGCAGCTTTCCAGCCGGGCCCGCTCGGCGGCATGGCGGCTGGAGTGGGCGACGATGGCGCTCAGCAGCGCGACGTCGCTGTCGGTCTCGGGAACGACGCTCGGCTTCGGCGCGCCAGTTTCCCTGGTCTTGCGGGCGCTTGCCTGCTTGGCGGAGGCGGTGGGGCGAACGGCAGCCGTCTTGACCGGAGCGGGACGGGCGGCGACGGCGCGGGCAGACTTGCCGGCCGCCGTTTCGCGTTCCGGCAAGCGCGCCGGCGCTGGCTTCATGACAAGCGGCTTGGCCCGAACCGGTTCGGTGCGGACTTCAGCGATGTCGGCTCCCGGCGCCGGCCCTCTGGCGCCGCCCACTTGTTCAGGCGGCAGCATCACCATGGCCGGACGGCCGGGCTCCTGCACCGGCGCCGTCGCCACCGCCGGTTCGTCGATGATGGCCGCAGCCTGGTGCGCGGGCGCCGCCGCTTCGGCCGCCTGCGCAGGCGCGATTTCACGCGCAACGGCCGGTGCCGGCACCGGCGCCGTTCGCTTGATCGCCGACACCGGCAGGGTGCGCACGCTGGTCGCGTTGTTGTACGCGATCCACGCCAGCATCGCCGTCAGGATCCCGGCTGCCGTGCCGCCGATGATCAGCCAGCTTCGCTGCGCCGCCTGCGCGCCACCCGAACCGCGTTCGAGCGACGCAAGGATGCCGTCCTCCGATGAGGTGGTGCGGCGCGACGAGGACATGAGGTTCGGCCGATTTGAACCGTGTTGATTTTCGTCTGAAGGGCGCACGTTAGTAACTCCTATGATGGGGCTTCGCCATTCTGATTAGAAACAAACTAGGGAATCCCATGCTGATCTTTATCGCATTTCTTTATTTTTGTTTGGCGTGCAGCCTTATTTGGCTGGTTGTCTTTCCCTCTGGCAGGGAATTCGTTGCGCAAATCGTGTCGGGGACATTGGCCAGGCTCGACCAGCGCCGCGGCAACTTTCAGCAGCAGACAGGCCGCGGTGCCGCGGGCCTGCTCGAAGCGGCCGTGCAGCTGGCGCGCACGCAGTGGAAATTTGCGCGTCGCAACTATCTCGCGCTCAGTGCCGGCATGGTCGCGATCGCCATTCCCACCGTCGTCGTCCTGATCGCCAGCAAACCCGGAAACCTGCCGGCCTATGAGGACGCCGCCGCGCCGCCCGACCCGCAAGTGATGGCGCTGCTGGCCGGCGAGAACCTGGCGCCGCCCGCGGCCTTGCCGCCGATGGCCTTCACCACGCGCGAAGTGGAACTGGTGCGGCCGATGCTGGTCAACGCCAGCCGCAACTGGACGCTGCTGCATCCCGACTTCAACCAGCGGCTGCTGATGGCGTTCAAGATCATGAAGGAAAAGCACGGCTACGAAATGGCGCTGCTGGAGGGCTACCGCAGCCCGGCGCGCCAGGACCTGCTGGCCGGGATGGGCAACCAAGTCACCAACGCGCGCGCCTTCCAGAGCCGGCACCAGTACGGCCTGGCGGCGGACTGCGCATTCTGGCGCGACGGCAAGCTGGTGATCACGGAAACGGACCCGTGGGCGATGCGCGGCTACCGCCTGTATGGCGAGGTGGCCGAGTCGCTGGGACTGACCTGGGGCGGGCGCTGGACCATGATGGATTTCGGCCACACCGAACTGCGCATGAAAGGCGTGATGCGCAGGTAGGGCGTCCGCGCCTGCGATTCTTGTCCGCTATCAAATTTCCGGCCGGTGATTGATGCCAACATTGCCTGCCGGATTCCCTCTTAACCCTCAAACATCTTCCACTATGCGCAGACTATGGCAATTCCTCACCGATAGCCGCGTACTGGGCGTCATCGGGCTGGCCGCGCTCGCGGCATTCATGTTCCTGGGAGCGGACACCCTCGAAATCGGCGCCAGCTGGGCCGGCGCCGCGCTGCTTGCGGCGCTGGCCGGCTGGGGCATCTTCTGGCTGGCGCGCTACCAGTACCGCAGGCACGCGGCCGGCAAGCTGGGCGCCACCATCATGCCGGCCGGCGAGGAAGCTGCCGCGGCCCAGGCCAAGGCCGGCGCCGGCGAGGTAGCCACGCTGCGCAAGGGCATGCTGGAGGCGATCACCACCATCAAGACCTCGAAGCTCGGGCTGGTGAGCGGCGCGGCCGCGCTGTACGAGCTGCCGTGGTACATGATCATCGGGAATCCTGCCGCGGGCAAGAGCAGCGCCATCGGGCGCTCCGGCCTGCAGTTCCCCATCGCCGGCAGCAAGGCGGTGCGCGGCGTGGCCGGCACCCGCAACTGCGACTGGTTCTTCACCACCGACGGCATCCTGCTCGACACGGCTGGCCGCTATTCGGTGGAAGAGGGCGACCGCGCCGAATGGTTCTCCTTCCTCGACCTGCTGAAGAAGTACCGCAGCCGCGCGCCGATCAACGGCATCCTGATCGCGGTCAGCGTGTCCGAACTGACCGGCGAACACGCCGAGAAGTCGGTCGAGCTGGCGAAGAACCTGCGCACCCGCGTGCAGGAACTGACCGAACGCCTGGGCGTGCATGCACCGGTGTACGTCATCTTCACCAAGGCCGACCTGATCGCCGGCTTCAGCGACTTCTTCCACGATACCGACCGCAACGAGCGTGACCGCGTGTGGGGAGCGACCATCCGCTACAACCGCCGCCGCACCCACCAGGACGTGCTGGGCTTCTTCGACGAGCACTTCGACGAACTGCACGAGGGACTGAAGGAAATGAGCATGGCCAGCATGGCCGGCAACCGCAGCGCGCAGATGCGGCCCGGCGTATTCACCTTCCCGCTCGAATTCGCATCGATCAAGAGCCCGCTGCGCGCCTTCCTCGCCACCCTGTTCGAAGAGAACACCTACCAGTTCAAGCCGGTCTTCCGCGGCTTCTACTTCACCAGCGCGCTGCAGGAAGGCATGGTGCAGGACGTGTCGTCGAAGCGCGTGGCGAGCCGCTTCGACCTCGAACTGAAGGAACAGGGCGGCGGCGAAGCCGAGGAGCAGTCCGGCTACTTCCTTCTCGGCCTGTTCCGCAAGGTGATCTTCGCCGACAAGGACCTGGTGGCGCGCTACACCAGTCCCATCGTGCTGCGCCTGAAGTACGGCGCCTTCTTCGCGGCCACCGTGCTGCTCGGATGCTCGCTGGGCGCGTGGAGCTGGTCGTACATGGGCAATGCGGAACTGGTGGCCAAGGTGCAGGCGGACCTGGACAAGGTGGTCAAGCTGCAGGACAAGCGCATCGACCTGCAATCGCGGCTGGAAGCGCTCGACGTGCTGCAGGACCGTATCAATCAGCTTGAAAAATACCGTGCCGACCGGCCGCTGATGCTGTCGTTCGGCCTGTACCAGGGCGACACCCTGGAGCGCAAGCTGCGCGACGAATACTTCGCAGGCGTGCGCGCCGTGATGGTGGAACCGGTGATGGCGGGCCTGGAAGGCCTGCTGGCGGAGATGAACGCGCATGCGGCGGAGCTGCAGCCGGAAGCCGGCGGCGCACCGGCCGCGGCGGCTGCGAAGCCCGGCCAGCCCTACCAGGACGCGTCGCCGACCAATGTGGCCGACGCCTATGCCGCGCTCAAGACCTACCTGATGCTGGGCGATAAAACCCGCGCCGAACCAAGCCACCTGAACGACCAGATGACGCGCTACTGGCGCGGCTGGCTCGAAACGAACCGCGGCGCCATGCCGCGCGAGCAGATGATCGCCAGCGCCGAGCGGCTGATGACCTTCTATCTGGCGCAGGTCGACGACCAGGCGTGGCCGCAGATGACGCTCAAGCTTGGACTGCTCGACACCGCGCGCGAAAACCTGCGCCGCGTGGTGCGCGGAACGCCGGCGCGGGAGCGCGTGTACGCCGACATAAAGGCCCGCGCGTCGAGCCGCTTCCCGTCGGCGACCGTCTCGCGCATCGTGGGCGTACAGGACCAGGGCCTGGTCAACGGCAGCTACGCCGTGTCGGGCGCTTTTACCCGCGACGCCTGGGACAAGTTCGTCGCGGATGCGATCAAGGACGCGTCGAACAAGGCGCTGCAAAGCACGGACTGGGTGCTCAAGACCGCCTCGCAGAACGACCTGACGCTGGAAGGCAGTCCCGAGCAAATCCAGAAGACGCTGGTGGACATGTACAAGAACGAGTACGCGAAGGAGTGGCTGAAGTTCGTGCAGGGCGTGACGGTGGCGGACCTGAAGGGTTTCGACGCCTGCGTGCAGGCGATGAACCGGCTTGGCGATCCTCAGATGTCGCCCATCGCCAAGCTTCTGACGGCGATCCACCAGCAGACCTCGTGGGACAATCCATCGTCGGCAGGGGTGATGGCGAAGGTCGAGAAGGGGCTGTTCGCATGGTTCAAGGAGTCGGTATTGCGGCGCGCGCCGAGCGAAGCGCGCTCTGTGATCGACCAGCCGGGCGTCGCCGCGAATGGTGCGGCGCCGGCGATGGGGCCGATCGCGCGCGAGTTTGCCGGCGTGGCGCGGCTGGTAGGCCTGAAGGAAAAGGACGCGTCGCTGATGACCGGTTACCTCGACAGCCTGTCGCGCCTGCGCACGCGCCTGAACCAGCTGAAGAACCAGGGCGACCCCGGGCCAGGCGCGAAGAAATTCATGCAGCAGACGCTGGAAGGTACCGGCTCCGAGCTGTCGGATGGCCTCAAGTACGTCGACGAGCAGATGCTGACCGGGATGACCGACGCGCAGAAGACGGCGCTGCGTCCTATCCTGGTGCGTCCGCTGATCCAGGTGTTCGCCGTCATCGTCGGCCCGAGCGAAGCGGAGATCAACAAGACCTGGCAGGCGCAGGTGGTGGAGCCATTCCAGAAAACGCTGTCGGAAAAATATCCGTTTGCGCCCTCGTCGAAAATGGAAGCCACGCCGGGAGAAATCGGGCAGTTCTTCGGGCCCGACGGCGAGGTAGCAAAGTTCGTCAACGCCTCGATGGGGCCACTGGTGGTGCGGCGCGGGGATGCGCTGGCGCCGCGTACATGGGCCGACATGGGCATCACGCTGGTGCCGGAAGCAGTGGCCGCTTTTCCGGGATGGATTGCACCCCTGGAGAAAAATGGCGTCGCCAAGGCGAGCGGGCCGCAGACGGTGTTCCAGCTGCAGCCGCATCCAGCGCCCGGCCTCACCGAATACACCATTGAAATCGACGGGCAAATACTGCGCTACCGGAATACGCAGGCGGCATGGACCAACATGGTTCATCCGGGGCCGGGAGGGATGCCGGGGGCGCGCATCACCGCCATCACTTTCGATGGCCGCACGGTGGAGCTGTTCAACGAACCAGGCCAGTCCGGCCTGAAACGCATGATTGTCGCTGCCTCCAGAAAAAAGAAGGACGGCGGCGTGCACGAACTGCGCTGGGCCAGCGGCAGTGTCGCGGTGTCGGTCGACCTGAAGATCACCAGCAGCGCGGCCGCAACGGCGAGTGGTGACCCGAGCGGGCGCGGCTTCCACGGCATGCGGCTGCCGGTGACGATCGTCGGACGCGCCGTGGACGCATCTTCGCCTGCGGTGGCGTCGGTCGGCGGCGGAGGTGCGCAATGATCCGGGCGCCGGCCAGCGGCCGGATCGGCTACTTCGGCAAGGTCCCGACCCGCAGCGACTTTATCAAGGCCGCGCAGGACATTCCCGTGATGGACATGCTCGACAACTGGATGACACAGGTAATGAGCCTGCTGCCGTCCGACGCCCGCTGGAAGATCAACTACGACGCGCTGGCGCCGGTGAGCTTCGCCTTCGTCGGGCCGCGCCGCAAGCATGCGATTGCGGGCCATCTGGTAGCCAGCAGCGACCAGTCGGGACGTCGCTACCCGTTCCTGATGATGCGGGCGATCGAGGTCGCCGACCCGGCCATGTTCGTATCGCGCTGCCCGATGGTGCTCGATCCGCTATGGGGCCGCATGGAAGTACTGGCGCGCGACCTGCTGGACGCGCAAGAACCCGCGCCACAGCTGCAGGCGATACCCGAAACCATGGTGGCGCTCGACGAACAAAGCGGCAATGCGCTCGGCGCCTTCCTCGCCACGGGCACGGTCAGTTCGCTCGGCGCGCTGCTGTGCCGGGCCGATGTACGCCACCTGATCCTCGCGCTTGGCCTGCTGCTTCAGCCGGTGATGCAAAGCGGCGCGGCCGACCTGCACAAAAGCCTGGTGCTGCCGCTGCCGCTCAATGCCGGAGCGCGCCACGCGGTGGCCGCGTTCTGGCTCGAGCTGATCGCGCCGTTCCTGGGGCGGGCGGATTTCGAGCTGGCGCTGTTCATCACCTGCATCGAGCACAAGCCGGTGCTGGTGGTCGGCTTCAGCGGCGCGGCTGCGCAGACCCTGCACGCCATCATCGACCCGCTGGCCGCGCGCGAACAGCAGGTCAGCTTCGCCGACACCGACTGGGTCGACGAACAGGTCGGCATCGATGTCGACGTACGCGCCCTGGCCAGCTATCTCGACCAGCCGCAGCTGCCGCTCAAGCTGGCGCGCGAGCTGTTCCTGCAGACCTTCATCGGAGTCACAACGTGAAAAAGATCCTCGTCCTGGCCGGCGCCATGCTGGCTGCGGGCAGCGTCGCTGCCGCCGGCAATGCACCGGTTGTCGTCGCCGGCACGGTCGCCGACGAAGCCAGCAAGGCTGGCCTGCTCGCGAAGCTGCGCGAAGTGTACGGTGCCGCGAGCGTGGTCGACCAGCTGTCGATCGGCACCGTGTCGACGCCCGCCAACTGGAACGCCTACGTGCAAAAGCTGGTCAGCCCCAATCTGAAGATGATCACGCGCGGCCAGCTCAAGGTGGATGGCAATGCCGTCAGCCTGCGCGGCGACGTCGGCAGCGAAGCGCAGCGGCAGCAGATCGCCGGCGACATCGCCACCAACCTGAACCCGACCTACACCGTCAACAACGGACTGCGCGTGGTGGCCTCGGAGCAGGGCATGCTCGACGCCGCGCTGGCCGACCGCATCATCGAATTCGAGTCCGGCAAGGCGACGCTGACCGAGTCCGGAATGGGCATCCTCGACCA
>NZ_QYUP01000137.1 GCF_003590855.1 Massilia cavernae
CGACTCGGCATCGAATGCGATCTAAACCGCAGCAACGACAATGCGGACGCGGTGCTGTCATCTTCGCTGGTGCTCAATCTCGGGCCACGCTGTCGCAGCGCCATTCTCTCCGCCTATCTGGGCTATTTTTACTGGGACATCCTCGTTCGTTGTGCTTCCGGCGGCACCCGGTCCATGGAAACCGGGCCCATCGTGGAGACCCTGATCGACCGCATCAGTCCGGACGATGCGGTCAGCCTGGCTTCGCCAGATGCGAGGCGGATGCTGATAGGTGGAACCTTTGCCGGCTTTGGCGGCTTTCTCAGCCGCGCGACGCGTGAGAACGACTATCTGTGGGGACGGCTGCATGCCGTCGATCGGCTCTTCGACATTCTTGCAAGCACGGTGCCGGCGGGTGCGCGGGACGCAATCGACTTTCATGCCCTTTAAGAAGGCTGCATTTGAACGGGTGATCGACGAGGAAGCCGGGCGACTCCGCCTGATTCCCGACCTTGTGGCACGGATCCGCGCTGCGATTTCCGTCCTGTGAGGGAGCTGGTTTCCCGGCTCCATGCACTCAGACCTTGAAGTCGTCGAACGCTATCCGATCGTCGCTCACCCCCATCTCCTTCAGGAGCTTGAGTGTAGACGCCAGCATGGCAGGCGGACCACACAGGTAGAAATCGCACGCGGCGAGGTCCGGGTGCTTGCGCAGCAAGGCGTCGCGTGCGGCTTCATGCACCAGTCCCGTCCGCACATCTTGCGCTTCTTCGGCCGTCTCCTCGGATAGCACCAGTTGCCACTTGAAGTTCGGGTGCATGCCGGCGAAAGCCTTCATCTCTTCCACGTAAGGCGCATCCCGATGGCTGCGCGCACCGTACCAGAAGTGCATCGGCTCGCGCGCGCCCTCATCGAGCAGCGAGTGGATCATGGCGCGCAGCGGCGCCATGCCCGCCCCGCCGCCGATGAACACCTTTTCCCGCCCGCCCGGCTTGATCGCGAAATCCCCGAACGAACCGCTGAACCTTACGCTGTCGCCCTCCTTCAACGTATACATGTAGCTCGATCCCTTGCCAGGCTGCTGCCCGGGCATGAAGCGCACCAGGAGCGTCAGTTGTCCCCCGCATTTTTCCACTGGCACTGCCAGCGAGTACGAGCGGCGCAGCGGCTCCGGATTGACCAGCTTCGGCGGCAAGGCGACGCCGCGCCAGTCGTCGCGGTGCTCGTCCGGCAACTGGATATGCGAAGCATCGCGCGCATAGTCGGGAACGTGCACCTGGATATACGAGCCGGGGCGGCATTCGACATGGGCATTCGGACGGATCGTAATCTCGCGCAGGAACGGCGTCACCGCCCGCACGCTGGTGACTGTCGCCTCGTACTCGGTGGCGCGCGCCGTAGCGCCATCCACTTCGACTTCGACGCTGCCGTCGACAGGCAGGTTGCAGGCCAGGCGGTATCCAGCCTCCAGTTTTTGAGGCGACAGAAGTGCGCGGTCGGCACTGGTCGGCTCCGGCGCCTTGCCTATGCAGCGTACTTCGCACAGGCCGCAGCTTTGCCCGCCGCCGCAGTTCGAAGGCAGTTGCAAGCCGTCCCGGGCAAGTGCCTGGAACACCGTATCGCCCTTGGATGCAGGAACCAGGCGAACACGGTTTCCATCCGAATACACGCTGACACTCGCCACCCTGCGCCAGCGCTTGGGAATAAATTCGGACAGGCGGAAGCTGGTAAACAGCAGCCACACCCCGGTGAGCGCCATCCACAGGCCGCCCACGGCACTCGTTACCAGCAAGGGATTATTGAAATTCTCCCGCTCGCTATAGTCCATGATGTGCAGCATCCAGAAGAAGTCGAACACGCGCCACGTGCTGTTCCGGTGCTCCAGGACATTCCCGGTATTTGCCGAAACATAGACGGTGGTGTCGTCGGAATCATTGAAGTCGACGCGCCAGACCGGCTCCTTGTGCTTGCGCGTTTCCGGTGAATAGCGCAGCAGGCGTGGCGCCGCCGGATGGCCCGCTCCGGAGTACGAAGCCTGCGCGATGCGGGTTGCCAGTTCCGGCCCAAGCGCGATCGTCCCGCCATCGACGGCCCTGACCATCCAGGTGGACTTGTCGTTGACCAGCCGGTAGACCGGCTGGTCCAGGAGCCAGCCGCTGGAAACCGTCATCACAGGGGCAGCTGCCTTGGCCAGCACGTCATCGACCGTCAGCGCATTCGCAGGCCACAGGCTTGCCGCAGGCGGCTTGATGCGGAACTCGCGGCCACCGACTTTCCCGGCGTCGAAAAGGCTCATGACCACACCGCTCGACATCCACAACACGAACTGGATGGCGATGATTATGCCGATCCATTTATGAATCTTGCGCATCCAGGGTGTCATGTCTTCTTCCTCCGCGTGAAACTGTAGAACAGCAGCCATGCCCCGCTCAGCGCGAACAACAGGCCGGTCGCCGAGGCGACGCGCAGCAAGGTATTGTTCACGTCGTTCCGGGTTTCATAATCCATGATGTGGAACATCCACAGGAAATCGAACCAGCGCCACAGGTTGTGGCGGCGGGCGACAAGATCGCCGGTGTGCGGCGAGAAATACAGGGTGGTATCGCCGCTCTCCTCGTAGTGCACTGCCCACAGGGGTACCGGCCGCTTGCCGACCTCCTGGGGGGCTTTGGTGACCCACTCGATTCCGCGGATACTGCCCTCGCCCACATAGGACTCGTCGGCCAGCGCCTTGATGGTGTCGCGGTCCAGCGGGCTGATCTTGCTACCCGTCGCCGCGTCGACCAGGGCAGCATCGCTACCCTGCCGGATCTCATAGACTTCCTTGCCCAGCATATTCTTCAGCCGCACCGAGGTGATGCCGGGATAGCGCTCCGCAAGCGCACTTTGCGCGATGCGGTTGGCCGAGGGTGTGAGCGGCTCGCTTGAAACGTGAGCCAGGTGATCGCCATGAATGACTTCGAGTGGTACAACGACCATGTACAGCCCGCTGATCATCCACAGCAAGGCCTGCACGCCGATGACCAGTCCAATCCATTTATGGGCACGGCGTACCCAGAAAGATGTTTGCATCGTGATTCCGTTCGATGAATCCACAAAGTGCACCGCGGACCCTGCCCGCGGTGCTGCTACTACTTAGAAACGATAGCCAACCCGGGCGTGCCAGCGGCGGCCCAGCAGGTCGTAGGTCATCGTATCGGTATTGCCGTCGGTCCAGCTCTGGATGAACGGCGGTTCCTTGTCGAGCAGATTGTCGACACCGAATGCCACCGTCATTGCTTTGGTGACGGCGTACTTCACGCTGGCGTTATGGTACGCCACGCTCGGGGCGCGTGCACCGATGGCCGTTGGGGCCGCATTGATGTCGTTGGCCGAGCCGATGTACTGGATGTTGTACGAACCCGACCACGGGCCATTCGCCAGCGTCAGCGAGGTCGCCGAACGCCACTTGGCATAGCTGCCGCGGCCACCGGTGATCTTGCCGGCGTATTCGATCGTCGCGCCGCCTGGGAATGGCGTGACGTCGAAGCGGTTGAGGCGCGACACGTCGGCCGTCAACGACGCATGCCAGCCGGCCAGCGAGAAGTCGTACAGGGCGCCGAGGTCAATGCCGGACACGCGCTGCTGCGCCGCGTTTTCAGGCTGGGACGACAGGAAGTTGATCTCGCCGGTAGCAGGTTCGCGGGTGAAGCTCGACGGGCGGCAGAAGATGTGCGACAGGCCCGGCGAGTTGTAGCACACCGACAGCTTGGTCGAACCCGGCACCGTCTGGATCGCGTTATTGATCTCGATATTGAAGTAGTCGAGCGTCAGCGTAACGGACTTGGACGGGGTCCACACGGTACCTACGGTGAAGGTGTCGGCATCTTCCGGTTCGAGGTTGATGTTTCCGCCGCCGGTGGTCAGGATGGACGGGCCGAACTGCTTGAACCCGACCGGTACCCGCGATGCCTGGCAGTTCTTGTACACATTCGAGTTAGGGTCCTTCGTGTTCCAGTTGTTGCAAGGGTCGGTCGTCGTCAGGTTGCCTTCCGAAACGCCGCCGAACAATTCCGGCACCGTCGGCACGCGGAATGCGGTCGATTTGTTGGCCCGCATTTTCAACGAAGGAATGATCTGCCAGTCCAGGCCCACCTTATAGGTGGTCTTCGCGCCGAACAGGCTGTAGTCCGAATAACGCGCTGCGCCGTTCAGGTTCAAGGATTCCACCATTGGCAGCTTTGCGAGCAACGGGACCGCCAACTCGGCAAATACTTCGCGGGCGCTGTACTCGCCGTCGATCGGGTCCTGGGCGTTGGTGTTGGCCGCGCCGGAAACGATCAGGCTGTCGGGATCGCGCCAGCCTTGCTCGCGGCGGTATTCGAAACCGGTCGCAAAGCCGACGGCGCCAGCTGGCAGGGTAAATACCTCGCCGCTGATACTTGCGTTGAAACTCTTCTGGTCGTTGCCGCCATTGTCGTGGGTGGTGAAGTGGATGTAGTCCAGCACGGCTGGCGAGAGGTTGCCATAGCCGAGGTAATTGCCGCACGGCGCAGCGGTCGGGCTGGTGCCGCAGGTCGCTGCATTCAAGGTGGCGTCGACGCGGTCAAGGTTGATGATGTTCGTCATGCCGTCGACGCCGGTGTTGCGGCCCCAGTTGACCGATGCCGACCAGTCCCACTTGTCGTTCAAGACACCTTTGAGGCCCGTCGCGATGCGGAATGTATTGGTTTCCTGGAAGAACGTGCGCGGACCGACTTCAGCCACACGGCGACGCTCGAGTGTGAGATCCTGCCCGGTAGGGTTGGTCGGATGCGACGCTGCGATGCGGATCGGGCGCACCGCGCCGATGGCGCCCGGCGTCGCCAACTGCTCGGACTGGCGATTGGTGTACATCAGCTCGGTGAACAGATCGACATTCTCGGTCAGGTGAATGTTACCGAAGGCGCTCATGCCGACGCGCTTGATCGGATTCACCGCATTCAGGAACGGATTGCTGTTGTAGCCATGCTTGGCGGCCGAGTATGTTTCGAAGCTGCGCGGATTGCCGCCTGGAACCTGATTGAAGTTGACACGGCGGCCGTCGGCCAGACGCGCACGGCCGCCGATGGTCGACGAACTGCCCGAGCAGATCAGTTTGCCGCTGTCCTCGGTGAGCGCGCACGGAGCGCGCGAGGCCAGGTTGACCTCGCCGCTCTCGGAGTAGTTCAGCGAAGCCATCAGCGAGCCGCGATCGCTGCGCGTGCCCCACACCATGTCGGCCGCCTTCTCCTCGCCGTCGCCGCGTTCGGTCTTGCCGTAGCGCGCCGACATTTCAACGCCGTTGATTGCTTTCTTGGTGATAATGTTCACGACGCCCGCAACCGCGTCGGCGCCGTAAATTGCGGAGGCGCCATCCTTCAGGACCTCGACACGCTCGATCATCGCGACCGGGATCATGTTCAGGTCGACGGAGCTGTTCGCGCCCGTGCCGCCTGCCACCACCCGGCGGCCATTCAACAGGACCAGCGTACGGTCGATTCCCAGTCCGCGCAGGTTGACCTGCGTGGTGCCGTAACCGTTGCTGGTCCAATAGGCGCTGGACTGGTTGCCTGCGGTACCGGCCGACGCCGGAAGCCGCTGCAGCAGGGTTTCGATGGATATCGCGCCGGAACGCTGGATTGTTTCCGCGTCGATGACAGTGACCGGCCCCACACCCGAAATCTGTTCCTGCTTCAGATTGATCCGGCTGCCGGTAATCTGAACGCGTTCAATGGGAGAAGCTTTGTCGGGAGTCCCGCCAATAGCGGGCTGCTGCGCGTAAGCGCCCTGGCTTAGCAGTATCAAGCCTAAGGCGGTTGCTGTTGGAACGTACTTGTAAGACATTTAATCTCCGTTATTTTTATGCTGCATATGCACAGGCGACACTCTAGCGACTCAATTTCGCCAATTGAGGGCCACCGATCCCGACAAACTGCAATTCAAAAAACCGTCCGCTCCACACCCGTCATTTAGACTTGTCTATACAAGTGCGAATTAGAACAACTCTATTCCTTGTGTTAAATCAAGGCAAGACCTTGTTTATTTTAGTATGCAACTTCCAATAAAATTTAGCGGCAAAGACCTTTTGAAAAATTAAATTTCGACGAACGGCCGAGTTTCGACTTTATGTTGCGCTTATGCAACATGGGTTATCTCGTTCCAGATGGGAAACAGCAATGTCAGCGCGCGGATGTGGCCAAAATCGGAGGTCCAGCGGCAGGCGCCAGGCGCGCGCTGGGCGTTCTGCTGACGCAAGCGTGTTTGACTCCAACACTTCCATTATTCTACAATCCTAGAAATATCGAAATATAGAGCTAAAATGACTACTGACCAAGCAATCGACGCGCTCGCAGCGTTGGCCCAGGAGATGCGCCTGTCGGTATTTCGATTCCTGATGACAGCAGATCCTGAAGGAATCTCCGCGAGCAAGATCGCGGAGCACTTGGACGTGCCCCCGTCCACCCTCTCATTCCATTTGAAGGAACTCGCCCACGCCGGCCTGATCACGCCGCGCCCGGAGGGACGATTTGTCATGTACGCGGCCAATTTCGAAAGGATGAATGAATTGCTCGGCTTCTTGACGGAGAACTGCTGCGGCGGAAATCCATGCATAACGATGTCAGGAATCGACTGCGTACGTACTCCTGCTTCAGCCTGAGGGCGAACGCCCGGTGTTTTGATTTTTCCCCTTTTTACGGACCGCACAATGAATGTTCTATTCCTATGCACCGGCAACTCCTGCCGCTCCATCCTCGGCGAAGCCACGTTCAATCACCTCGCGCCAAAGGGATGGCGCGCCATGAGCGCGGGCAGCCAGCCTGCTGGCTACGTCCACCCTCGTTCATTAGCCTTGCTCGCGCGCGAGGGCATCGCCACTGACGGCTACTACAGCAAGTCATGGGAGAGTCTGCCGGCGACACCCGACATCGTTATCACGGTATGCGCCAGCGCAGCCGGCGAAACCTGCCCCGCGTACCTGGGACCGGTGTTGCGGACGCACTGGGGCGTCGAGGATCCTGCCCATGCAACCGGAACCGATGAAGAAATCGATGCTGCGTTCATCAAGGCGTACCAAATCCTTCGGACACGCATTGAAGCCTTCCTGGCCTTGCCGTTGGGCGCGCTCAAGAACAACCCGGCGAAGCTGAAGGCCGAGATGGACCGAATCGGCACCTTGATGCCTTGACGCCAGTTCCCACACATTCCCTGAGCGAATCGCCATGAGCGAAAAAACGTACAACGTGCTGTTTCTATGCACCGGCAACTCTTCGCGCAGCATCATGGCTGAGGCCATGCTGAATGCAGCGAGCAAGGGGCGCTTTCACGCCTATAGCGCTGGCAGCCACCCGGCCGGCAAGGTCCACCCGTTCGCATTGGAACAAATCAGTTCTATTGGGTACCCGCTGAACAACTTGCGCAGCAAGCCGTGGGGCGAGTTTGCATCAGCCGACGCACCGCACATGGATTTCGTCATCACGGTGTGCGACAAGGCTGCAGGCGAAGTGTGCCCGATTTGGCCCGGCCAGCCCGTTTCAGCACACTGGAGTTTCGCAGACCCCGCATTAGCCGCCGGAACGGATGCGGAGATCCGGCACGCCTTCGCAAAGGTTTGCCGTGAAATCAAAATCCGCCTGGATCCCTTCCAGGCGCTTCCGATCGAAAAACTGGAAAAGCTGACATTGAAGCACGAGCTCGACCAGATTGGGGACTTCAAGCCATGACCTTCGCAAGACGCGTCGTTTCCGAGGGTCTCGGCACGGCCTTTCTTCTCGCCGTCGTCGTCGGCTCCGGGATCATGGCCGAACGGCTGGCGGGCGGTAACGTAGCAATCGCACTGCTCGCGAACGCCATTGCAACCGGTGCCGGCCTGGTCGCCCTGATCCTGATGTTTGGCACTGTCTCGGGCGCACACTTCAATCCCGTAGTGACTCTTTCCGAAGCGTGGCAGAAGAACATGCCCCGGACGGAAGTCCTGCCCTACATCGCCGTACAGGTCGCCGGCGCCTTTGCCGGCGTAGCGGCGGCGCACCTGATGTTCGGCGATCCGGTCTTCTTCGCTTCCGAGCATGTCCGCTCAGGTCCGGCGCAGTGGTGGGGCGAGTTCGTCGCCACCTTCGGCCTGATCGCCGTCATCATTGGATGCTCGCGCAGCCGTCCGAGCGTCACGCCGTTCGCCGTGGCCGCCTATATTACGGCAGCGTACTGGTTCACCTCGTCGACCTCGTTCGCCAATCCGGCCGTCACGCTCGCCCGCAGCGCAACGAATACCTTCGCCGGAATTCGACCTCTCGACGCACCTGGCTTTATCGCTGCGCAGTTGCTCGGCGCAGCAGCCGCGACGCTGTTGTTCTGCTGGCTCTATCCTGCTCCGCCGGCGGATGCGACCGTCGCGGGCACCGTCGCACCGAGCGACTTCGCGCCGTCGCCAGTTTCCGAACATGCCCGCGCAGGCACAACCCGACCGGGGTCCTATGACTGAAAAAATACGCGAGCTGCCAAACATCAGGGCAGCACAATTGGATATCCCGATTTGCAAAAGCTGGCCCCGGTCCCCGACCTGGACCATCCACCACGAATCCTGATGCTGTATGGATCGCTTCGTGAACGCTCCTTCAGCCGCTTCCTGACGGAAGAAGCAGCACGCATCCTGGAGTGCTTCGGGGCCGAGGTGAAGATTTTCGATCCCACTGGACTGCCGATGACGGGCAGCGTTCCGGAAACCCATCCAAAGGTCGTGGAACTGCGCGAACTTTGCCTGTGGTCTGAAGGCCAGGTATGGTGCAGCCCAGAACGTCATGGCGCCATCACGGCAGTGATGAAAAACCAGATCGACTGGATCCCGCTCGAGCAGGGAGCAGTGAGGCCGAGCCAGGGCCGTACGCTGGCGGTGATGCAGGTGTGCGGCGGGTCGCAATCCTTTAACGTCGTGAACACGCTGCGATTGCTGGGACGCTGGATGAGGATGGTCACAATTCCTAACCAATCTTCCGTGCCGAAAGCATATTTGGAGTTTGATGAGGCCGGCCGCATGAAGCCATCCCCTTACTATGACCGTGTGGTTGACGTCATGGAGGAACTGTTCAAGTTCACCTTGCTCATGCACGGACGCACCGACTATCTGACCGACCGCTACAGCGAGCGCAATGAGCGAACGATCGACGCGATCGACAAGCAAATTCGGAAGCTTTAGGTGTAGTCCGCTTAACCCGGGTTTGCGTTCCGCTGCGCCTGGACATCTGGCGTGCTGCGTGCGGTTTCCACCCCATACGGGGCGCCGCACGGCACCGCCCGTATTCGACTAATGGCCGCCCTTGGCGGCCATTAGTCGATGTTCCTGCGCCATCGTGCGCGCCGTTTTGGCTGCTGAAACAAACTGGTCGCGCAAATTTCGGCAATGCGAGATCATCGCTCCAAACTCTCCCTTTGGGCGATTCGTATACGCACGGGCCATCTGGTCATGCTGGGCCGCCTCGGCGTCATACTCGACCGCCTTTTGTGCAAAGTACTCGGCGATCTTCTGGTGATCACCTGGCGTCGTGGCCGAGGCGATGCTCGCCGGAATGTCGTTGGCGGTCGGACCCACCATCGTATTACATCCGACCAGTCCGATGAAGAGAATTCCCGCAATTGCTAGTTTGACACGCATAATTTTCTCCTAAACGATTGATCCACAAAGTAGCCGCGATTACCCAGTCTGTCGTGCTCGCGAATGGCGTGCTGCCATTTTTACAGTGTTACACGTTGCGTCCCCGCGCGCCGGTTCTATTGTGCGGCATCGCGACCGTTTTCTATTCCGCGTGGCGTGGGTCATCGGCGGGAACCCTCGCTGGTCCAACAAGACCCCTTGCGCTCGCCACGGTCACTCGCCTGTTCGTCGGTTCGTCGGTTCGTCGGTCAGCGTATCCACCATTCCAGTATGTCCCATAAAGCCCTATGGTCGATCCTTGAAGTCTCGCAGCGGCCGATATCTACCCTCGTTGATCTTTCGGCTCTGCCTCCAAACGTAGTCCCCGGTCAGGTCGATATGCGCTGCGGGCTGCGTCGCCGAACCCGCGCTCAAAAACCATGCCCCGACAGTCGCCTTATTACCCGGCGCAGCAGGAAAGCTGTTTCACGTCCTTTGTAAATGTCTGGGCAGCGAGTTTCAGCCCTTCGACCATCGTCAGATACGGGAACAACTGGTCGGCCAGTTCTTGCACCGTCATCCGGTTGTGAATCGCCATCGCTGCCGTCTGGATCAGCTCGCCCGCTTCCGGCGCCACTGCCTGCACGCCAATCAAACGCCCGCTGCCGGCATCGGCCACTAGCTTGATGAAGCCGCGTGTGTCGAAGTTAGCAAGTGCCCGCGGCACGTTGTCCAGCGTGAGCGTGCGGCTTTCGGTCTCGATGCCGTCACGGCGCGCTTCCGCTTCGCTGTAGCCAACGGTCGCCACCTGCGGATCGGTGAACACCACGGCCGGCATCGCGGTCAGGTCCAAAGCCGCGTCACCGCCGGTCATGTTGATCGCCGCACGGGCGCCGGCCGCTGCCGCGACATAGACGAACTGATGCTGGTCGGTGCAGTCGCCGGCCGCGTAGACGTTCGGGTTACTCGTGCGCATCCCCCTGTCGATGACGATGGCTCCTTGCGCATTGACGGGAACGCCCGCTGTTTCCAATGCCAGGCTGCGGGTGTTCGGTGCCCTGCCGGTCGCAATCAGCAGATCGTCGGCGCGTATTTCGCCGTGCGCGGTGGTCAGCACGAACTCGCCGTCCACATGCGCGACCTGGCTGGCTTGCGTGTGCTCCAGCACTTTGATGCCCTCGGCACGGAAAGCGGCTGCCACGGCCTCGCCGATGGCCGGGTCTTCCCAGAAGAACAAGGTGCTGCGCGCCAGGATGGTCACTCTGCTGCCCAGCCTGGCAAAGGCTTGCGCCAGTTCCAGCGCCACCACCGACGAGCCGATCACAGCCAGGCGTTCGGGAATGGTGTCGCTGACCAGGGCCTCAGTGGAAGTCCAGTAGGGCGACTCTTTCAAGCCTGGAATCGGCGGCACGGCCGGACTGGCACCCGTGGCGACCAGGCAGCGGTCGAACATCACGAGGCGCTCGCCACCCTCGTTCAAACGGACGAGAAGGCTGTGGTCGTCCTTGAAACGCGCGTCACCGTGTAGAACGGTGATTGCTGAATTGCCGTCCAAGATGCCTTCGTATTTGGCGTGACGTAGTTCATCGACGCGGCCCTGCTGCTGGGCCAACAGTTTGCTGCGGTCAATCGCAGGCACGGTTGCCGCGATACCGCCGTCGAACGGACTTTCCCGGCGTGAATGGGCGATGTGGGCGGCGCGGATCATGATCTTCGACGGTACACAGCCGAAATTGACGCAGGTGCCGCCGATTGTGCCGCGCTCGATCAGCGTGACGCGCGCGCCTTTCTCGACGGCCTTTAGCGCCGCCGCCATCGCGGCTCCGCCGCTACCAATGACGGCTATCTGCAACGGACGTTCGTTGCCCGTCGGCGGTGCATCGGAGGTCATGCCGATGATTTTTAGATGAGTCATGCTACAGATCCTTTTTCGATTGTGGCAACAGGCAATGGCGTCAGATGTGCTGTGATGCCGTTTTCAGTGGCTTACTGCTTGACCCTGGACGGATAGCCCGCGTCCTCGGTTGCCTTGGTTAGTTTCTGCACGCTGGTCTTGGCATCATCGAAGGTGACGACCGCTTCGCGTTTCTCGAAGGTCACGTCAGCTTTACTGACGCCTTCGACCTTGGAAATCACCTTCTTGACGGTGATCGGGCAGGTGGAGCAGGTCATGCCGGGTACGGACAGCGTGACGGTCTGGGTGGCGGCCCACGCGGGCGCAACAACGGCAGCGAGGGCGAGCGACGCAGACAGTTTTTTCATGGCTGACTCCTGTAATTAATAGAAAAATGGCACAACATAAGGAAATCCGAGGGCGACCAGAACCAGCGCAGCCACGATCCAGAAGTTGAGCTTGTAAGTAGCCCGCACTTGGGGAATCGCACACACATCCCCTGGCTTGCAGGCTTGCGCCGGGCGGTAGATGCGCCGCCAGGCGAAGAAAAGCGCCACCAGCGCCACTCCAATGAAGATGGGCCGATAGGGTTCCAGCACCGTCAAGTTGCCAATCCAAGCACCGCTAAACCCAAGGGCGATCAGAACCAGCGGCCCCAGGCAGCAGGCCGAGGCAAGAATGGCGGCCAGCCCTCCGGTGAAGAGCGCCCCGCGCACGTTTTGTGCTCCAGACATAGACTTGTCCTTTCGAATTTCAACTAGATACCGTAACCTTACTTCCGTAGTTATGTACGGAGTCAAGGGATATGGAAAACAATTTGGAGAATCTGACTATTGGCGTTTTCGCCAAGGCAGCCGGGGTCAATGTGGAGACGATCCGGTTCTATCAGCGCAAGGGCCTGCTGCCCGAGCCGGACAAGCCTTATGGCAGCATCCGCCGCTATGGCGAGGCGGATGTAACGCGGGTGCAATTCGTGAAATCGGCGCAGCGGCTGGGCTTCAGCCTGGACGAGATTGCAGAGCTGCTCCGGCTCGATGACGGCACCCATTGCGAGGAAGCCAGCAGCCTGGCTAAACACAAGCTTCAGGACGTGCGCGAGAAGATGGCCGACCTGGCGCGCATGGAAACTGTGCTGTCCGAGCTTGTGTGCGCCTGCCAGGCGCGGAAAGGGAACGTTTCCTGCCCACTAATTGCGTCGCTGCAAGGGGTAGCAGAACCGCGCAGTGCCGACAGCGTGTAGCCGAAGGAAGTAAGCGGCGACGCGAGCCATCCAATCGAGCCTGAATGCTGCTCAACTTCTCCCCCATGATGATGCCGTTCGCCGTTCCCTGACACTTGAGAAAATGCTGGTTTGAGGGCGCCGTCAGTGCAATTATTCCTGTTCGAGAAGCGGCTGGAATGCTGGTCGGCCCGTTTCGAATGCAGGTCACTACAGGTATGAGTTTCTGAGAGCGGGTTCGGAAAAAACTAACCGGCTTTTTTGTAAATGGATCACGCCAGAAAAAACGAAAAACATGACCGTAAAGCACACCGGCAGCACACTAAAGCAAATACCTTTCGGGATCTGGATGCTCGGCTTCGTAAGCATGCTTATGGACATTTCCTCGGAAATGGTTCATAGCCTTCTTCCGATGTTCATGGTCGGCACGCTCGGCGCTAGCGCCCTAACGGTTGGTCTAATTGAAGGACTGGCCGAATCCACTGCACTGATCGTCAAAGTGTTCTCGGGTGCGTTGAGCGACTATCTCGGCAAACGCAAGGGATTGGCATTGTTCGGCTACGCCTTGGGTGCGCTGACCAAACCACTCTTCGCTGTGGCGAACACAACTGGCATTGTGCTGACGGCCAGATTGCTGGACCGGGTTGGCAAAGGAGTACGGGGCGCACCACGCGATGCCTTGGTCGCCGACCTCGCGCCGCCAAATTTGCGCGGTGCGGCTTTTGGCCTTCGTCAATCCCTTGATACGGTAGGGGCATTCCTGGGGCCGCTGGTCGCGGTCGGCTTGATGCTTCTGTGGGCGAACGATTTCCGGATGGTGTTTTGGGTTGCCGTGATCCCCGGCGTGTTGGCCGTTGCCTTGCTTTTGTTCGGCGTGCGCGAGCCACAGCAGCATCAAAATGGCAAGCGAACCAATCCTATCCGACGCGAGAATCTGAGTCGCCTTAGCGCCTCGTACTGGTGGGTGGTGGGAATCGGCGCCGTGTTTACATTGGCCCGATTCAGCGAGGCATTTCTTGTCCTGCGTGCTCAACAGGGGGGCATCCCGGTTGCACTGGTGCCGCTGGTGATGGTGGCAATGAATCTGATTTACGCCATGTCGGCGTATCCGTTTGGGAAGCTCTCTGACCGCATGAGCCACACTAAGCTGCTCGCGCTCGGCCTTGTCGTATTGATCGCCGCCGACCTGGTTTTAGCGACAAATGACCACTGGGCTGTCGTGTTGGCAGGCGTCGCGCTGTGGGGCATGCACATGGGGATCACGCAGGGGTTGTTGGCGACAATGGTGGCTGATACGGCACCGGCCGACCTGCGCGGCACAGCCTATGGCATGTTCAACCTGATGAGCGGCATCGCCATGCTGCTCGCAAGCGTCGTGGCGGGACTGCTGTGGGATCAACTTGGGGCATCATCCACTTTCTATGCTGGTGCCGCCTTCTGCATCGTGGCACTGATTGGACTGGCAATATATCGCGCTGGCAATTCCCACGGGGGGGCCGTTTCACCGGAAAATGTATCGCCTCCCTCGGTCAAATAACTGAGCGCGCACACAGGCACGGTCAGTTGCACTTATTACTGGTTCGCGGCGGTGGAATGCAGGTCGGCGCGGCTAAATGCAGGTTTGCCGTCGTAGCACGCTTCATGTCCCCGCGATCGTCGAACCAAGTTCGCGGCGGCGCATCAGCAGAAAGACCGCAGGGACAACGAACATCGATAACAGTGGCGCACTGATCATCCCGCCGATCATCGGGGCGGCAATCCGCTGCATGATTTCCGAGCCGGTTCCTGGTGTAACCATGATCGGTACCAGGCCCGCTATGATCACTGCCACCGTCATCGCTTTCGGCCGCACACGCAATACGGCCCCGTGACGAATCGCATCCAGCAAATCGTCGGCGCCTGTTTTGCCCATGCCCCGGCGTTCGTCCCACGCATGCTTCAGGTACAGGAGCATGATCACCCCAAACTCGGCTGCCACTCCGGCCAGTGCGATGAACCCGACCGCGCTCGCCACCGACAGGTGGTGGCCGAGAATCCAGAGCAGCCAGACCCCGCCGGCCAGCGCAAACGGCAAGGTGGCCATGATCAGTGCTGCTTCATCGAAGCGCTTGAACGTCATGTAGAGCAGCACAAAAATAATTAACAGCGTCGCCGGCACCACGACCTTAAGCTTCGCTGCCGCACGCTCCATGTACTCGAACTGCCCCGACCACGAAACCGCGTAGCCTGCAGGGAGTTTCAGCTCCATCGCTACAGCACGCTGCATATCGCGCACCACCGAACTCATGTCGCGCCCCCGGATATCGACATACACCCAGCCGGACAAGCGCGCGTTCTCGCTCTTGAGCATCGGTGGACCATCGCTGATCCGAATGGCCGCCACATCGCCAAGGCGGATCTGGGCGCCGCGTTCGGTCAGCACCGGCAACTGCCGCAGCTTCTCGACCGAATCACGCACTTCGCGCGGATAGCGGACGTTGATCGGGAAGCGCTGCAAGCCTTCGATCGTTTCCCCGATATTGTCGCCGCCAATCGCCGCCGACACGATGCCCTGCACGTCAGCTACGTTCAGGCCGTAGCGCGCCGACACCTCGCGGTTGATGTCGATATCGATATAGCGTCCGCCACTGAGCCGTTCGGCCAGCGCCGACGACACGCCGGGCACCCTTTTGACGATGCGCTCGATCTCGCCCGCGATCCGGTCGAGTTGCTGCAGGTTCGTGCCGGCGATCTTGATGCCGACCGGACTCTTGATCCCGGTCGCGAGCATGTCGATGCGATTGCGGATCGGCGGTACCCAGATGTTCGACAGGCCCGGCACCTTCACCACCCGATCGAGTTCCTCCACCAGCTTGTCGGTCGTCATTCCGGGGCGCCATTGGTCGCGCGGCTTGAACTGGATCGTCGTCTCGAACATCTCCAGCGGGGCCGGATCGGTTGCCGTTTCGGCGCGCCCTGCCTTTCCGAACACACTCTGGACCTCCGGTACCGTCTTGATCAGGCGATCGGTCTGCTGCAACAGTTCCGAAACCTTGCCGGCCGAGATACCCGGCAGCGCCGACGGCATGTA
>NZ_QYUP01000138.1 GCF_003590855.1 Massilia cavernae
CCTCCGGCGCAAGGTGGACACGCCGGTAATGCACACGGCCAGCCAGCCGCAGCCCTCGGCAATGGCGGCCATCACGTCGCTGAGGTAATGCACGCCGAGGTAAATGCGGCTCAGGCCGACCAGCCCCACAAGGAAGCAGGCGCCCATCACGACCAAGGCGCGGGTGCGCCAGCTGCGCAGCACAACGACGGCGTAGCACGCCAGCAGTCCATAGAACAAGGTGGCAGCCACAGTATGACCGCTCGGGAAGCTGTAGGTCGGCAGCGACAGCAAGGGATTCTCGAAGCTTGGCCGGGCGCGCTGGAACAGGTGTTTGAGCGCCACGTTAAGCAGCATGCCGCCCGGCACAGCCGTCACCAGGGCCAGCAGCCAGTAGTTGGCCTTGCGCGCGTAGAAATAAGTGCCCGCCAGGGCCGTCATGGCAAGCATTCCCGCTGTGCTGTGCCAGTGGGAAAGGACCATCATCACCTCGGTAAAGGCCGGATGCGCCCGCGCATGGAACCAGTGGGCGAGCCACTCGTCGAGCACGGTAATCTCTTCCTGCTCGACCACATCCCCGGCGATTTCGCCGAACACCCAGGCCGCGCCCAGCATCAGCAGGATGCCGATGGTGAAGTGCAGGCCCAGCTCTTCAGCGGGGGACAGGCGGGCGGCAAGAAAACGGTAGGTGCGGGGAAATCTGTCTCTCATGGATTCGGTTTCGGGGATATTGGTCAAAAAACTACACTTTAGAAAAATTACTGGTTATTCGTACAGTAACTGTGGATTCGTACAGTAGTTGTGATATTCTGGAATCACTCGATCAACGCAAACCTTCAAAGGACTTTGTCATGACCACCTTGAACAGCAGCTTCGGCATGGAATACGCCCCTACTCCTTTCCTGATTCGCCTCGGCCGTCGCGAAATGCTGGTAACGCGCGACTTCCGCAAGCGCTTCTACGCGGTCAATCCTTTCATCGAATGCGACACCGGCATTGAAGCTGGCCATGTCGAGATCCTGCTGTTCCGCCGCTGGCTGCTCATTCTGTCCAAAGCGCACTAAGCCACGTAAATACGCATTATCGCCGCCGCCGGATTCCGGTGGTGTGGCTGTGTACGAAGCCTGGTCAGCGCGCTATTATCGCTGCTGATTCAAGGCTGTTCCACGTACTCAACCAATAACCAGGAGCCGGCGATGACGCGCATGACCGCAGACGATTTCGATCCAGAAGTTCTTAAACTTTTCGACCAGTATGTCCACGGGCAAATTGACCGGCGCGGTTTCCTGTCCGCCGCAAGCCATTATGCCGTCGGCGGCGTCACTGCCGCCAGCATGCTGGCGGCACTGTCACCAAGCTGGGCCGCACAGCAGGTAGCGCCCACCGATCCGCGCATCAAGACCAGTTACGTCACCTACCCTTCGCCAAACGGGTATGGCGAAATGCGCGGCTATCTCGTGCAACCCGCCAATGCCAAGGGCAAACTGCCGGCGGTGCTGGTTGTGCACGAAAACCGCGGCTTGAATCCGCATATCGAAGACATCGCGCGCCGCGTCGCGCTCGAAAACTTCATCGCCTTCGCTCCCGATGCGCTGTTCCCGCTCGGCGGCTACCCGGGCGATGAAGACAAGGCGCGCGAACTGTTCGGCAAGCTCGACCAGACCAAGACGCGCGCCGATTTCATCGAGGCTACCCGCATCCTGGAAAAGATTCCTGGCACGACCGGCAAGGTCGGCGTGGTCGGCTTCTGCTACGGCGGCGGCATTGCCAACTACCTGGCGACCGCCGTGCCGGATCTGGATGCCTCAGTGCCCTTCTACGGCCCGCAGGCGCCCGCTTCCGAAGTTCCGAAGATCAAAGCGCCGCTGCTGATACACGATGCGGAAAAAGACGAGCGCATCATGGCTGGCTGGCCGGCATATGAGACCGCGCTGAAGGCAAACAAGATCAAGTACGAGCACCATGTTTATGCCGGAACCCAGCATGGCTTCAATAACGACACCACACCGCGCTACGACGAGGCCGCTGCAAAGCTCGCGTGGTCGCGCACGATCGAGTTCTTCAAGAAGCACCTGTCCTAGCAGCTCGCTGCGTTGCCGCCTGGCGACTTCACGCACAATGCAACACGCCCAACTGATCCGCGCATGTCTTGCGGACCAGCTGGGCGCATTTTTCGGTCAGGTTCACGTTCGCTGAAAAGAATCGCCAGGCATCGATTTGTCGTGCTCGCCAATGGCGAACCCGAGGAATCGCTGGCGATGGCTATGTACAGCCGTCCTTACTTTCTATCCGGCCGCTGTCCAGGCGGCGACGACGAAAGAAACTCCACATCATCTTCACTGAGCGTTTCCGAAGGAATGGTCTCGATATGGTCGACGTCGATGTCGGCCCCATCGCGCACCACAGTGTCACGTCCTGCCGCCGCGCGTTCGCCGGTACCACCGGAATCGCTGTCGCTGTCGAGGTTGGAATCCCCGACATCCGGCCCTGCTCCGTCAGCACTGCTGGTATCCAGGTCGGACGTAGTGCCGCGCCCTAGATCAAGTTCCTCGTCACGTTCGAGGTCAAGGCCCAAGCCAGGACCGCCGGCGATGTCGCTGCCGCTGTCGGACGAGTCGCTGGGTCCCAATGCGCCGGTGCCGTGGCCGCGCCCAATCACGCGGTCCGGGCTTTCCGGGAAGTTGTCGGGATCAAGTGTGCTATTGCCAGTCATACTGCCTCCAACTTTTTAAATAAAGTGTTATGACAGGCTACTCATTTTTCGCTGCACACGTCGCACGTCCCAACCCCGTTCAGAATGAGTGACGCATGCCGATATTGATCGCACGGTTCATACTGCCGGGCACGATCGAACTGTCGATGGCCGTTCCCGAAATGCTGCGGCTCTTGGTCAGCGACCAGGTGGTATAGAAGTCGGTGCGGCGCGATATCGCGTACGTGGCGCCAAGGGCGAGCTGGTCGGCATCGTGGTTGGCCAGGTCGCGGTCGTTCTTGCGGATGAACGAAGCCAGCAGCGTGGTTTCGCCAAACGGCACGGCGATGCCGACCAGTTTGTCCCGGCTGTCGGTTGACGGCGTGGCGGCAAGGGCGGCGCCGTAAGGATTGTCCGGATTCCACAATGGCGAACTGCCCCAGCCCCGGCTTGCGCTGTAGGCCGCATAGACCTTCGCGGCGCCAAGCTGGACGTTGGCCGCGATGATCGAATTCTTCGCTGCCAGCGTGTTGCCAAGCGCCATGGCCGGCGATACCTTGGCGACGTTCTTGTTCTGGTGCGCCGCGCGCAGCATGATGCGGTTCTGTTCCAGGCCCAGCGAAATACCCCAGGCGCGGTTGCTCGGTGCGGTGCCGTGCGACTCGACCAGGCCGTAGCGTGAATCCGCGAACAGCTTGTCCGAATCGCGGGTGTAGTACTGCACCGTCCCGCTGATGTGTTTGCGCGCTCGCTTGCGTCCGATCGTGAACGGGCCGGCGACGGTCCCGTCGAATGCTTCGCCCACATCCAGCAGGCTCAGGTAGCGGAAACTGTAAGGGCGGACGACCGACAGGCCGGTGTGGAGCGCATCGCATCCTTCGCAAGCGCTTTCGACCTTGCCGTCCGTATCCATCAGGCCATACACAGTCACAGGCGATTGTGCGTTCGCTGTACCAGCGCAGATGCACAGTGCGGTGACCGCAAGATAGGACGCTTTCATGACATGCTCCGAGGTAATGCTCTTCTTGTTTACACCTTCTTTATCCTCCGATTTCTGTTAGCGTTCTGTCAGTTATCACACATAAGCGCAGCTTGCTTCGAGCCTACCTTAGCCATCGCCAAGGCGCCCTCCGACGGAAGCAAAAAAACCAGCTCGCCATGCCGGCAAGCCACGCTCCGTGTATGATTCCTTCCGCAACTATTTCTTGTGATACTGACCGACGGTACCAACAACGAGCCTGTCCGCAGAACGCAAACATCGAGGGTTTCAATGTACGCCAATCTGCGAAGGAAAGCACGCTGAACTCGATTGCAAATCTTCAGCCGCTTCTCAAGAGAAAATGGACGTCGAAAACACTTGGCTGACGACATGAACTACGGCTGGGAACTGGCCTGGACCTGACAAATCGACTCGAAAAAAAGGATGGAAATGAAGCAGAACTATATCGACGGAAACTGGGTTGACGGCGCAAGCACCACGGCAAACATCAACCCGTCGAACACCAGCGACGTCATCGGCCACTACGCGCAGGCCGATGCCCAGCAGGCACAGATGGCGATTGCCGCGGCCGCCGCCGCCGCGCCCGGATGGGCGCTGTCGAACGTACAGATGCGCGCGGACGCGCTCGACAAGATCGGCACCGAAATCATTGCGCGCAAGGAAGAGCTTGGCACCTTGCTGTCGCGCGAAGAAGGCAAGACCCGCGTCGAAGGCATCGGCGAAGCGGCGCGTGCCGGCGCAATCTTCAAGTTCTTCGCACAGGAATGCCTGCGCCTGCGCGGCGACAAGTTGCCGTCGGTACGCCCGAACCTCGACGTCGAAATCACGCGCGAACCAGTAGGCGTGGTCGGCATCATCGCGCCGTGGAACTTCCCGATCGCGATCCCCGCATGGAAAATCGCGCCCGCCCTCGCCTACGGCAACTGCGTGCTGCTCAAGCCCGCCGAACTGGTGCCGGGCAGCGCATGGGCATTGGCGGAAATCATCAGCCGCGCGGGCCTGCCGAACGGCGTGTTCAACCTGGTGATGGGGCGCGGCAGCGTGGTCGGCCAGGCCTTCCTGAACGACCGCCGCGTCAACGCGATCAGCTTTACCGGGTCGGTCGGCACGGGCGCCAAGGTGGCGCAGGCCTGCGTCGGCCGCCTGGCCAAGATGCAGCTTGAAATGGGCGGCAAGAACCCGCTGGTCATCCTGAACGACGCCGACCTGGCCACCGCAGTCAACTGCGCGGTGCAAGGCTCATTCTATTCGACCGGCCAGCGCTGCACCGCGTCGAGCCGGCTGATCGTCGAGAAAGGCATTTACCCGGCCTTCGTCGCAGCAGTGAAGGACAAGCTGGCCAGCCTGGCGATTGGCGATGCGCTGGCGGCCGGCACCGACATCGGCCCGGTCGTCGACCAGAGCCAGCTCGAGCAGGACATGGAGTACATCCGCATCGGCCGCGATGAAGGCGCCACCCTCGCGTTCGGCGGCGAACGCCTCGAACGCGACACGCCCGGCTTCTACCTGAGCCCTGCCCTGTTCACCGACTGCAGCAACGACATGCGCATCAGCCGCGAAGAAATCTTTGGCCCGGTGGCCAGCGTGATTCCTGCCGACAACTACGAGCACGCGCTGGCGTTGGCGAACGACACCGAGTTCGGCCTGTCGAGCGGTATCGTGACCACTTCGCTGAAGTACGCGACGCATTACAAGCGCCACGCGCAGGCCGGCATGGTGATGGTAAACGTGCCGACGGCCGGCGTCGATTACCATGTACCTTTCGGCGGCAGCAAGGGGTCGAGTTTCGGCTCGCGCGAGCAAGGCAGCTACGCGGCCGAGTTCTTCACCACCGTCAAAACCGCATACTGCGGCGTTTAAGCGTCACCAACAGGAGAACGGCGTGAAATACGTGATCGTACTGGCCGTCGTTTTCCTGTTGTTGTCGTCGATGATGGGCCGGGCCAGCAAAAAAGGGAAACTGAACGAGCAAGCCAACAAGGCCGTTACCGGCCTTGCCAACGCCATGCGCTATCTTGTGTACGCGCTGATGATCGTCATGGCGATCGCCCTCGTCATATTCACTTACCACGAGTTCATGTAGATGCCACGTTAGCGGCCAGCAGGCGCTATTCCGTTCGCCTACAAATACTTCACCCACAACTCATTGGAGAACTTGCCGGTGGGGTCGGCCTTGCGCTTCACCGCGCGGAACGCATCAGCCTCCGGATAGGCCTGCTCGAACTGCGCTTTCGTCGCATGCAACTGATATGGCAGGTAGTAACGTCCCTCGTAGCCCAAGGCGACATCGATCATTGCGCGCGTCCATGTCGCGGTCTGCTCGCACGCCGCGGAGCCAGTGCCCTGCTTGTAATAGACGACAAACGAGAACACCTCCTCCTTCGCCCACGGCAGCAACGGAATCGGGTCGGCCATCGCATGGCGAACCGAGACGTTCAACACCTTCGCTTCGAACTTGCGGATGGTCGCCGCCATGTCTTTGACATACGCTTCGAAGTGGCGGACCGGAATAAAGTACTCCTGCAGGACGTAGGTCGAATACCTGCGCGACTCGGGTTCGAGCTCGGCGACGTCCAGGCTGGCCTCGTGGTTACGCCATTTGACCTTTGCCCCTGCATGGCGCAGGGGGTGCGCCACGCTCTTGATCAGCAGGTCGGCCAGGGGCGCCTCCGTCATCAGGAAGATAATGTTCTGCTCAAGCTCGTACGAAGCGCCACGTGCAACAAGCCGCCTTGTCTCCGTCAAGGGCTTCCGTGTCCTCCGCCAGCTGACGGACACCGGCGCGTTGAAGTGCGGCGGGCTCAGGTCGGCATTGTGGAAAATGTGGTCGCCGGCGTCGGCCAGCCGCGCGAAGTGGGCCGGATAATCTTTCAGCGCCACGGACTTCACGACCCGTTCGATTCGGACGTTGTCGGCAAGGTCAAGTTCGACTTCCGTGATCACCCCTACCGCGCCATAGCCGCCGATGGCCGCCCGGAAAAGCTCGGTATTCAATGTTGGCGTCGCTTCCACGACCGTGCCATCGGCGATCACGATCTTTAACGCGCGCACGGTGCTGCCGACCGGGCCCGAATCGATGTAGCGGCCGTGCGCGTTCACCGATACCGCACCGCCGGCCGTAAAGTTCGAATAGCTTTGCATCGACCTCACGGACAGGTCGGCCAGGTCCAGCACATCCTGCAAATCGCGCCAGCGGATGCCCGCCTGCACCCGGGCCACCTTCGCCTGGGTATCGAGGTTCAGGAGCTTGTTCATTTTGCGCATGTCCAGATGCAGTCCCCCGGTGATACCGACCTGGCCGCCCATGCTGTAGCGGCCGCCACCGACGGCGATCTTGCCTGGCCAGGCGCGCACCTCCTGCGCAACCTCCTGCGTTGTGGCCGGCGCCACAACTCGTGCGACCTGGACGGTATACAGTTGCGTGACGTTCGGCACCGCCACCAGCGGCTGCGCAAGCGCCAATGCAGGGTGAAGCGACAACACACCGGCTGCTGCCAGTGCTTGGCCAAGAAAGGTACGACGTGCAGTCAGCATCAGCGCTCCATGGGGAAACCGTCAAATCATCAACACGCCTGTACGCCGGCGACGGACCGATCCTAACTCATCTCCACCGGGACAAAATGCGTTGAATGTAACGTCGAGAAACGCACGAGACAGCAAGGGCTCGCCGAAGGATAATGGGGCATGTTCAAACTGACCTTCCTGGGCACATCCGCGGGTGTGCCGACAAAGAACCGCAACGTCACCGCCCTCGCCCTGCAGACCACGCTTAACCGCGACTGGTGGCTGATCGACTGCGGCGAAGCGACCCAGCACCGGCTGCAGCACATTCCGCTGACCGTGCACGAACTGGCCGGCATCTGCATCACGCACGTCCACGGCGACCACAGCTACGGGCTTCCGGGCCTGCTGGCGAGCGCCTCGATGACCGGACGCAAGCGTCCGTTGATACTGATCGCGCCCCAGCCGGTGCGCGCCTGGCTCGAAGCGACCTTCCTGCACACCGAGTTGTATTTGCCGTACCCGATCATCCATGTGGACGTCGCCCCCATCCAGCAGGTCCATCAGCAACCGGGATTGACGATCGAGCGTTTTCCCCTGTCGCACCGCGTGCCCAGCGTAGGATTCCGCTTCTCGGTCGAAAGCACCAAGTGGAAGCTCGACACCGCCGCATTGCGCGCGGCCGGCGTCGCGGCGGGACCGGACTGGGGAAAACTGCACTCGGGCGAGGATGTCGTTCATGACGATGGAACCGTGCTCAAGGCAAATGATTTCCGGATTCCCCAAACGGAGCGCGCAGCCGTCGTAGTGGGCGGCGACAACGATACGCCGTCTTTGCTCGCTGGCGCCTGCGAAGGCGCTCAATTACTGGTGCACGAAGCGACCTACACCGAGGCGATCTCGCAGAAGGTGGGCCCCGGCCCCACCCACAGCTCGGTCCAGCAGGTGGCGCAGTTTGCCACCGCGAGCGGGATGCCGAACCTGATCCTGACGCACTTCAGCGCGCGTTACGATACCGCCGCAGGTATGGCCGAACTCGAGGCCGAGGCGCGCCAGCACTATTCCGGCCAGCTTTTCCTCGCGCGCGACTTCGATAGCTATGAACTCGGCCCTGATTCAGTGCTGACGAAAATCCCGCGGCCGGAGCGCAATACCGTCCCGCGCGCCCGCGATCCGGACCCGGCTTAACCCGCTGCACATGAGGTAGAGTGACGGTCCAGCCGCCGTCGGCATTGCGACGTAAATTTTTTTCTCCGGCATGCCGATTTTAGCGATCCGCAAACGTCGTACTGAATGAGACAGGGGAAAATCCTTGTCCTTTCCAAACCGTTTTTTCGTTAGCAGCGCCATTCAACTAGAAAGGAAGGTACAACATGAACAAGCAAATCTTCGTCAACCTGCCAGTGAAGGACCTCGCCAAATCCAAGGAATTCTTCTCGGCCCTGGGTTACACCTTCAATCCGCAGTTCACCGACGAGAATGCAGCATGCATGATTATTTCCGAGAACAGCATCTACGCCATGCTGCTGGTAAGGGACTACTTCAAGACGTTCACTAGCAAGCCAGTCGCCAGTGCACATGAAGTAACCGAAGTGCTGACCTGCCTGTCGTGCGAAAGCCGGGAAGAAGTCGATGGACTGGTAGCCAAGGCTCTGGCGGCCGGCGGCAAGGCGCCGCGCGCCGCGCAGGACTACGGCTTCATGTACTCCCATGGGTTTGAAGACCTGGATGGGCATATCTGGGAACTGGCGTACATGAGCGACATGCCAGGCTAATACGTCAAGCGGGCCGGGGCTCGGACTATTTCGGTACGGTGGCCGCATCCCGCAACACTGAAGCGGCCCGTTTGTCGCGCCACGAAGCCGAACGATCATGTTTGATCAGCGACACGGCCAGCGCGGCGATCACCGCTGGGATGGCAATGGCAAGGAAGTTCCGCTCCAGCGGAAGCGCCATTCCCACCAGCGTTCCGATCACGATCGGCGCCAGGATCGCGCCGCTGCGACCGACCCCGGATGCCCATCCGATGCCGGTCGAGCGCACTGGCATAGGGTAGAACTGGCCAGCGTAGGCATAGGTGACGATCTGTGTGCCGATCGTCGATGCGCCGGCCAAACCGACCAGCAGATACAGCGCTTCAACTGGAACCTTATAGCCTAGCAGCGTGATCGAGACGGCTGCCAGCACGTACATTGCTACCAGCACGTACTTGATATGAAAACGGTCAGCCAGCCAGCCGCCGCCAATGGCGCCAACAACGCCGCCCAGGTTCAGGACGAGCACGAAAGCGAGCGCCGAGCCCAGGCTGAAGCCCGCACTGGCCATCAATTTGGTCAACCATGAGCTGAGCGCATACACCATGAACAGGCACATGAAGAACGCCACCCAGAACATGGCGGTGCTGAACCCGCGGCCATCCTGGAACAACCTGGCGATGGGCGCGCCTTCCACCTTGTCGCGGGGCGGCAAGGCGAACTGGTCATTTTTATCGGGCCGGTAGCCAGGCTCGATGCGCGCCGCAATGGCCTTCAATTCATCCAGCCGCTGCTGCTTGATCAGGAAGGGCATCGACTCGGGAAGGTATTTCAGGATGAACGGGATCAGCACGACCGGCACGCCGGCGGCGATGAAGACCGAGGACCAGCCGTACGCTTCGATCATTCCCTTGCCCATCAGCGCGGCAAGCATGCCCCCGACCGCGTAACCGCTGAACATCAATGTCACCATTGTCGAGCGTATTTTCCTGGGCGAGTATTCCGTCATCTGCGCCACGACATTCGGCATGACGCCGCCGATTCCCAAGCCCGCGAGGAAGCGAAACGCGCTGAAGGTGTACGGCGAACTCGCCAAACCGGCGGCCGCGGTGAACACACTGAACAGGCCGATGCAAATTGCAATGGTCTTGCGTCGCCCGATCTTGTCGGCAACGGTACCTAGGAAGATCGCGCCGAACATCATGCCAAACAGGGCGGAACTGACCATGAATCCGGCGTCCTGGGCGGTGACACCCATCTCTTTCATGATCGATGGCAGCGCTATGCCGGCGACGGCAAGGTCGTACCCATCGCAGATGATAATGAGCGCGCACCAAAACAGGACGCCGACATGAAAGCGGTTCAAACGCGCTTCGTCCGCCAGTTTGTGAACATCAATTTGTCGCATTGTGTTTCTCCTTGCTTTAACCATGTGATCGATGGCGATCATGCGGCGCGGTATCACCCATTGAATTGGCCGGTATTCGCACGATAGATAACAGCGACCGGCGCGTCCAAGACCGAATGAGTATCCGCACGATACCTAAAAGGTTTTGGCGCCGGGTCCATACCCCAAGGGTATGCCATTAATACTGCAACGGTATTAGACGCGTCGCGCGCCCGAATCTACGATTGCAGCGCAGCAATACAAGAATAGGAACCGGCACAAGCCGGCCTGAAGAACAAACGGAGACTGAGAGTGTTGAAATCGATTATCGCGATGGCTGCGTCACGCAAGCAGGAGCCAGCGATGCGGGCGGCGTTCACCGAGCCCGCCACCAAGGCAGTCACGGCGCTCCCCATCGCGGGGCCAATACCAATGCCGCTTGCCGTCCACGCTATCGACCTGAGTCACTGCGCTGGACACATCCAGCAATTGCTCGATTCTATTCGGCTCGCCACGCATGACATGGAACGAGCCGGCGCTGCGGCCGCGTCTTCCGGCATGGGCGTCGAACGCGCGCACGAATCGGTGAGGCAGACCGTTGCCTCCATCAACATCGTCGCTGAATTCCTGGAGCGGTCATTCTCCAACTATAAACTGCTTGCCGTTCAGTCTGCGATGATCGGCGACATCGTCGAAACCATCCAGGGTATAGCGAACCAAACCAACCTTCTCGCCGTCAACGCGGCCATCGAAGCTGCGCGAGCGGGAACCAGCGGACGCGGCTTCGCTGTCATCGCCGCGGAGGTGCGTCAACTGGCAGAGCGCTCTCGCCTGTCGGGCAAGGAAATTGGCAGCATTGCCGCGCAGCTCAAAGAGTCGTCGCGGCTTGCCATTGATGAATCAGAAGCCACCCTTGCCAATGCGCATGAGGGGGCGCGGCGCGCCGACGCAGCGCTGCAAGCGATGGAACAGGTGATCGATGGCGCGGCGCAACGGGTCCAGATCGTCCGCCAAATCAGCGCCGCGCTCGATCAACAGCTGCGGCTCGGCAATCAGCTCGCCGATGACATGGTCGCGCTGGGAGCCAAGGGATGAGGCACGGCCCCTGACTGGCACTCTAGCGGCTCTCGCTCACCGCGATATCGACCAGCGATTTGCCGTCAGGACTGACGGTGCACTTCGCCTGCAGTGTCGACGCCATATTCATTTCATTCTTGGCAGAGAACTTGATTGAGACGACCAGCTGGCCCTGGGCATCCTTCGCCACTGGCGTATCGTTCGAGATGTAGGAGATCGATTTCGGGTTGGTGGCGCGGGACTCGATCGTGTTCATGCAGGTCTGGCGTGCTGCGGCGTCGAGGGGACTCTCAGGCGCTGGTGTCTTTCCGCACCCAGCCATTGCGATCGCACATACGAAAATCAGTTTTTTCATTCTTTCATCCTTTTTAATCACGCGACTTCCACAGATTTCAGCTTGGTTTGAGCTCCCACGGTCGGCGGCGCGCTATGCCCGCCCGCCCTTGCGTGTTCAGCCATCAGATGGGCGACGATCCGGCCGAGGCGGCGACCGGACAGACTCCGCGCATTGTACAGTTGCGGAGAATCGTCTCCGCAACTCACCGATGTTGATTGAGAAAGAAGTCGGGCCAGAAGAAATTTGGAAGGCGCGCGTTTACGCTCGACTGCCAATCGTGCGCAGCGCCGCGACCAAACGCTCGATCTGCATTTCCGACGTAAACACCGATGGAGTCACCCGCACGCAGGCTCCCGATGCCAATCCATCGCGATGGATTGTGAACACGCCGTGATCGACCACCAAACGTTTAGACAATGCCATATTGTCCGCTAAGGTAAGGCGACCTTTCAGGCGGAACGAGGCAATCGCACTGGTCAGTCGAGGATCGGCCGAGGCCAGCACCTCGATGCCGTCGAGTTCGCGTGCAGCCTCGACCCAGAGGTTGCGCAACCGGTGCAGGCGCGCCTGCTTGTTGGCAACGCCGATCTGTTCATGCAAGTCGAACGCCAGTGGCAAGGCGAGATAAGCGGCAAAGTTGACGGTGCCGGTATGCACCCGCGTGCGCACATCGTCGCCGTCGCGCTCCCCCATGTACGGATCGATGTCGCGCACGCGGCCGCGCTTGATGTACAGTGCGCCCACGCCCACCGGCGCTCCAATCCACTTGTGCAGGTTGATGCCAACGAAGTCAGCCTGCAAATCCGGTATCCGCATGTCAAGCTGGCCAAAGCCATGCGCCGTGTCCACGATCACATCGACGCCGCGCTCGCGCGCCATGCGGCTGATTTCCGCCACCGGCAACACCATGCCATTGCGGTGGTTAACGTGGGTCAGCAGTATCAGTTTCAGCTTGGGATGACTGTCCAGCGCCTTTGCATAGCACTCGATAACGCCTGCATGCGTGGCCGGTTCCGGCAAGTTGATGGACACCACCTCGACGCCGCGCCGCTGTTTCAGCCAGCGCATCGCACTGATCATAGCGTCGTAATCAATATCGGCGTACAGCACCACGTCGCCCTTGCTCAAGCGATTGTAGCCGCTGATCAGTGCCTGCAGTGCCTCGGTGGCGCCGCGCGTAAGAACGATTTCATCGAGCTCCACGCCCAACGCAGCGGCGGCCCGGCTGCGCGCAACCTCGGCCTCGGCCGGAAAGTCCTTGCGGCCATACCAGGCGTTGCCGTGATTTACCTTGGCGATATCACGCTGATAGGCCTCCAGTACCGGACGCGCCATCGATCCCCAGTAGCCATTTTCCAACGGCACCACCGCGTCGGTGATGTCGTACAAAGCGGCCACTTTCGACCAGTAGCGCTGATCGGCCGCCAGACTGGCCGGCGTCAGGCCAGGCGGCGGAGCGAGCGCCACCGGCAGCTGCGCAGCCGCCAGCGCGCTCACCGGCGCCAATGGCAGCAAGGCGCCGGCGCGAAGCCAGGCCCGGCGCCGGCTATCAATTTTCAAAACGTCACCTTGTATTCGACGTACAGGTTCCTGCCATCGGTGTCGTACGGTGCGTTGCGAGAATAGATCAGGCCGCGGCTGGCCTGGAAAGTGGCCTCATCAGGATACTCGTCCGTCACGTTGTCGATGCCGAAACGAATCGAATGCATCTTGTTGATCTGGTAGCCGGCAGCCAGGTCCAGGAACTGCATAGCACCGAAGCGCTGGAAGATATCGCCGGTCGCGTTGCCGCTGTTATCCGTCCACGAACCATAGTGACGGATTCGGCCAAGCATGCTCCACTTGTCAAGGTCGTAGGTGGCGCTGAACGTTGCCTTCTGGCGCGGCAGGCGCTCCTCGAACACGGTGCGCTGCGCAACATTGGTTGCCACGCTGGAGCGCCCGCTATCCACCGTCGTGGTGTTGTAGTTGTACGCAGCCGTCAGGTTCATCTTGCCGGCGCCGACCCGGGTGAGGTAGCTGCCGACGATGTCGACGCCCTGGGTGGTGGTGTCGAAATCGTTAGTGAAGTAGTTGACCGATGTGTAGCGCAAAGGATTGTCGATGCCGGCCGGGATTGCAAACGAGGCCGAGGTGCTGAAGCGGTCACTCAGCTGGATGTCGTAGAAGTCAACTGAGCCGGAGAAGCCGGCCGGCGTTTTCCAGGTGAAACCCATCGACAAATTCTTCGACTGTTCCGGCTTCAGCGGCTTGGCACCGAGAAGTATCGCCAGCGGATCATTGGTCGCCAGGCGACCGCCGGTGAAAATTTGCAAGGTCTTGGTATCGAGCCCCTGGTTGGTGCTGTTGGTGTTCAACTGGCCCGGGGTCGGTGCCCGGAAGCCCGTCGAGTAAGAGCCGCGAAGCGCAAAGTTCGGGGTCAGCGTGTAACGTGCCGACAGCTTGCCGTCGACAGTGCTTCCGAACTCGGAAAAATGTTCGTAGCGGGCGGCCATGCCCACGTTCATGCGCTCGCCAAGCGGCACCTCCACGTCCAGATACGCCGCATAGCTGTCCTGCCCCCACTCGCCCGCCTGGCGCTTACTGAAGCCGGGCGCGCCGTTCGAATTGGACTCCAGGCCGGAAGCAGCGCCAGGGCCTACCGCGTACGATTCCGGATCGCCGGCCTTGACGCCATAGGTCTCGTTACGGAACTCGGTACCGAACGCGATGTTCACCGGCTGCGCCAGCGCCGCCACCAGCAGCTCGTAATTGAAGTTGGCATTGACGATCTTTTCCTCCTGCGACAACTCACCGAGGTAGAACGACGTCGGGCTGTTCGGGCCGAGCGACGCGTTGATGGAATTGCTCAGGGTGTAATCGATGCTATTGCGTCCGAACGAAGCGCTTACGTCCCAACGGAAGCGGTCGCTGAAGTATCCGCGCAGCCCGCCGACCAATTGAATATCATCCTGCTCGTTAAAGTATTTGGGACTGAAGCCAAGCGGATAGACGGAATGCAGATTCCAGCCCGGGAACACGCTGCTGTTGCGGTAGACGCCGGTGGTGGTGTCCGGATTGCGCCAGTTAAAGTCGGACAAGCCCTCGCTGGCGCCGTACAAGCCATGGCCATACAGCTCGAGCTCATCTGACAACGCATATTTTGCATTGAAGCCGACACGCTTGCTCTCGAGGTCAGGCTGGCCCCAGCGCTGTACCGGATTCGGCACATTGAGTTCAGGATGCGCTGCCTGGAAAGCGATCGCATCGGGGCGTTGGCGGGTACGCGAGGTCGCGTCGGACTTGTCCACTTCGGCAAACAGAACCAGGCGGCCATTGTCGCCCAAGGCAAAACCGGTCTTGGCGCGGAAGCCAGTGGCGGCGCCATCGCCTTCGGAATACTGCGAATGGCGCAGCGACAATTCGGTGCCGACTGTGTCATCGAGAATGATATTGATCACGCCGGCAATCGCATCCGAACCGTATTGGGCCGACGCGCCGTCGCGCAGCACTTCGATGCGCTTGATCGCGCTGGTCGGGATCTGTGCCAGGTCGGCCGCTTGCGCACCGCGCGAGCCGAGCAAGGCGCTGCGGTGAAAGCGCCGGCCGTTGACCAGCACCAGCGTCTGGTCCGGTGACAGCCCACGCAGCGTAGCCGGGCGCACGAACACTTGGCCATCGTTCATCGGCATGCGCTGCACCACATACGATGGCACCAGCTGAGCCAGCACGTCATTCAGGTCGTTCGACTCGACCGCGGCGATTTCATCACGGTTGAACACGTCCACCGGCGCCAGCGTATCGAACTGGGTGCGATTGGCGCCACGGGTGCCGGTAACGATTACCGATTGCTGGACGCTCACTTCGGGCATGTCGTTGGAAGGCACAAGCTGAGAACCAACGGCGGCTGCCGCTGCATTGTTGGCAGTCTGGGCATGCGCGCTCATGAGAGCGTTCATTGCGCACAGCGCTACCGCGCTGGCAATACGGGTTTTCTTGAATGTCATGACTCTGTTCTTTGCAATGATGAATGAAACAACTCCACGTTCGCCGCGGAGAGTTCAGGTTTTCCCTGAATCCGTACCAGAAAGTGTTTTTTGACTAACTTCACGAAGATTTAGTTAAATTTCAACTTCTTTCTGACGAGCTATATATTAGGAAAGTTGTGTTTCAAGCGTGTGACTGCAAAGACGAAAGTCCCTTGATGAGGTCATTCAATGTGCTGGCGAATCGTTATTGATCGATGGAGCTGTAACGCGTCGGCGGGCGTCGGGAATCGGCCGTCGCTCACATCGAGCGTGGTTCCGGTCAAAGTCGCCGTCGCCGGCCCGGCAAGGAAGAGTACGCAGCGCGCCGATCCCTCCATTGCGCTCGCCCTGGGCA
>NZ_QYUP01000139.1 GCF_003590855.1 Massilia cavernae
GCCTTGCTCAAGCCGCTGCTGAAGTCCCCTGCAACGGCGGTCCAGCAGCCCACAGTGCGCAGCAGCTTGCGCATCCTGTCGCAGTGTTGCAGCATCTCTTTCTGCAGTTCGCCACGGTCACGGGCCAGGTGCCGTTGCCTTCGGCCTCCACCGGCGGGATGCGAATGATGCGCATGGCGTCTCGCTTGCCGCCCAGCCAGGCCCGCAGTGCGCTCACCAAGGCGATGGCGTCCAGCCGGTCAGTCTTTGCCCGGCGCGCGTGGCGCGCCACCTGAAGGCTCGCCGGATCGCATATCACGGCCTTCACTCCGAACTGTTCCAATGCCCGCGCTATCCAGAATCCGTCCTGGCCAGCCTCGAACAAAACCACCACTCTGACGTTCTCGGGCAGCCCCCACTTCTCCTTGCACCGGGCGATCTCAGCAAGCACTTGCCGCAGCCGTTGCATCGGTTCTTCCCCGTCCACAGTCCTGATCGCGGCGTTCTCGCGCTGACCGTCGTGGAGGGCGATCTTCCACTTCTTAGATGCAAGTTCGAGGGACACTGCCAAAATCAATTCGGCAGGCGTAAAATAATTTTCACGGGCTGGCATCATCTCGTTCTCCCTTAAAGATATTGGTGGAACTTTAACTTTAGGATGAATTTGAGATTATTGCTGGCCCGCCCTCCTCATACATAGTATCTACGCGTCATGGGAATGCATAGATGGTGCGCATGGCACGGGAATGGACAAAATGGGCCGTAGAAGGGCGGATAAGCGCGTAGCGCGCATCCGCCGAACTTTGAGGAGAAGCGGACTTGGAAAAAACCTACCATGGCAGTTGCCACTGCGGCGTCGTCCGCTTCGAAGCCGACGTCGACTTCGACAAAGGCACCCTCAAGTGCAACTGCACCATCTGCACCAAGATGCGCCTGTGGCCGGTGCTGATCGAGCGCGACGCCTTCCGCCTCCTTGCCGGCGAGGCCGAGTTGACCAAATACGAATACTACACCAAGACCGAGCAGCATTATTTCTGCTGCCACTGCGGCGTGCGCGCCTTCGGCTTCGGAACATCACCCCGTATCGGTCCGTTCTGCGGGTTGAACGTCAGCTGCCTCGACGACGTCACCGTGGACGAACTGCTCAGCGGCCCGGTCAGGTACGTCGACGGCCGCAACGACATCTGGGACAAGCCGCCCGCGGAGATCCGCCACCTCTAAAGCCTGACCACGATGCTCCGGAAAGCCTGCTGTTCCTCGGGGATCTCCTTGCAATGCTTGCCGCCGTCGTCGCTCAATACCTGCACCATGTGCGTCCCCGGAATCGCGAACAGCGCTTCCGGCCGCGTAGTGTCGAACTTGACATGGCTTAGTTCCAGCGGCTGCTCCGCCGGATCGCCCGACCAGCGGTAAATCGCAAAATCCCCATCATTCCCGGTCGGCCCGGCGACGATCATGTACGCCAGCCCGACCAGCTCCATGCTGCGCACCGCGCGCCCGCCGAGGTCCAGTTCGAATACCATGCCGAAACGCGCCTTCTTGCCCGAGATGACTTCATCCGGATTCACCATCTGCACGACAAGCGCCTTGCCGTGCGGCGCCGGATTGCGCATCCCGACCAGCAGTTCCCCTTGCGGTGTGGCGGCCAGGCCTTCGATATTGAAGGCGCCTTCCAGTTCCGGATTGCGCGAAGCCGCCTCAGCCAGCTTGTACTTCGCCAGCTGCGGCGCATTGATCAGGTCGTCGAGCATCCCGCTGTACGGCTGCCCGGCCGGCGTCAGCCAAGGCGCGCGCCGCAGCGCGTCGGTGGCAAAGAATCGGTAGCGGCGCGTCTGCTCCTTGCCCTTGCTGTTGCGTCCATGCGACGAGATCCAGTAGATACGGCTGCCGATGGTGGCCGCGCCTTCAAGGTCGGACTCCTTGTCCGGCTTCGTGCCGAGGAAGGGCGCCAGGTCGACGATGTGCACCGGATCGGCTGTCCCGCGCGTGTAGACCTTGAGCTGGTTGCGCTCGTCGTTGGCGACCACGAAGTGATGTGCGTCCAGCGCCGCCGCCGCGGAGGCATCACACATGCCGCGATACGTGAACTCTTCCTCGATGTGGGCGTGCGGAAGGTGGGCGACCAGTGCGGCCGCACCGGCAAGGAGGTATCGGTTTCCCATAAGGGATGCGCTCTCTCGGCAATAGGTTGGTGTGCTTTCCTGGCAACGTTGCAAATGTAGCATGGAACGCGGTGCGCTCGTTCACGTTAAAATGTCGCCTCACGCTTCATCATCCCTCATACCCATGACCCAACGCCTCATCCTCGCGTCGAACAACGCGGGCAAGCTGAAAGAATTCAGCGAAATCCTCGGCCCGATCGGATTCACGCTGCACCCGCAAGGCGAGTTCAATGTGCCCGAGGCGGAAGAACCGCACGCGACCTTCGTCGAGAACGCGCTGGAAAAGGCGCGCCACGCCTCGCGCCTGACCGGACTGCCGGCGCTGGGGGACGATTCGGGCGTGTGCGTCAACGCGTTGGGCGGCGCCCCGGGCGTATGGTCCGCGCGCTTCGCGGGCGAGCCGAAGTCCGACGCGCGCAACAACGAAAAACTGGTGGCCGACCTGGCCGCCCACGCCGACAAGTCGGCGTACTACTACTGCGTGCTGGTCTACGTGCGCCACGCGGACGATCCGCAGCCGGTGATCGCGGACGGCGTGTGGGAAGGCGAGATCGTCGCCGAACCGCGTGGCAAGGGTGGCTTCGGCTACGACCCGTACTTCTTCATTCCATCGCTGGGCAAATGCGCGGCCGAACTGACGCCGGCGGAGAAAAACGCGCTGTCGCACCGCGGCCAGGCCCTGCGCGCACTGGTAGAAAAACTGAAATGATCCCGATTAAAGTCGTCACCGGCGATACGAAGACCGAACCGCGCTCGCCCGCCACGACTGCCCTGCAGTACCTGCAGCCCGGCGCGCTGAACCTCACCGCGCTGCCGCCCCTCTCGCTCTACATCCACTACCCGTGGTGCGTGCGCAAATGCCCCTACTGCGATTTCAATTCGCACGAGGCCAAGGGCGAAGTGCCGGAGGAAGAGTACCTCGCGGCCTTGCGGCTCGACCTCGAACAGGCGCTGCCGATGATCTGGGGCCGCAAGATCTACACGATCTTCATCGGCGGCGGTACGCCCAGCCTGATGTCGGCCAAGGGGCTGGACCGCCTGATGTCGGACCTGCGCTCGCTGCTGCCGCTCGACGGCGACTGCGAAATCACCATGGAAGCCAACCCGGGCACCTTCGAGGCGGAGAAGTTCAGGTCTTACCGCGAAAGCGGCATCAATCGCCTGTCGATCGGCATCCAGAGCTTCAATTCGGCGCACCTGAAGGCGCTGGGCCGCATCCATGACGACGCCGAGGCGCGCAGGGCGGTGGAAATCGCGCACGCGAACTTCGACAACTTCAACCTCGACCTGATGTATGCGCTGCCGACGCAGACGCTGGAGGAGGCGAGGCAGGACCTGGCAACCGCGATGTCGTTCTCGCCGCCGCACTTGTCGCTGTACCACCTGACCATGGAACCGAACACGGTGTTCGCCAAGTATCCGCCGCAGCTGCCGGACGACGACCTGAGTGCGGACATGCAGGACATGATTGCCGAGGCCACGGCAGCGGCGGGTTATGGGCACTACGAAGTGTCAGCGTACGCGCTGCCGGGGAAGAGGGCGCGCCACAACCTGAATTACTGGGAGTTCGGCGATTACCTGGGTATTGGCGCCGGTGCGCACTCCAAGATATCGTTCCCGCACCGTGTGCTGCGGCAGGCGCGCTTCAAGCAGCCGAAGTCCTTCATGGAGGCTGCGCGCAAGGGCAATCCGGTGCAGGAAGAATATGAAATCGGCCGCGCGGAGATGGGGTTCGAGTTCATGCTCAACACGTTGAGGCTGACCGAAGGATTCGATCCGAATTTGTTTGGGGAGAGGACCGGGTTGAGTATCAACCAGATCGAGAAGCAGTTGAATGCGGCCGAGGCGAAGGGCCTGATTTATCGCGATCACAAGGTGATCAGGCCGACGGAACTGGGGCAGCGGTTCCTCAACGATCTGCAACAGATGTTCCTATGAAAACGTAGGGCGGATAAGCGAATGCGCATCCGCCATTGCGCGCGGATGCGCTGCGCTTATCCGCCCTACGTCCTTCTGACTATTGGACGGTGGTCCAACCGCCGCCGAGCACCCGATACAAGGTCACCTGGTTCTGCAAGCGCAGCAGGTTCGCCTGCACTGCGGCCTGCTGCGCGCTGAACAGCGAGCGCTGCGCATCGAGCAAATCCAGGTAGCTCGCGGCACCGCTCCGGTAACGCAGGTCCGACAGGTTGAAGCGTTCCGCTTCCGCCGCCGCCACGGCGCGCTGCGCCGCCAATTGCTCGCTGAAGGTAGCTTGCCCCGCCAGCGCATCCGACACTTCCCTGAACGCCGTCTGGATCGACTTCTCGTACTGCGCCACGGCGATATCCCGGCCCGCTTTCGCGCTGCCCAGGGTCGCGCTGTTGCGGCCGTAGTCGAAGATCGGCAGCACCATCTGCGGCGCGAACGACCAGCCGAACGAACCGCTCTTGAACAAGCCGCTCAGCTCCGAACTCACGCTGCCGGCGCTGCCGGTCAGCGAAATGCGCGGGAAGAAGTTGGCGCGCGCGGCGCCGATGTTGGCGTTCGCCGCAATCAGCTGCTGCTCCGCCGCGCGGATGTCGGGACGCACCGACAGCAGGTCCGACGGCAGGCCTGCCGGCAGCTCGGCCAGCATCGTGCCGGCCAGCGTGGCGCCGTTCGGTGCGGCCGGCACCGGCTGGCCGACCAGCAGCGTCAGCAGGTTGTAGTCCTGCGCGCGCTGGCGCTGCTGCTGCGCCAGCACCACGCGGGCGCCATCCACCAGCGACAGCGCCTGCTGCAGGTCGAGCTTCGATACAACGCCGTTGTCGTACTTGAGCTGCACCAGCTTGAGCGACTCGTTACGCGCGGCCAGCGTCTTCTGGGTCAGGTCCAGCAGTTCGTCGTCGGCCAGCAGCGCCAGGTAGGCATTGGCGACCGATGCGACCAGGCTGATATGCGTGGCCTTGCGCGCTTCTTCGGTCGCGAGAAACTGCGCCAGCGCCGCATCGGACAGGCTGCGCACGCGGCCGAACAGGTCGAGCTCGAAGCTGGAAACCGCCAGCCCGGCCGAGTAGGTGGTGCGGATGCTGTCGTCGCTTTCGGTGGCGCGGCTGCCGCTGGCGCCAAGGCCAACGGTCGGCAGCTGGTCGGCGCGGCGGACCTGGAACTGGGCGCGCGCCTGCTCGATGTTGAGGATGGCCACGCGCAAGTCGCGGTTGTTAGCCAGCGCCAGTTCGATCAGCTGCTTCAGGCGCGCGTCGGCAAAGAACTGCTGCCATGCGATGCTCGACGCTGCCGCCGTGGTGGCGGGCGATGCGGCCAGTTCAGGGAAGCTGGCCGCCACCGGCGCCGCCGGACGCTCGTACTTCGGCGCCAGCGACATGCAGCCGGACAGTGCCAGCGCGAGCGCCAGCGGGGTTGCGGTTCGTGTCAGTTGCTTAATCATGCTTTACCTCGACTGCTGCGGGTGCGTCGTCTTCCTCATGCGCGTACTTCTTGCGCTGGCGCTCGCTGCCCTTGAATAGTTTTCGCACCACGACGAAGAACACCGGCACGAAGAATACGCCGAGCGCCGTAGCGACAATCATCCCGCCCATCACGCCAGTACCGATGGCGCGCTGGCTGGCCGAACCCGCGCCGCTTGCAATCACCAGCGGCAGCACGCCCAGGATGAATGCGAGCGAGGTCATGATGATCGGACGGAAGCGCAGGTGCGCGGCTTCCAGCGCCGATTCGACCACGCTGCGGCCCTTGGCCTGCAGGTCCTTGGCGAATTCGATGATAAGCACCGCGTTCTTCGCTCCCAGGCCGATGACGGTGATGATGCCGACCTTGAAGTAGACGTCGTTCGGCAGCCCGCGGAAGGTCGCCGCCAGCAGCGCGCCAAGTACCCCAAGCGGCACCACCAGCAGCACCGCCGCCGGGATCGACCAGCTTTCATAGAGCGCGGCCAGCGCCAGGAATACTGCCAGCAATGCGAAGCCGAACAGCACGAACACGGTGGATCCCGACAGTTTTTCCTCGCGCGACTGGCCGGTCCATTCGAACGCGAAGCCTGCGGGAAGCTGGCCCGCCAGCTTTTCCATCTCGTCCAGCGCCGCGCCGGTACTGTAGCCCGGCGCGGCATCGCCGGCGATGCGGACGGTCGGATAGCCGTTGTAGCGCACGGTCTGCATCGGACCGGTCACCCAGCGGGTGCTGGCGAACGATGCCAGCGGCACTTGCTGGCCCTTGTTGTTGGTGGCGTTCAGGCGCAGCAGGTCTTCAGGCTGCATGCGCGCGGGCGCATCGGCCTGGACCACCACGCGCTGCAGGCGGCCGACGTTCGGGAAGTCGTTGATGTAGGACGAACCCAGCGACGTCGAAATCGCTGCGTTGATCGCGTCGAAGCTTACGCCCAGGGCGTTGGCCTTGTCGCGGCCGATCTGCAGTTCGACTTGCGGCGCGTCTTCCAGGCCTTCAGGACGTACGCCGGCCAGGATCGGGCTCTTGGCGGCCATGCCCAGCAACTGGTTACGCGCGTTGAGCAGCGCTTCGCGCCCGTTGCCGCCACGGTCCTGCAGGCGGAACGAGAAGCCGGAGGCGCTGCCCAGTTCCGGGATCGGCGGCGGGCTGATGGCGAAGATGAAGGCATCGCGCACCTGCGACATGCGTGCGCTGATGCGGCCGGCGAGGTCCGCCGCGCCCTGGCCTTCGCCCTTGCGCTCGTCCCACGGCTTGAGCGTGATAAAGGCGAGCGCCATGTTCTGGCCCTGGCCCGAGAAGCTGAAGCCCTGTACGCCGACCATGCTCTTGACTTCCGGCTGCTTGAGGATGAATTCCTCGGCCTCGCGCAGCGCGGCGCCGGTGCGTTCCAGCGTCGCGCCCGGAGGCAGCTGGAAGTTGGCGATGATCGAACCCTGGTCTTCGTTCGGCAGGAACGAAGACGGCATGCGCATATAGATCAGCGCGACCACGCCGACCAGCAGCCCGAACACCACCAGCGCGCGGCCGGTGCGGCGCAGGATGCGCGCGACCCAGCCTTCATAGTTCTTGGCGGTCTTGGCGAAGCCGCGGTTGAACCAGCCGAAGAAGCCCGTCTTGGCGTGGGCGTGGCCCGCTTCGACCGGTTTGAGCAGGTGTGCGCACAGCGCCGGCGTCAGCGACAGCGCCATGAAGGCGGAGAAGAAGATCGAGGACACCATCACCGCCGAGAACTGGCGGTAGATGTTGCCGACCGCGCCGGAGAAGAACGCCAGCGGCACGAACACCGAAATCAGCACGACGGTCACGCCGATGACCGCGCCGGAGATCTGGCCCATCGCCTTGCGCGTCGCTTGCAAAGGCGGCAGGCCTTCCTCGCTCATGATGCGTTCGACGTTTTCGACCACCACGATGGCGTCGTCGACCACGATGCCGATCACCAGCACCATGCCGAACATGGTCAGCACGTTGATCGAGAAGCCCAGCGCGAGCAGGGTGCCGAGGGAACCGAGCAGCGCGACCGGTACCACGATGGTCGGGATGATCGTATAGCGGAAGTTTTGCAGGAACAGGTACATC
>NZ_QYUP01000140.1 GCF_003590855.1 Massilia cavernae
TTTTTCTAATGCATGTGCATTTGATCTTTGTCAAAAAATACCGCCGTGAAGTCTTCACAAAAGAGATTCTTGACGACCTGCGCCCGATGTTCGCAAGCGTCTGCATGGACTTTGAAGCGGAACTGGTGGAGTTCGACGGCGAGAACGACCACGTTCACCTTTTGGTGATCTACCCGCCCAAGGTAGCCGTTTCCAATCCGGTCAACAGACTGAAAGGTGTTTCCAGCCGCATGATTCGGAAGAAGAGGAAGGCTAAGGTGCGGACTGGTGAGTACGCGACGGAAAGCGAAGTTATCCGCGACGGTCTGCGTGCTCTCCCGGCGCGTGATCGGGCTATCGAAAGTTGGCTGCACGATCAGGTAGGGCCGGCATATGACGCATTGAAAGCCGATCCGGCCCGAGCTGTCACTGTTGACCAGGTGCGCACCCGCTTAGCCGCCGAGTACGCCAAGGCGCGATGAGCTATCGCGTCATCCACCATCTAGATCTGCAAGTTCGGGGCCACCATTTAGGTCGAGATCGTGGTCTGTCTCCGATCTACAAATGCTACCCATAATTGTTACAGTTGTAAGCTTGCGTGTGGGGCAAGCCTGGTTTCGGATATCGTGGGCGTTGTGAGGGTTATGGGATCCCGCGTTCGCGGGATCGACGGTGCTAAGGCTCGCGGCCCCAAAGATGTCGTTCCCGCGCAGGTCTCGGCGGCCCCGCGGAACCCATACCCGCCAGCAATATCAACACCTTATGATCAGGAACCCTGCACCAGCTTCTGCAAGGCCTCCGGCTTAATAATAATCAAGCGGTGCGAATCCTTCTGCACGATTCCCTGCTGCACCAGCGTCAACAATGCGCGCGTCACGGTCTCGCGGCTGGTGTTAATCATGTTGGCAATGTCCTGGTGCGTCGGTAAATTCTCGACCACCGGCTGCGCGCCCGGCTGGTCGCCCGGCTTGCGCTGCATGAGCACCAGGTAGGTGTAGATCCGCTTCGCGGTGTTATTAATGGACAGCAGCGCTCGGAACTCGGAGTCGCGCTGGATCTTCTGCGCCAGGTGCTTGAGCATCTGGCTGGCCACCGACGGCGAATGCGAGAACAGGTGCATCGCGGTCGGCGCCGGCAGGAATGCCACCAGCACTTCCGTCATCGCTACAACCGACGCCGAACGGGTGGAATTGTTGATCAGGGCGATTTCGCCGAAGAAGTCGCCCGGGGCCAGCATGCGCAGGCCGATCGCGCGCCCATCCTCGGTAATGTCGATCACCTGCAACTGTCCCGACAGCAGGAACAGCAGGCCGTCGCCGCTGCCGCCTTTCTGCAGCACGATGTCGCGCTTGTTGTGCTGGCGGATGCGCAGCTCCGACTTGACGCGGATGATCTCTTCGTCGTTCAGCTCCGACAGCAAGGGAATCTTGCGCAGGTGCACCTGGACCTGGCGCTCCTCGGGGGCCGGCGCGGCGGGCTGATTGTCAGGGATGGTTGCTTCCTTGTTGGACGCCATACTCGTTTTTCTCGGTGGTTCTACATGCGCCGGGTCAGGCAAACATCGGGGCTATCTGGGTACAGGCGGCGGCAAATGCAATACCGGCGGCATTGGCGCCGATGTCGCGCCAGCAAAATGAGCGGTCCGGCACCAGCGCCTGCAGGCACTCGATGACCCATCCGCCAACCAGCAGGCCGAGCAGCCAGGCCGCGCTCTCGACGGCGCCGTCGGCAATCCGCAGCGCCAGCCCGCTCAGCACGGCAAAAGCGGCGAAATGCATGACTTTGTCGTTCGGCAGCGGCGGCAGCCAGCGGTTCGGTACCAGGCAGCCGGCGGACAGGGCAGCCGCTGCGCCCACAAACATCATGACTTCCCCGCCCATGCAATCCCTTACGCAATTTCCAGTAAGCCAGATTGTATACGGTCAGAAGCCCTGGACATGCCAGCTGAGCTGGAGAAGCCGGTTATTGTACTGAAACAGCGAAATATCTTCCTTATTGCGTACCGCGCGCGCCTCAAGCTGCAGCGACTGGTTCTTGCGGACCGGGTACACCAGGGTGCCCCGCAAGATGTGGGTGGCCTGCTTGCGCACCTGGTCGATCAGGCCGGGCGCATACGGCAGCTCGCTGTTCCAGCCCTGGCGCGTGTAGCCCAGCTCGCCGTTCAGGTCGCCCCACAGCTTGCGCCGCGCCAGCAGGTTCACCGCCACGCCGTCGCGGCTGCCGCCCGGGCGCTCGGCGCTGGCGCGGTCGTCCAGGATGCCGACGCTGGCGCTGGCGTACAGGTCGTCCTTGCGGTACGAGAACTGGCCGCGCAATTCGAAGGTGTTCGAATCGAAATTGCTCAGCGTGACGTATTCGGTGCGGGTGATGCCGCCCATCAGGTTGAACACCAGGCTGTTGGGCAAAGGCAACGGCGGTCCGATGCGCGCCTGCAGCTGCAGCTGGCGCTGGTAGAAATGGCCGCCCAGGCTGGTCGTGCCCAGCATGGCGGTGGTGCGCAGCGTCCAGCGGCCGAAGCGGTAGGGGCTTTCCACCCCCATGTACAGCGAGGCGCTGTCGTACTGGCGCAGCGTATCGTTGCGGCGGCCCTGGAACTGGACGAAACCGATGGTGCCGTTCGGCGTCACCTCGCGCATGTACTCGGCCGCCAGCATCGTGTACTGGTCGTGCTTGGGCAGGAAGTCCGGCAGCAGCGGCAGCTCGATCTGGCCGCCATTGCGGTCGATGATGTAGCTCGGCTTGCTGGCGCCCTGGTTGACGTTCTGGTCGATGCCGCGGCCCAGCACCAGCGACGAGGCGCTGATCGCGTGCCAGCGGTCGCAGCCGGTCTGGCGCGCCTCTTCGATCAGCTCGAGAATGCCTTGCGGCGGGTTGAAGCGCGTTTCGATGATGGCGAACAGGCGCTCGGCTTCATCGGCGTGGCCGAGGCTGCACTGGATCAGCGCCACTTCGAGATAGGCGCCGGCGTGCATCGGTTCCTTTTCGATCACCCGCATCAGCGTTTCCGAGGCGTCGTTCTTGCGGCCCTCGGCCAGCGACTGCAGTGCGTCCTCGTACAGGTCCAGCTGCGGCGCTTCCGGCTCCGGTGGATGCTGCGGGGCCGCCCCGGAACAGGGCAGCGCGGCCAGGGCCAGCAGCGCGGCCGCGAGTTTGTGCATGGCCGTCATGCCGGCGTTCCCTCGGTTGCCGCTTGTCCCGCGGCCGCGCCCGGCGCCATGTCGCCGTGGCAAAGGGTAAACAGGGTGGTCGGCTTTTCCTTGCCGCGCAGCAGGCGCTCGCCCAGCGGGATAAAGCTGTGGCGGGTGGCGCGTTCGACCGTGCCGGCGCCGACGATCACGTTGTGGCTGAAGTCGCGCGCGGCCTGTTCGAGGCGCGAGGCGGTGTTTACGCTGTCGCCCACCGCCGTGTAGATGCTGCGGAAGGAAGTGCCGAAGTCGCCCGCCATGGCCGGGCCGCTTTCGATGCCGATGCGCACCCGCAGCGACGGGAAGCCGGCGGCCATCCGTTCCTGGCTCATGCGTTCGACCCGGCGCGTGATCTCGCGCGCGGCGTCCAGCGCCAGGTCGGCGTGCTGGTCGACCGGCAGCGGCGCGCCCCAGAACGCCACCAGGCCGTCGCCGGTGTACTTGTCCAGCGTCCCCTGGCGCGCGATGACGGGCTCGGTCAGGCAGTCGAGGAAGTCGCGCGTCAGGCTAGCCGCGTCCTCCACCGGCAGCGACTCGACCTGGCTGGTATAGCCTTCCATGTCCGCGATCAGGGTGGTCACGTCCAGTTGGCGCGGGCGCAGCGGATCCTCGATGTCGCTGCGCAGCAGCTGGGCCACGACTTCCGGCGCTACGTACTGGCGCAGGGTGTCGAGCAGGTGGCGCGAGCGTTGCTGCGAACGTTGCCACTGGTAGGGCACGGCCACGGCCAGCAGGAACAGGTTGGTGGCCAGCGGCGCGGTGGTCGAAAAATCGGGGTCGTGGCGGCTGGTGAAATAAGCAACGGTGACCCACGCTACCGACACCGCCGCCAGCAGGCCGAGGCTGGCCACGGCCGACAGGCGCGGGAAGGCGAAGGTGGCGAGCAGGGCGGCGCCAAGCGCGAACAGGCAGGCCAGCAGCGCGCCCGGCCAGCGCGCGGGCGCTTTGCCTTCCTGCATGTCGAGCAAGGTGGACAGCATGGTGGCCTGCACGCCCAGGCCGGGGCGGTTGGCCGCCAGCGGGGTGGACACGCGGTCGCCCTGGCCCATCGAGGAGGAACCGATCACCACCAGGCGCCCGCTGACGCTGGCCGGATCGATCTTTTCGTGCAGGATTTCAGCGGCGGTGACGACGGTGTAGGCGCTCCAGTCGCGCTTGTAGTCGACGCGTACCAGTCCTGTATCGGGCAACGCCAGCGGCGGCTTGCCGGAACAGCAATTGATCAGGGTCAGCGCCAGTGCGGGATACTGGCGGCCGTTGAAGGTGGTAAGCAGGGGCACGCGGCGCAAGGTGCCGTCGTCGTCGGGGATGAAGCCGATGTTGCCGACCCTGGACGCGTGCGCCAGGCCGGCATGGTTGGCGATGTAGCCGGTGGCTTCGACGCCGCTGGCGGCATAGTTGCCCACGTCGCCGGCCAGCACGCCTTCGCGCAGCGGCTGCGGACGCTTGGCCTGGTAGTCGAAGGCCTGGGCCAGCACGACCGGGCCGTGGGCGGCCAACGCGGCCAGGCGCAGGTCGCCGCCGTGGTCGGCCGGTTCGGCAAAGAACACGTCGAGCGCCACGCCGCGCGCGCCATAGGTACTGACCAGTGTTTCCACCAGCTGGGCGATGCGTTCGCGCGGCCATGGCCACGGGCCCAGCGCGCTGGTGCTGCTTTCGTCGATGTCCACGACCAGGATGCGCGGCTCGGGCGCGTTGCTTACCTGCAACTTGATAAAGACATCACGCAGCCATTCGTTGCCGAAATACGACACCTGGCGCGGCGCGCCAAACTGCAACCAGACCGTCAGCAGGACGGCAATGGCGGCAATTGTCCAACGGACAATGCCTGCCGGAAGGCGGAACGGCCGGCGCCGCGCAGGATGGGAAGGGGGATTTTCTAGCACGCCGGCTGGAAAGTGGATCAACACTTGTTCTGAATAAACATTCAGTATATCGCGTTGGGAGCGGCCGTAACACATTTGCTACAAAATGTAAGCGCCTGATTGCCATAGGGAACTTGCTCTAGAATGTGACCGTCGTCACGGAAAACAGGTTTCCACCTCCGGATAATGGTGGAAAAGGGGAAAACTATGCTGCGTCATCTACTCGTAACCGCCGGTCTCGCGCTCGCTGCGCAAGCCGCACATGCTGCCGATGCCGGCAAGATCATCTTTGTGGCAGGCAATGCCCAGGTGGTCGACCGCCCGGCCAGCGAAGGCGCGCGCGTGCAGGAAGGCGAGCTGCTGACCACCGGCGCTGACGGCTTCATCTACGTCAAGACGATCGACAACGGCCTGTTCATCCTGCGCCCGAATACGACGGCGCGCATCGCCACCTACCATGTCGACGCCAGGAATCCCGCCAACACCCGCATCAAGCTCGAATTGCTGAGCGGAGTGGCGCGCAGCCGTTCCGGCGAGGCCGTCAAGCTGGCGCGCCAGAACTTCCGCTTCAACACCCCGGTCGCGGCGATCGGCGTGCGCGGCACCGACTTTACCGTTTTCACCGACGACAATACCTCGCGCGTTGCCGTCATTTCCGGCGGCATCGTGGTCAGCGGCTTCGCGGACGCTTGCCGTCCGGAAGGCGCCGGCCCCTGCGACGGCACCGCCAGCCGCGAGCTGTCGGCGGCCCAGCGCGGCCAGCTGCTGCAGGTGCGGCGCGGCCAGGCTACGCCCCAGCTGATGCAGGGCGGCACCCTCGGCCCGGATGAAATCGCGCCGCCGCGCGGCGATGAACCGATCGGCAAGAATGCCGGCGCGTCGGTCGAACTGAACCTCGATGCCAAGAAAAGCGAGCGCGTCAGCGCCGCCGTGGGCCAGGTCCCGTTGACGTCGCCGCCACCGCCAGTGGTGGACGTGCCGCAGGCGCCGGAGCGCCAGGTGCTGTGGGGCCGCTGGCAGCCGGTGCTGGGCAACGCGCCGACCATCGGCCTGGCCGGTCCTGAAGGTTCCGAGCGCATCGTCGCCGGCAACTTCGCCATCTTCCGCACCACCGGCCGCGACTATGTGGCGCCGGAACAGGGCAGCATCGGCTTTGCCATGAAGGGCGGCGAGGCATATGTATTCAACGACGACCCGACGAAATCGCCGGTCGCGGCGACGATGAACAATGGCAAGCTGAATGTCGATTTCGGCAGCAAGAGCTTTGCCACCAGCTTCGACCTGGCCGCGGGCGGCGACGTATACAAGATGCGCGCCGACGGTGCGCTGCGCAGCGATGGCCGCCTGTTCGGCAACAGCGCTTTCATCCACCCTACTAATATGAATGTGGACGGCGTGCTGAGTAATGAAAACGGCGGCAGTGCTGCCTACCTGTTCCAGGGGCGCCTGGATGACCAGCGCACCGCGAACGGGGTCACTTTCTGGGGTAAGTAAGGCGCCAGGCAAACCCGGCAGTTTTCACGCGCAGCCCCGGCCTGTTCCGGGGCTGTTTATTTCCCGGCGCATCACAAGCGTATTTGCACAGAAAATGGGCGTTTTGTGATGTTTTTTAAATATCGCCTAGCGGAAAATTGTTTCGAGTTGTAAGCATCGCAATATGTTTTTAACGATATTGGTCGTTGCTTAACGTGAACAAGCGTCGCTCCGTGCAGATTGACCCGCGGCCGCCGTTCCCGCGCGATTTCCCTATGGCGGAGCGTTATTTCAACCCGCCATGCATACTCCCTTTGTTCTTGCTTTCGGAGCAATCTTCTCTGATAATGGCCCGCCGAATGGATTCGTGGCAAAAGTTGCGAATTTCCGAGGAGATTGTTCATTAATGTGATGACCATCACATAAATAGAACAGTTCCTTCTGAGATCATTCGGGACGTTGGATTGCAGGCGTCAGAAAGTGAAGCTGCAAAAGTTAAATTGATTGATTCATCCTCCTAGGAGTAATAAATGGGTATCTACACCGAAGCAATTCAAAAGCTGTACGTCGCTTACTTCAACCGTCCAGGTGACGTCGCTGGCCAGACCTACTGGGAAAACGTTGTTGCCAATGCAAAAGGCAACACTTCCGCTGTTTCCGCTGCATTCGCCGCTTCGGCAGAGTACAAGGCTGCTTACGCTGGCCAAACCGAATACCAGATCATCAACAAGATCTACAACAACCTGTTCGGCCGTGACGCTGAACCAGCAGGCCTGACCTTCTGGGGCCAGGCTCTGATCAACAAGGCCATCACCATCGATCTGGCCGTCAAGACCATTTCGGAAGCTGCTCAGGGCACCGACGCAACTGCATTCAAGAACAAGGTAGCAGCTGCAACAGTGTTCACCGCAGCCCTGGACACCAGCACCGAAATTCTGGCATACAGCGGCGACCTGGCAAACGGCGTAGGCAAGTCCTACATCGCTTCGGTCACCACCGACGCATCGCTGGCCACCGCTATCTCGACTGCTAACCTGGACGCAACCATCGCTGCGGTTATCGCAGCTGCTCCACAGCAAGTTGGCACCACCTTCACCCTGACCCAAGGCCTGGACACCATTATTGGTACCGCAAACAACGACACCATCAACGTCCACAACTTCAACACGACGACCGGCGCTCTTCAGACCAACCTGTCGGCCTTCGACAGCGTCGACGGTTCCGCAGGTAACGACACGCTGAACATCGATGTCACTGGTGGCTTCAATTCCCCGATCACCGGCACCATCAAGAACGTCGAAACCATCAACATCACCGGCGGTCCGGTCGCTGTTGACGCATCGAAGTTCGTTGGCGCAACCAACGTCAACCAGATCGGCGCTGCTGGTGCAGTCACCAACCTGGCTGCTACCACCACCGCAACCTTTACCGGTATCGGCGCTGCCGCAGCTCTGAGCGTTGCAGCTGCTGGTACTTCGGCTAAAGTAGCCCTGTCCGGCGTTGACGAAACCGCTACCGTAGCAGTTTCCGGCACGACCCTGAACAGCGTAACCGTTTCCGGTACCCGCGTTGACGGCGCTGACGCTGGCACCACCGTATCGGCTCTGGCCCTGACCGTTACCGCCGGTACCGACGTTCAGTCGGTTTCGGTGAACACCGCAGGTGCGACCACCCTGACCGTTGTTGACGCCGCATCGGCTGCAACCAAGAAAGTAACCACCGTTGACGCATCCGCTTCGGCTGGCGCAGTTACCTTCGCTGGCGATGCTGAAACTGTCAACATCCTGTCCGGCGCTGGCGCCGACGACCTGACCGTGACTAGCGCTACCGTGGTTGCTTCCACCGGTGTTACCGCGGTTAGCGCTACTGTAACTTCGGGTGCAGGCAACGACAAAGTTACCGTCTCCACCACCGGTACCGGCGCAACCACCGTCAACACCGGCGCTGGCGACGACACGGTCAATGTCACCGCTCGCGGCACTGGCGTTCTGACCGTTGACCTGGGCGACGGCGTCGATACCTTCACTTCGACAGTTGCAGTCAACGCAACCGACGTGATCAACGCAGGTGCTGGCGTTGACACCCTGCTGCTGAGCCTGGTTGGCGCTGCCAACATCGGTGCGTTCTCCGGCTTCGACATCTTCGATACCGTTGGCCTGAGCACCGGCGGCGACAAGACCCTGGACGTCGATATCCTGGCTTCGAAGAATACCGTCACCGAATTCGTGGCTTCGGGCTCGACCGGTGGCATCGCTACCCTGACCAACATTGGCGCAGGCGTAGGCTTCCGTGCTACCGCTGACATGGCTGCCAGCTCGGTGGTTCTGACTCAGAAGGCCGCTGGCGCGATCACCGTGACCGTTGATGCTGACGAAACTGCAGCTGCTGACACCGCAGCCGACACCGCAGTGGCAACCGTTTCGGCAACCAACGCTAGCTCGGTCAAGGCTGTCTTCGACACCGCGTTCAAGGCTTCTATCACTGGCGAAGGCGCCGCAGGCGACAACGTTGCTACCCTGAACCTGACCGCAGCAGCTGCAACCTCGGTTGAAGTTGTTTCGGGCGGCGCGCTGGCAAACAACGTACTGGTTCTGATCGCGGGCGAAGCAACCACCGTCACCATCACCGGCGACCGTGCTCTGAACCTGAGCGGCGCCGCTGCCAAGCTGGGCACCATCGACGGTTCCGCAGCAACTGGCGGCCTGACCGTTTCGACCGCAATGGTTAAAGATGGCGGCACCATCAAGCTGGGTTCGGGCGCTGACATCATCACCATCGGTGCTGCTTCGGTACCTACCGGTATTGAGTCGGTTTCGGGCTTCGAGAAGACCGCTGCTGCTGCTGTCGGCACGGATGCAACCGCTGCTGCTGCTGCACAAGTTGGCGCCGACGTGCTGGTTGCTGCTGGTGCAACCCTTGTTGCTGACGCAATCGTCTTGGCTGGCGGCTCCGTCGGTACCAAGGGCGTGCTGACCTTCACCGGCGCTGGTCCTACGACCCTGGACGCAGCAATCGTTATCGCTGCTTCGGCGGCGCAAGAAGGCGAAGTTGTTGCGTTCGAATACCTGGGCAACAGCTACGTGTACGCAAACGCAGCCACTGACGTAGTTGTCAAGCTGGTTGGCATCACCGGCATCACCAACCTGGCTGAAGTCGGCACCGACGGCACCTCCAACACCTTCTTCATCGTTTAATTTCCTAACGGAGAGCATTCCTCGCGCAAGCGGGGAATGTCGATGGCGAAAGTCACAAAAAAGCCCGCTGCTTCACCGCAGCGGGTTTTTTTTGGCCTATGCAATTTGAATCGATCGCTCAGGGAGTTCCAATGGGTATCCATACTCAGGCCGTGCAAAAACTGTACGTAGCATATTTCAGCCGCCCCGCCGACGTGGCGGGCCTGCAATACTGGGAGTCTGTGATCGCCATGGCCAACGGCAGCACGGCGGCGGTATCGGCTGCTTTTTCCGCCTCGGCCGAATACCAGGCCGCCTTTGCCGGCAAGGATGAGGCGGGCATCATCACGATGGTCTACCAGAACCTGTTCGGCCGCGCGCCGGAACCGGCCGGCCTCGACTTCTGGAGCCGCGCGCTGATCCGCAAGGATGTCACCACCTCCGAGGTCGTCACCATGATTTCCGAAGCCGCCGTGGGCAGCGACAAGGCCGCCTTCGCCAACAAGGTGACCGGCGCGACCGCTTTCAGCAACGCGCTCGACCTGACCATGGAAATCCTTGCATACACGGGCAACAAGGCCAACGCCACCGTCAAGGCCTTCCTGGCTGGCATCACCACCGATGCCAGCCTGGCGGCCGCGATCGAGCCGAAGGCGCTCGACGCCTTCATCGAGCGCCTGGTCACGGGCGATCCACCGCCTCCGGTCTTGACCACCTTCGACGTCACCGGCCTCGACAAGGTCTTCGACACGGACCATATCAATGCGCCCGGCAAGCTGATCGAATACATCGCCACCGGTTCGGTGGGCAGCGCCGTGTTGCTCAACGTCGCGCCAGGTTCAAGCTTCCGCGCCCTGGGCGATATGGGAGGCAGCGAACTGTCCATTATCCAGAGGAACGCCGGCCCGATCATGGTGGCGCTCGACGCCGACGAAACGGCGGCAGCGGACTTGGACATCGAGACCGTTACGGCCCGCGTGCGCGTGGAAGCGCCGACCACGCTGAAAGTCGTCTTCGATTCTGCGTTCAGGGCGACGGTCGAGGGCGAAATCACTACAGGCGACAACGTGGCCGCCTTCCATGTAGCGGCCGGCGCCAAGGCCGTGGAGCTGGTGTCCGGCGGCACGCTGGCCAACAATGTGCTTCATTACACCGATACCGTAGGCGAACTGGCCACCATCAAGCTCACCGGCGCCAGCGACCTGATCCTGAACACCTCGGGAACGGCGGCGCTTACGTTGATCGATGCGTCCACGTTCACCGGGCGCCTGACCATGTCGACCGCTTTGCTCGCCAACGGCGGATCGCTGATGCTTGGCAGCGGCGCCGACCATGTAACGTTGGCGCCTGCCTCTAGTTCCGCCGCGCCGGAAAATATCGTCAACTTCGCGAAGGCGGCTGCCGCCGCGGTCGGTAGCGACACTGGGGCAGCCAGCGCAGCCCAGGCGGTAGCCGACATCCTGTCCTTCGGCCAGGTGGCGGCGGTCGCGAACGCGAATCCGGCGGTCACCACCGGCACGATCGTCAACGGCGTACTGAAGTTCACAGGCGCCGGCCCGACCGACCTCGGCTCCGCGCTCGCGATCGCCAACCTGGCCGCCGAGACGCCGGGCGAACTGGTGGTGTTCGAGTACGTTGGGCGCAGTTACGCGTTTTTGCAGGGTAGCGACCTGGCAGTGCAGCTGGTGGGCGTCACCGGCGTGACCCACATCGCCGAAGTCGGCTCGAGCGATACCTTCTTTATCGTTTGAGGCCAGGCTGCCGGGCAGCAGCCCGGCAGCGATTTCAGGGCCGTGCGTACGCGGCGGCGCCGGCTTGCTACAATCGTAATTCGATCTTGCAGTAATCGCTCATTCAAACAACAGGAGTTGCAATGGACTGGACAGCTGGCTACGCATCGGACATCGAATATACTGCGGGCTTCTACCGCGAACAGGCGCCTTTCAACCTTAATTTCGCCTGTGTGTTGAACGGCATCGAGCCGGTCGACACCAGTAAGCCCTTCACCTATTTCGAGCTAGGCTTCGGGCGCGGCCTGACGGCCACCGTGCTGGCCGCCACCGCCGCCCATGGCCGCTTCTACGCGGCGGACTTCAACCCGGCGCATGTGGCCGGAGCACGGCAGATGGCCCAGGAAGCGAAGCTGGACAACCTGACGTTGCTGGAAAACAGCTTCGAGGAACTGGCCGAAGGCCAGGTCGCGGACCTGCCGCAGTTCGATTTCATCACCCTGCATGGGATCTACACTTGGGTGACGGCCGAAAACCGCCGCCACATCGTCAAGTTCATCCGGCGCTACCTGAAGCCGGGCGGCATTGTCTACCTCGGCTACAATGCGATGCCGGGCTGGAGCGTATCGCTGCCGTTGCAGCGACTGATCGTCGAGTACGCCGACTTGCACCCGAACCGCAGCGACGTCCAGGTCAAGGCCGCCACCGACTTCATCGACAAGCTCGACCAGGCCAAGGCAGGCTACTTCGAGGTCGCCCCGGCGCTGCGCCAACGCCTCGACACCCTGAAAACCGCCAATCCGAATTACCTGGTGCACGAGTACATGCACAAGCACTGGCAGCCGATGTACTTCGCGGACGTCGTGCGCGACCTGGCGGAGGCCAAGTTGGACTACGCAGGATCGGCCGAAGCCTCGTCCAACTTCACCGCGTTGTTCCTGAATGAGGAAAAACAGGCGGTAATCAATGCCAACCCGGACCCGATTTTCCGGCAAACGGTGAAGGATTACTTCCTTAATACGGCGTTCCGGAAGGACGTGTTCGTCCGCGGCGCGCGCCGCATGAGCCAGGTTCGTCAGACCGAATGGCTATTGGCGTGCGGGGTGGCGCTGACCGTGCCGCGCGACGAGGCCACGCTGTCGCTGAAACTGCCGGAAGGTAATGTGAACGCGAAACCCGAGGTCTACAACCCGGTGCTCGACGCGCTGGCCGATGGCCCGAAAACCATCCGCGAACTGCGTTCCTTGCCGGGCCTGCAGCAGGTTCCGGTGCCGAGCCTGGCCCAGGTTGTGGCGCTGCTCACATCGTCCGGCCAGGCGAACATCTTCTTCGGGGCTGCCGACCACAAGTCGGTGGACAGCGCCGCCCAGATGAACCGGGTCTTGGGTTCGAAAGCACGCTACGGCGACGAGTTCCAGACATTGGCCTCCCCCTTGCTGGGTAGCGGCGTCGGTGCCGGCCTTATCGACCGCTTGTTATTCGATGCGCTCGAGCACAACGTCAATCCGGAAGATACCGCAGCCCTGGCGGAGCACATCTGGGCCATCCTCGGGAGCCAGGGGCGCCAGATGCTAAAAGATGGCAAGGCGCTCACTACAGCGGAAGAGAACCTGTCGGATATTCGCGACAGGGTCGACACCATCGTCCGAACCCGCCTGCCGCTGTGGCGCCAGCTGGGCATACGCCGCTAACCCGGTACAACGCGCACGCTTGGCGGGGTTCCCCCTGCAAGCGTGCGTCGCAATACCTTGATGCAGCCGTAAAATCCTCCACCTTTGGCCGGCGTCGCACGGACGCCGCCGCCTCGCAAAATAAAAAATGTGATGTACATCACATTTTTTCTTGGTTTTCAGCGATAATGTGACGCCCAGAATGTTTCCTATGGGATTCGGAGTCGGTATGGCTCCGGTGGCGCCCCGGCTCGATCAGCCGGCGGAATGCCTTTCCTTTCGCACTTAATGCGGTCATCCACTAATGATAAATAAACTCCTTCAATCGAAAAACGAGATCGAGCAGGCGCTACTCTCATTCAAGAGTACCTTCTTCACGATCGGCATGTTCAGCGCGATTACCAATCTGTTGATGCTGGCGCCGTCGATTTACATGCTGCAGGTTTACGACCGCGTGCTGGCCAGCGGCAACGAGATCACGCTGCTGATGCTGACCGTGCTGATGCTGGGCGCCTTCCTGCTGATGGGCGCGCTGGAACTGATCCGTTCGTTCGTTCTGATCCGTGTAGGCGCAAAGTTCGACATGCAGCTGAACAAGCGCGTGTACACGGCCGCTTTCGAGCAGAACCTGAAGCAGGCGGGCGGCAACGCCGGCCAGGCCCTGTCGGACCTGACCAGCTTGCGCCAGTTCCTGACCGGTAACGCGTTGTTCGCCTTCTTCGACGCGCCGTGGTTCCCGATCTACCTGATCGTCATCTTCTTCTTCGAGCCGTCGCTTGGCTTCTTTGCGCTGGGCGGCACCGTGATCCTGGTCGCGCTGGCCTATATTAATGAGCGCGTGTCGCGCAAGCCGCTCGCCGAAGCCAATACCATGTCCATAACCGCCGGCAACTTGGCGACGAACAACCTGCGCAACGCGGAGGTGATCGAATCGATGGGCATGCTGCCGAACCTGCTGAGCCGCTGGTTCAAATTGCATGGAAAATTCCTGCACTTGCAGGCGGAAGCAAGCGAGAAGGCCGGCATTGTCGGCGCCGTCACCAAATTCGTGCAGGTGTCGCTGCAATCGCTGGTGCTGGGCTTTGGCGCGCTGCTGGCCATCGAAGGCAAGATTACCCCCGGCATGATGATCGCCGCATCGATCCTGGTCGGCCGGGCGCTGGCGCCGGTTCAGCAGGTCATCGGCGTGTGGAAGAGCTTCAGCACGACCCGAAGCGCCTATGATCGCCTGAGCAAGCTGCTGGAAGCGAATCCTGCCCGTGAGGCGGGCATGCCCCTGCCCAAGCCGCAAGGCGCGCTCAGCGTCGAGGCGGTGACGGCCTCGCCTCCGGGCACCAAGATCGCTGTGATCAAGAACCTGACTTTCGCGATCGCTCCTGGCGATGTGCTCGGCGTGATCGGCCCCAGCGGTTCGGGCAAGTCGACCCTGGCGCGCCTGCTGGTGGGCGTGTGGCCGGCCCTGATGGGCAAGGTGCGCCTGGACGGCGCCGACATCTACCATTGGAACAAGGGTGAACTGGGTCCGAACATCGGCTACCTGCCGCAGGATATCGAACTGTTCGGCGGCACTGTCAGCGAAAACATCGCGCGCTTTGGCGAGATCGATCCGGAGAAAGTGGTGCAGGCAGCCAAGCGCGCCGGCGTCCATGACCTGATCCTGCATTTCCCTGAAGGTTACGACACCAAACTGGGCGACGGCGGCGCCGGCCTGTCCGGCGGCCAGAAGCAGCGCCTCGGCCTGGCGCGCGCCATGTACGGCGACCCGTCCGTGATCGTGCTCGACGAACCGAACTCGAACCTTGACGACGTCGGCGAACAGGCACTGGTGCAAGCGGTGCTTGACCTGAAACAGCGCGGCAAGACCATCGTGCTGATTACCCACCGTACCAGCATTATTGGCGCGACCAACAAGCTGCTGCTGATGCGCGATGGCGCAGCGCAGGCCTTCGGCCCGACCCAGCAGGTGCTGGCGGCACTGCAGGAGGCCAACCAGAAAGTGCTGCAGGCACAGCAACAAGCCCAGCAGCAGGCCCAGGCCGCCCAGCAGCAGGCCCAGGCCGAGGCGCAAGCCCAGCTGGCGGCACAGCAGCTGGCGCAACAGCAGGCGGGGACGGCCGCAACGGCCGCGGCAGGCAACGGCGCCGCGGCAACGACGGAACAGGAATAAGAACATGAAAGCACTTCAAGACAAGAGCCAGGCGACAGAAGTCATCGCGCACGACGTGTCGCCGCTAACGGTCAACACCGATGCCGGCGCATATAGCAAGCTGGGCTGGATAATCGTCCTGGCCGGCGTCGGCGGCTTCCTGCTGTGGGCGCTGCTGGCCCCGCTCGACAAGGGCGTGCCGATGTCGGGCGCGGTCACCGCCGAATCGAACCGCAAGCAGGTGCAGCACCTGCAGGGCGGCACCATCCAGCAGATCCTGGTCAAGGACGGCGACGTGGTCAAGGCCGGCCAGGTGTTGGTGCGCATGAATCCCGTGATGGCCAAGTCGGCGTCGGACATCACCAGTGGCCAGTACCTGACCGTGCGCGCGACCGAGGCGCGCCTGCTTGCCGAACGCGACGGCGCCAAAAAGCTGACCTTTCCGGCCGAGCTGCAAAACGACCAGGCCGACCCGCGCCTGGCCGAGCTGAAAAGCCTGCAGAGCCAGCTGTTCGTGTCGCGCCAGTCCTCGCTTCAAAGCGAACTGGGCGCGTATGACGAAAACATCGCCGGCCTCAAGCTGCAGATGCAGG